>NZ_JAVXIQ010000004.1:0-81167 GCF_036648275.1 Hafnia sp. | reverse complement strand
GTGGAACTGGTGGAACTGGTGGAACTGGTGGAACTGGTGGAACTGGTGGAACTGGTGGAACTGGCGGAACTGGCGGAACTGGTGGAACCGGCGGAACCGGCACCGACAAGCATAACTCCGGCCCTGATGGCTGCTTTGGAAGCTCTGGCAACTCTGGTGCCGGTGGTGGTTCTAGTGGCGGATTTGGTAATTCGGGTAATAAACCACCGTCTATTGACGATATGCTAAAACCAGGAGGCTGCTGGTAAATGAATACCGATCGTTCATCCGAAAAAGACGTGGTTAGTGTTCCGCATTGGATAAAAAATACCGAAGCCAGCGGCGCTCGGCTCTATGCCATTTTAGCCAGCACCAATGGTGGCGCGGCTCTCAAGGCCTATTACGCGCTGGATGGGAAACACACCCCACAGGGCCTTTATGCCGACACGCCTTATGCTAACTGGTATCCAGTTATGCCAATGCTGGTTGAGCTATCACCCTACAGCCCCTTTTTAACCTGGGTAGAAGAGCATGCCACGCCTGCATGGGGTTGGCTCGCACGCTCTCCGCTTCCCGAGTCTGTGATCACCCAACATCTTGCGGGGTTAACACAGGTGTTCATGCCCAATGGGCAAGCTGTGTTTTTCCGCTACTGGGACGGCCGCTATTTTAAGCAGCATCTCGAATTCATCGGTGATAAATGGCATACCGTTCTCTCCGCATTCTCAGACTACTGGGTGGATGGAAAGACTTTCACCTGCTCAATCGACAGTGACGCCGGTATTCCCACTTCTCCGTGGTGGCATATTCCGCCAGAACTGATCGAAAAAATGGCCGCCAAAAATCCCGAACCACAGGTCAATAATCTTCTACAAATGCTGGGCGAAGAGCATCCCATGATTTATGCACGCTGGGCAGAACCAGTGCTGCGCCAACGTTTGAATCAACTGCTCACGCCAGAACGTCGCCAACGTGCTGATTTTATTCAACGTATCATCACTGAACTAGAAAAGGGATAAAACGATGTCAGATGATTTTGAGGCATCCTGTGATGTATACCCATGGAAGTCCATGGCAGCCTGCAAAATGTACAGGCCTGATCCGGCTAAAATAATCGCCGATGCTGAGACTAACTATCTCAAGGTTATGACTGATATGGGCAGAACGGTTCAAAGCTATATCGCCAATAACAAAGATCGTTTCTGGGGCAGCCTGCTGAATATGGATCAGCAGGTTAAGTCTGGTGACATGACGTTAGCCACTGGCAGCGTAGACAACAAAGGCCTACCGCTCTTTACGCAATGCTCTAAGGACGTGGAAAAAACCATTACCCTCACGCATGCATTCGAGTCGGTCAAATTTATCCCTATTCCTAACTCGCCCTTCAAGCTTTTCAAACATAAAGGAATTTACAACGAGAATGACACGATTACGCCCTATCGGCTTCGCGGCTCCTTGATTCAAGATATATCCACCACGGGTTTTACCGACTGGCACAATGCCAATCTGCAGGGCGGAGACGTCATCAGCTCTGGTCAATTTGACGAGCAAGGCAAAGCAACCGTCACCATTCCAGCCTGCGAAGCAGGCTATTACTACGTTTTAGCCGTATCCCCTGACATCCCGGATAGCCTACGAAGCTCACTGGTCACTGCCTATCAGGGCTTTGTTGATAAATGCATTACATGGCTAACAACGCAGTGGACAACCTCATTGCAAGCTGAATGGGCCAAATTTGCCAAAAATGACGGGAAAATTGATAGCGTTGAAGTGATGAGTCACGTCATCACAGGCATCTTCGGTCAGCTAAAAACCCTGTACGACACGTTGAAAAAGGTCTGGAGCTGGGTGAGTGAGTGTAATCTCACCGAGCTTGGAAAATATTTCTCCGCTGAGGGTCTTGAACAGTTCAAGGCTAAATTTGAAGCCGGTGGTAAAGAGATTGCCGATACGCTCACGCTGCTAAGTGACGAAATTATGCTCTATATCCTCGTAAACACCCTCTATTGCTATATCTCACTGTTAACACCACAGCAAATCACCAATGCGCTTGGCGAAGCCTTTGGCCAAATGCTGGTGATGAGTGCGTTGTATTTGGCCCTGCCCGGTGGATTAGCCACCCAGCTATTGGATGTGCTCGATACCGCTAGCGGCGTCATCGCTTAGCGCCAGCACTCTCAGATAATTACGCCAATGTTTACAATTAAAACTAAGTGATAAGAAGGAACGTCTCGTGGCAAAAGGAATTGGTGCCGGCAGCAAGGTAATGAGTGACGTCAAAGACCTGCTGAAGGTAATGAAACAAGCCGTCGAAGAAAGCAAACATCTCGATGAGATAAAAAAACTCAGTGCTGCGAGTCACTTAAAAGCGACCGGGCACAGCGTGCAAAGCCCTGAACGCCTGAACAATGTGTCACTTAATCGTGATTACGCCAGCACGCATCAAATCGAGATCGAGGAAAAAGTCCCGCTCGGCGGTGACGGTGGTATCGGACCTGATGGCCATCGCTCACAGGGTAGCGGAGATACCGCCACCGACGGCGATCCGGTTTCCATGATGAGCGGCGAAGAGTTATTGACGCTCGCCGACGGTACACTTCCAGGCTGGTTGCCCTTTACCTGGAAGCGTTGCTATCGCAGCAGTGCGGCAAACAGCGCCCATGATTTAGGCTTTGGCTGGCGTCATAGCCTCTCTCATTCACTCACCTTTGAAGGTGAAAAAGTCATTTGGCACGACGATGAGCATCGTACCACCACTTTCCCATTGCCTCATCCTGATGCCCCGTTAGTCGTCAACGTTGCCGGCGCGGCTAATCTTTCCATCGCCAGATTGAATGGCAATATCATCGCCAATGGCTACACCCTAACCTTCGCTAACGGGCAAGGGCAGTATCAGTTTTATCGCGAAGGCGACCACGCCAAACTTATCGGCATCAGCGATGCCTATGGCAACACGTTAACCCTGTTCTACGATAAACAGAATCGACTGATTTCACTGTCTGATACCGCGCAAGCACGCCTTAGCTTCGAATATTCATCCTCAACGGCAGCGCAGATCACCGCCGTGCATTTGCAGCAAAAGGATAGGCTCCAGCAAGTCTGGAACACATTCCGCACCTTGATGCGCTATGAGTACAATTCCACTGGCGAGCTCATTGCGGCCACTAATGCCTTAGGCGAACGCGAACACTATTGCTATCGTGACGATCATGTCATCACCCAGCGCCGGCTAGCAGGTGGCGCTGAGTTTAATTGGGAATGGGCGCAGGTAGATGACCATCTGCGTTGCATACGCCAGTTTGGTAATTTTGGTCAACTCAACAACCGCTACCGTTGGAGTCCCGAGCAACAGCAGGTCACCGTGACGCGCATGGACGGTAGCCAGCAGGTATACCAGCATAATGACGGCGCTCGTCTGATATACAGCAAAAGCGCAGCGGGTATTGAGCAGCGCTGGCAATACAATGGCACTGGGTTGTGCGTCGGTTACACCGATGGATTGGGTCAGGTCACGCGCTACTTCTACAACGATAACGGCCAACTTGTTACCAAAGCTGAACCCGGCCAAGTCATGACCCAATACCGCTGGCTAGCGGGTCATTTGTTCGAAGAGAGACGCGGTGCACCTCCGCATCAGCAGGTATGGCGTTGTGAGCGCAACCCGCAAGGTGACGTGCTGAAAGCCACCGACCCTAGCGGTCTAACCACAACCTTTACCTATTACTCGCAGGGCAAAGTGGCCACCGTCACTGAACCTGACGGACAAACTCAGCAATACAGCTATGACGCACTGGGCCGTATGGTGGCTGAATCTCATTCGGGCAGCCAACGTGCATACACCTACTCTGGCCTCAATAGCCATCCTGAAACGATCCGTAGCGATGTAGGCGCAGTCAACTGCTATCAATACGATGCGCTAGGCAGAATGGTGTTCTGCCAGCAGGACGATGAAAAACCGCAGCGCTATGAATATAACGCCTATGGCAAAGTCACTCGCTTTATCGATGAGCAAGGCCATGAAACGCGTTATGAATATGCCGCTCCGCTGCACCTACTCACCCGCAAAATCCTACCGAATGGCGATACCCTCGCCTATCGTTACGACAACGTGCATTTGCAGGTCAGTGAGATCACCAATGCCAAAGGCGAGCATTATCAGTTGCGCTACGATGCCGACGGTAGGCTATGCGAAGAAATTGGCTTTGATAACCTTAAAACTACCTATCAGCACGATGCCAACGGCCATCTGATTGAAAAACAAGAGTTCGGCAATCAGCATAATGAACCGCCATTTATCACCGCCTACCAGCGCGATCCAAAAGGGAGATTGTTGCTCAAAACCCTGCCCGATGGGCATACGGTCACTTACCAGTACAACCCACAAGGCCAGTTAGTTAGCGTAGAAGAAGGCGCTACGCTGCTTTATTACGAATATAACACCGTTGGCCGACTCAGCGCCGAGCACCAAAATGGTCATACACAGCGCTATCGTTATGATGAATGCGGCAGGCTGGTTGGCACCCAGTTGCCCGATTTTCAGTGGCTGGAATATCACTATCAGAACCAACACCTGGCGGAGATCACGCTCAATCAGCAACCGTTGGCGAATTTCCGTTATAACCCGCAGCAGCGCCTGAATGAATACCACCAAGGCAACGGTTTGGTCAACCGCTATGGCTACAGCCCGCGCGGGCAGCGTAATCTGCATAAAATCTACCGCAGCGAACAGCCTAACGTCGCCCTTTGGGAACAGCGTTATCGCTACGCTTCGCAGGGCAATCTGCAAGAAACGGCGGGAAACGAAGCACGACACTACCAGTATGACTCGCTAAGCCGGCTCAGCGCGGTTGACGCCCCCAATGGCGAGCCTGACGGCTACAACTCAGAAACGTTCCGCTGGGATGCAGCAGGAAACCCCGTGTATGGCGCGTTTCGCACCGATGCGCAAAATGTGGCGCCGGGCAACCGCTTGGCTCACTACAGCGGAAAACGTTTCGAGTATGACCGGTTTGGTAATCTCATCAGCGAAAGCGTGGAAAAACACGCGGGGCTGTTGCTGGTTAAGCACTTTAACTACGACTGCCAGCATCGATTAATCAAAGCCGAGATGCCCGATGGCAAAGTCGCCCGCTATACCTATGACGCGTTCAATCGGCGCCTAAGTAAAACCGTTAACAACATCACCACCCTGTTCATCTGGCGCGGCCATCGATTAGCCACGCAAATGGAAGGCGACCGCGAAAACTACCACAACTATATTTATCGCCCCAACAGCTTCGAACCGTTGGCGATGACCCGTCATCACAGCTTCGAATACGACTATTATCAAGAGCACCGCCACACCGACCGTAGCCTACCAGTTAGACAAAAGCCGGAAATATACTGGTATCAAAACGATCACCTCGGCACACCGCACTGCTTGACCGACGCCCACGGGCAAGCGGTGTGGAAAAGCAGCTACCTCGCCTTCGGCAGCATAAAAACCGAGGCTAACAACGGCGCCGGCATTGACAATCCCCTACGCTTTGCCGGACAGTATCACGACAGGGAAACTGGGCTCTTTTACAATCTAAACCGCTATTACGACCCAACCATGAAGCGGTATTTGACGCAGGATCCGCTGAAGTTGGCGGCTGGGTTGAATTTTTATTTGTATGTAGCGGCTAATCCAATTAGCTCCATTGATCCATTAGGCCTATTTGAGCAAAACTCAACTGGTTCAGAGAATAGAACAGCCCAAAATGGCGAACCAGATATCCCTGATGTATATATACCTAAAGATGCAGATGGAAATCCAATCCCTTTAGATAAACACCGCGTTAACGGTCAAGATATTCCTTTACCTCACCCAGATGCAGAAGGAAGATCACATACAGTGTTAGGTGGGAAAACAAGTTCTAAAGATGGTACCATTTATAGGCAAAGCGCCGAGTTTCCAGAAAATACATGGCCATCTGCAGATGGTAAACCTGTTCCGTGGAGCGAAGTACATTGGGGCGATCATGGTACTCCTCATCATCATGTTAATCCTCATCAGCATATTTTTCAGTATGTTAGTGATAAATGGATGAGACTTAGTGCAACACGATTTCCAATCGGAGGTAAAAAGTAATGGAATTTATGTTTATTTTTGTTTTACAAAAAGATATCTTTTTGCAACTCACAGACATTGAAGAAATTCAAATAGAATGGGCTGGGGAATTTTTCAGTAAAGAACCGAAAGAATACTTATGGAAAGGTGTCAGGTTTAGCATTGGGGATGCGCCGAAATATATCAATTCCATTTTCCCCAAGCAATATAAAGAATGTGAATATGTATGTTTGTATCCAGAGTTTGATAAGCATATTTTTATTGAAGGCAATTATAAAATTAGAATATTACAAAGAATTTTATCCAGCGAAATATCCACGTTAGATGACTGGGCGATAATACTTGATGTAATAGATGAGAAAATCACGCCATACATTTGTTATAAAAATGATAATCTCCTCCAATTATTTGATAGTGCAATTAAAAAAAACTTATCAACCTCAGATAACATATCAGGGTTTATTATATATAAGTGCTAATATCTCAATTATCTTTAGCTGATCGATTTTGATTAAAAACACACAAGAGAATCAAAGTAAATACATGTAGTATTATGAATGATTAAAGGTGCTATGAATTCTATAAAAACTAACAAGCAGTATTAGCAGATAGACTGGCATGTCATTGTTTCATTTCCATCAAGAAGTAACCATACATCTAAGTATTCCAAACACTGCAATTATAGGTAAGTAAATGAATGCTCAAACTGAATTACTACATTTGCTAAAACAGCAAACTACTGATTCTGTATATCCTTTAATTTTGGAAAAAAAATTGATGAAACTGCTTTTGAAAAATTAACTCTGTTCTTGGAGGACATGACGATTACGTTGAAAAATGAGGATTTTATTTTTAAGACATTACTAAGAGAAATTTTATTAGCATCTAATGCTATAAAAACTGAAAATGAAGAAATGAATAGTGACTATCTTAATGAGATTGTAAAAAAAATAGACAAGTGTATGTTTCTTATTATCGCAGGAAAATCTATCAACGATAGAAAACCTGGAGTTCCAAGAATTATATGAGTCTGATAAAATTTTATCGTAACAATGATAGCTACGGCTATCTTTCTAATTTTTCTCCTTATGGATTTACATTAAGTGATCATTTTTGGCCAACGGTAGAACATTATTTTCAGGCAGCTAAATTCTTAGATCAAACGGTGAGGCTATCTATTCTACAAACACAATCTCCTATGGAGGTAGCGAAAATCGGACGAGATAGGAGAAATAAGCTTCGTGATGACTGGGAAAGTATCAAAGATGATGTCATGCGTGTTGCTGTTTTTAACAAATTCAGTCAAAACAAAGAAATAGGAAAACTATTGTTAGCGACAAATGATGCTCATTTAGTAGAACATACATCAAACGACGCTTACTGGGCTGACGGAGGTGACGGTTCAGGAAAAAACATGCTTGGGCTAATTTTAATGGACACAAGAGAACTACTTAAAATACAATTGATAAAATAAAAACAGATATACATTATATAGAAAACAAAAAAGGCCCTATTACCATAGAGCCTTTTCACTAAGATTAACTTTAGTTAATTCAATTAAGTCGCCTACGAGCTCAATGGCGCAGAGCCATGTGCTTTGGCGCTCTTAATCCAAGCCACTGACCCCATGATGGCAATAGCAGTCAGTAAAATGTATTCCAGCGACATCGCGTAGACGCCTTGGATGGCGTAAATCACCACGCTAATCACGTCGATGAGCACCCACAGCAACCAGTTCTCAACGTATTTCCGCGTCATCAATACCATTGCAGCAATAGAGAGGATCAGCATCGCGGAATCCCAAAGCGGGAATGCATCCGGCTGAAGCTCTGGCATCACAACGGAAAGACCTAAGAATTGCATCACGCTTATTGCAATACGCGTCAGTACCGCAAATACCGGATCGATAAAGAATGTCATCAATGCAATAGCTACGATGCATACTAACGCCAGCATTATGGCTTTATTGCGTGGAAGCCAGCGTATTTTTAATGCGGCTTCATTAGCTTCGTTCTGACGGCTCCATGCGTACCAGCCATAGAGATTGGCGGCAAAGAAGAAAACCTGAAGTAATAAGCTTGCGTATAGCTGAATTTGGAAAAAAATTGCGGCAAATAACGTAACGTTAATTAACCCAAATAAATAGTTAATAATTTTTTCTTTACTAGCAAACCAGATGCATAGCAAACCAAATATGGTACCGATGGCTTCAATCCATGAGAGCGCGTAGCCACCCTCGCCCAGCGGGATATTAACCATCACATTTGTGATACTAAAAAAATCCATTATTGCCTCCCTTCGAGACTATCTTGATACACAGTTTCTAACGCAAGAAGGATCTCGCGAGATTCACCTTGCTGTGCTGATTTTTCTTGTTGCTGGTAGTCATTAATCCCTTCAGTAAGGCAGGCATTATGCTCGACAACCACATTCAGGATCGATGCCGTTCGCATATGGCGTAGCGCGCCAACAACCATAAGCGCAGCGGTTTCCATATCAGCGGCTAAGATACCTTTATTTGACCAATAATGGTCTATTTCCTGCTCATGATCGGTATAAAAACTATCATGGCTACGAACATAGCCGCAGTGGGCTGTGTATTCCAACCGCTTGGCCTGCTGAACCAACGTATTAACCAAGCTAACATCTGCGCAAGCGGGATACGCGGCTTTAACATAGGCATCACTGGTGCCTTCATCGCGCACCGCCGCGTGAGCGATAACTAAATCACCCAGACGCATATGGTCTTGCATCGCGCCACAGCTTCCGATACGAATTAAATTTGTCACACCGATTTGGTTGAGTTCCTCAGCGGCAATCGCCGTCGAAGGCCCGCCCATACCGGTTGACATCACCAACACTTCCACTCCACGAAACCATCCACGCAACGCGCGGTATTCTCGATGGCAGCCCAACTCCTCGACATTCTCTAAAAATTGCGCTGCGTGTTCTACGCGCTTTGGATCGCCAGGCAATAATGCATAACGCGCCTGCGTCATACTTTGGCTTAACTGAATATGGGGTTGCCGCTGAGTCATAATATATCCCTATGAGTCACTCGTTATTGTTCTGACTGTTTTAGTAAGCGTTGAGGATCGATAACCTGAAGTTGCTCACCGTTAATCGCAATAATATTTTTCTCGCGGAGTTCAAACAAAATGCGGTTGATGCTGCGTGGTGCAACCGCAAATTGTTCGCTCAGCTGTTGTTTATTAAATAGCATCCATTTGCTGCTATCGGATCCCTGGTGTTGGAACCGTTGTAGTAAATCTAAACAAATACGTTGATGTAACGAATAAAGCGTATCCTCGCCGGCCTTTTTAGACAGCTGATAGTACTGGCGACTAAATAACTGCAAGATTTTTTGATTAAAATAGTTATCTAACGTCAGCCAGCAACAAAACGCCTCTCGAGTTAACGTTAGCAAAGTCACATTGCCTATCGCTTCTACAGAACAGATATAAGGACGTTGCTCAAATATTTCTAATTCGCCCAACATATCGCCTTTGTTATACCGAGCCTGTGAATATTTGCGGCCATCATCAGCGGTGGTAAATACATCCACCTCGCCCTGTACGATTAGATGAAACTCTCCACAAATATCTCCTTGCCGACAAACTAACTCACCCGCAGAAAATTGGCTTAATTGCCAGCAGCGCAAAATTTCCAGAGGACAATACTTCAGCAACGAGTAAAGCGTTTTGTCGCTTGTCACCAACTCAATAACGCTCAACCACTGATTGTTTTTATTCTCGGTTTTCATGGTGATAACTATATTTCCTCTCATTGACTAAAGACAGGACACATGTCCTGAAGCCGGTACTCATTGCAGCGCAAACTGCCAACAACCTCTAATAATAGAATACCTTGTTGGACATTTATCCTCGGCGCGTTGAAGTTCATGCTGGTGACGAATGAAACGCTTTTATCGTGGTCGTAATCCGCAAAGAAGTCATACTTTCAGCAGAACATTACGGCGTGTTTTTGTCGATAAAATAGACACTCAGACATGATGCACATCACCATGTACACATGTACTAGTAAAAAAGTACGTTATTTGTACATAAAACGAACAACACACTCTTGATTTGTCCGTCAATTGCTTTATTGTGATCGTCATCACTTCCCGGTACTCCTGCCGTAGCGAAGAACAGATTTAGAGATGGTTATGCATAAGACCGATGAATTGCGAACCGCGCGCATCGACACCCTTGTTACGCCTGAAGAACTGGCGCAACAACTGCCTGTTGGATCGACGGTTGCAGAAAACGTGACGGCGTCACGTAAGCGAATCGAAAGAATTCTGAGTGGTGATGATAAACGCCTGCTGGTTATCGTTGGTCCCTGCTCTATCCATGATACTGATGCTGCCGTTGACTATGCTCAGCGCTTAGCCACCATGCGTGACAAATACCAAAATCGCTTGGAAATTGTCATGCGCACCTACTTTGAAAAACCGCGCACCGTTATTGGTTGGAAAGGACTGATCTCCGATCCCGATCTCAACGGTTCATATCGGGTTAACCACGGTATCCGCTTAGCGCGCCAACTTTTGTTGAAAGTGAACGAACTGGGCGTGCCAACGGCAACCGAGTTTTTAGATATGGTGACCGGTCAATATATCGCCGACCTGATCAGTTGGGGTGCTATCGGGGCACGCACCACGGAAAGCCAAATTCATCGTGAAATGGCGTCTGCACTTTCCTGCCCAGTAGGCTTTAAAAATGGCACCGATGGCAATACGCGCATCGCAATTGACGCCATTCGTGCTGCACGCTCTAGCCACATGTTCTTATCACCCGATAAGCATGGTCAGATGACGATATACCAAACCAGCGGTAATCCTTACGGTCATATCATCATGCGCGGGGGTAAAACGCCAAACTATCATGCCGACGATATCGCCAGCGCCTGCGACAGCCTGCGTGAGTTTGATTTGCCTGAGCATCTGGTTATCGACTTCAGCCACGGCAATTGCCAGAAAATGCATCGGCGCCAGCTTGATGTTGCGGCCAATGTTGGGCAACAAATACGTGATGGTTCCAATGCAATTGTGGGGATCATGGCCGAAAGCTTCTTGGTTGAAGGCACACAGAAAAACATTCCGGGACAAGCGTTGACCTACGGCCAATCTATTACCGATCCGTGCCTAAGCTGGAAGGATACCGAAACCCTGCTTGAGCTACTTGCCGATGCGGTAAGCGCACGATTGTAGTCTCATACCGATATAAAAAGCCGACCTTCGAGTCGGCTTATTTTTAGCCATTTATTTGTATTAATTATCATTTCGTTTTGATTCAGATCATCCAATCGTAATTTCCTTGTTGATTAAATGATTATGATTATCATTTAATGTTGGCCTTTATCAAAAAGTCACCAAGGAAATTTGCGCATGAATTTGGATCTAGCGCCCTATTTCGCCGCGGAAGAAGGCATCCCTTTCCGTGACCGATGGGCAACTATGCCGTGGCGAAACCAAAAGCCAGTCGCCCCAGAAAGCGTTGACCAACACTGGCAAAGCATTCTTAACAGTCGCGTTAGCGGAAACAAGCGTCTGCTCTATCTACACATCCCTTTTTGCGCTACGCACTGCAAATTCTGCGGTTTTTATCAAAACAAACTGGAAGCAGAAGCAACCGAAGAGTACTGCGACTACTTAGTGCGCGAGATCGAGATGGAGGCATCCAGCCCGCTGCATCAATCATCGCCAATTCACGCCGTTTATTTTGGCGGTGGCACACCGACCGCGCTGTCCGCCGTTCAACTGCATCGAATTATCAGCGCGTTAAAACGCCTGCTGCCGCTAGCGCCAGACTGCGAAATTACGGTTGAAGGCCGCATTCTTAATTTTGACGATGAGCGCGTCGATGCGTGCCTAGAAGCGGGTGCTAACCGTTTCTCAATCGGCATTCAAACCTTTAATACGCGCATCCGTCAGCGTATGGGCCGTCGCGCAACCCGCGAAGAGGCCGTTGCTTTCATGCGTCAGTTGGCCGAGCGCGATCGTGCTGCCGTGGTATGCGATTTGATGTTTGGTTTACCCGACCAAACCATGCAGGATTGGCAAACCGACCTTGATATCGTCAGCGATTTGCCTTTAGACGGCGTCGATCTCTACGCCCTCAATCTTTTACCATCTACTCCGCTCGGCAAAGCCGTCGAGAACAAACGCGTCACCCTACCCGATGTTACCCAGCGCAGGGATTTTTATCTGACAGGCGAAGCATTCTTAGCCGACGAAGGCTGGCGCCAGCTCAGCAATAGTCATTGGGCTCGCACCACGCGTGAACGTAATCTGTATAACCTGCTGATCAAACAAGGTGCAGACTGCCTAGCCTTTGGTAGCTGCGCAGGCGGTAACTTAAACGGCCAGTCATACATGATGGAACGTAGCCTTGAGCGCTATTACCAAAAATTGGATGAAGGTCGCAAACCGATCATGATGATGACCTCGCGTAGCGATCAGTATCGCTGGCGGCTCACCTTGCAGGGCGGTATCGAAGTGGGATATTTCGATCTGGCGCGCGTTCTTGCCAACCCTTCTCCGCTGGAGCCGTTGTTGCAACAGTGGCAAACATGCGGGCTGATGACCGTCAACGGTTCTCGTTTTCGCCTCACACCGGCTGGCCGTTTTTGGGCGAGCAATATCATGCAGGCGCTACAAACGCTCGTTCCACAACTACTAGAAACACAGCTAACTCAACCTATTCAACTGGAGCCAACACCATGAGCCATACTTCTTCCGCACAGCAGCACGACCTGATCGCTTTTCTGAGCACTAATCCAGACGGAACGGTCGAAGATATCGCCAAGCGCTATGACGTAACGCCTCTGGACGTTATCCGCTTAATTCCCACCGCGCAGGTTTTTGATGGCGCACAGTTTGATACGGTTTGGGATGATATTACCCAGTGGGGCGATGTCACTACGCTGGTGAATAACGAAGATCTGATCCTTGAATTCCAAGGTGAATTACCAAGCGGAACGCACCGCCACGGCTTCTTTAACCTGCGCGGTAAAAAAGGCCTGAGCGGCCATATTCGCGCCACCCACTGCGTGCAAATCGCACTGGTAGAACGCCAGTTTATGGGCATGGATACGGCTTCCGTTTGGTTCATTAATGCCGCGGGTCGCGCCATGATGAAAATTTTTGTCGGCCGTGATAGCCATCGCGTACTGCTCGCCGAGCAGTTAGCCGCTTTCCGCGCTTTACCGAGCAAAATGGCCGCTAAACAGGAGACTACCGCATGACATCTTGGTTAATTTTTGGTGCTGGTAGCGGCGTTGGAGCAGAATTAGTCACCTTGGGCCTGCGAGAGCAGCGCCCGCTTTTTGCACTGGTGAGAAATCCTGAGCAAGCGCAGGCATTACGCGACAAAGGCGTACAGGTTATTGAAGGCGATGCCCTCAATGCGGAAAAGGTCGAACAGGTTTGTCGTTTAGCCGGGGAACATGCCCGCATCGTTTCAACTCTTGGTGGCCGTGAAGGTGATTATCAAGGTAATCGCCTCATCATCGACACCGCTGAACATTGCGGCCTCAC
Organism: Hafnia sp.; assembly: GCF_036648275.1. Lineage (NCBI taxonomy): Bacteria > Pseudomonadati > Pseudomonadota > Gammaproteobacteria > Enterobacterales > Hafniaceae > Hafnia > Hafnia sp. The sequence goes on along the minus strand of NZ_JAVXIQ010000004.1, from coordinate 67,554 downwards.
GCATATGATCTTAGTCACCTCTATCGGCTGTGGTGACAGCTGGCCGACGCTGTCAGAACGCGCGAAGAAAGCCTTTGGCCAAGCCGTGCGCGAGAAATCGCTGGCTGAAAGCTGGCTGCAAACCAGCCAACTTCGTTACTGTATTTTACGCCCAGGTGGACTTTTCAACGGTGACTCAACCGGAAATGCGCAGTGTATTCAAGGCGAAGCCCACGGTTTAATTCGCCGTGCAGATGTGGCATTAATGATTCAAAAATTCATCGATGACGAAATTTCATACGGGAAAACCTTCGCGCTGGTTGACCCGATGCTCAAACCGTAAAAAGGTTCACATTTTTTGAAAAATTATCTTGCCGTGCCATGCACATTTCATGATAATGATTCTCATTGTGATAACAATTAACATTCACTTACTTTTCGTAAGAAAGAGCGCACATGGAAAAGCCGAATATTGATCCTCAATCTGTTGACCTGTTGAGTTTATCGACCCACCAAAGCCCCACGTTTTTTACCTCGGCTGCGGCAGTGATCGATAGCCACACACTCCTAGGTGATGAAGGAAAAGTCATTATTCAGCATCAAGGAGAACAGTACCAACTGCGCCAAACAAAATCAGGCAAGCTGATCCTGACCAAATAATCAGTACATCTTTCATTTTAATTTAAACATTAACTTTGCCAGCCACCCAGCCTCTCGAGGCAAGGCAGCCAGCAACCCTGATGCTATGTTTTCGTACATACGGAGTGTTGCCCCATGTCTTGTTCCACCCGCGCCAGGCTGGCTCGTTCAACCTTTAGCCCTTCTCGCTTAAGCATTGCCGTTGCTTGCGCCCTACCGCTCTTTGCGCATGCTGAAGCCTTGGTTGATACAACTTCAGGATCGACATCGCAAGAAATTGCCTACACGGGAAATACCCCAGCCGGTGGCAAAGACAGCAAACAGCAAAACACGATGACCGTCACCGCCACGGGTAACGAACGCGATAGCTTCGAAGCACCTATGATGGTATCCGTTCTCGAAAACAACGATCCTGAAACCCTGACCGCCAGCTCGGCACCCGACATGCTGCGCCATATTCCTGGCGTGACGATTTCCGGTGGTAGCCGTGCAAACGGACAAGACATCAGCATGCGCGGCTACGATCGCCGTGGCGTTTTGGTTCTGGTCGATGGCGTACGCCAAGGCACTGACACGGGCCACTTGAACGGGACGTTCCTGGATCCCGCATTGATCAAACGCGTTGAAGTGGTTCGTGGCCCTGGCGCAATGCTGTATGGCAGCGGCGCATTGGGCGGCGTGATCTCTTATGAAACCGTCGATGCCGCAGACCTACTGATGCCGGGCAAAAACACCGGTTACCGCGTGTTTGGCACCGCTGGCACACAGGATCATAGCTTAGGCATGGGCGCCAGCGCCTACGGTAAAACCGATGACTTAGACGGCATCATCTCATTTAGCACCCGCGATCGCGGTAATCTGCGCATGAGCAACGGTTTTGATTCTCCTAACGATGAAACCATCAGCAACGTGCTGACCAAAGGCACGTGGACCATCGATGAAAACCAATCATTGTCTGGCGATCTGCGTTACTACAACAACGCCGCACGCGAGCCTAAAAACCCGCAGACTGAAGACGCGGGCACCGGTAACGTGATGACCGACCGCTCCACCATTCAGCGTGATGCGCAGGCGAGCTACAGCTTAAAACCAGTTGGACAAGATTGGCTTGATGCTAAGCTGACCGGCTATACCTCTGAAGTCAAAATCAACGCCAGCCCAACCGGCACGTCTTATGAAAAACGTAAGCAAACTACCAACGGTGCAAAATTAGAAAACCGCAGCCGTTTATTTGCTGACAGCTTTGCGTCTCACCTGCTGACTTACGGCACCGAAGCGTACAAGCAAAAACAAACCCCAGGCGGCGCGACCACCGGTTTCCCACAGGCTGACATCAAATTTGCATCTGGCTGGTTACAGGATGAAATCACCCTGCGCGATCTGCCTGTCGATATCGTTGCCGGTACGCGTTACGACAACTACAAAGGCAGCAGCGACGGCTACGATGACGTCAACGCTGACAAATGGTCATCCCGTGCGGCCATGACCATTAACCCGACTGATTGGCTGATGGTATTTGGTAGCTATGCGCAGGCGTTCCGCGCCCCAACCATGGGCGAGATGTATAACGACTCCTTGCACTTCCAGATGGGCCCAGGCATGGCGAACTACTGGAAGCCAAACCCGAATCTGAAGCCAGAAACTAATGAAACCCAAGAAGTCGGTTTCGGTCTGCGCTTTGATGACGTGCTGATGGCGAATGACTCCCTGAAATTCAAATCCAGCTACTTCGGCACCAAAGCCAAAGACTACATCAAAACGCAAGTCACCATGGATATGGGCTTCGTCAACGGTGGATTTGGTTGTATCGACTGTAGCACCACCTCAACCAACATCGACCGCGCCAAAATCTGGGGTTGGGATGCCGCCTTGGAATATCAAACCGATTGGTTCGGTTGGAATCTGGCCTACAACCGTACTCGCGGTAAAGATCAGAAAACCGGCGAATGGCTCGACAACATCAACCCAGACACCGTCACCAGCCAGCTGAATGTACCTATCAGCAATACTGGTTTCTCAGTGGGCTGGGTCGGCACCTTCGCCGATCGTAACAATCAGGTTAACGCCGGTACGGCACCACAGGCTGGCTATGGCGTGAATGATTTCTACGTTAGCTACAAAGGCAAAGATTCGTTCAACGGTATGACCACCAGCGTCGTGCTGGGCAACGCCTTCGACAAAGAATATTACACATCACAAGGCGTGATTCAGGACGGCATCAACGGCAAGGTGCTGGTTAGCTATCAGTGGTAATGAGCGCATCGCAGCGATAAAAACCTCCCCCAGTTTGGGGGAGGTTTAGCACATATAAAATAGGCACTACCCGTTTGATTGATTTATTTAAGCACCCTATCCCTATAAAGGAAGAGAAGATGAAACCTGCACTATATGAGCAATACCTGACTGCCAAAGAGCAGAACAGTGGAAAATATGCCCGCGATCTGGCTGCGATCCTGAACGTGAGCGAAGCTGAACTTACCCATGCCCGCGTGGGTCATGATGCACGTCGCTTAAATGCGGATGCTCGCACCTTACTGGCAGCGCTTGAAGCCGTGGGCGAAGTTAAAGCGATTACGCGTAACGAATATGCCGTTCACGAACAACTGGGCAGCTACGAAAACCAGCATCTGCACGGCCATGCAGGTTTGATCCTCAATCCGGGCAGCATCGATCTGCGCTTATTCTTACAGCATTGGACCAGTGCCTTTACGCTGACCGAAGAGAGCCGCAACGGCGAGCGCCACTGCATCCAGTTCTTTGATGCTCAGGGCGATGCGCTGCATAAAGTCTACACCACACCGAATACCGACATTGCTGCTTGGAACGATCTGATTGGCCGTTTTGTCAGCGACGAAAAACCTGCGTTAACGATCGCTCCAGCATCCTCCGAAGCCAAAAATAGCAACGTGGATAATCAGGTTATCGACGCTGAATGGCGCGCCATGACCGACGTTCACCAATTCTTCCAACTGTTGGGACGTCACAATTTGTCTCGCCAGCAGGCTTTTGCCGCCGTCGGTGACGACCTCGCATATCGCGTGGATAACAGTGCGCTGACCCACCTTCTGAACACCGCCAAAGCGGACCAAAACGAGATTATGGTTTTCGTCGGTAACCGTGGCTGTGTACAGATTTTCACCGGCAAAATCGAACGTGTGGTTCCACACCACGAATGGATCAATATCTTTAACTCCCGCTTCACGCTGCACTTAATCGAAACCGCGATTGCTGAAAGCTGGATCACCCGTAAACCAACCAAAGACGGTTTTGTTACCAGTCTGGAACTGTTTGCCGAAGATGGCACGCAGATCGCCCAACTGTTCGGCCAACGTACCGAAGGCCAGCCGGAACAAGAACAGTGGCGCACCCAGATTGATGGCCTGCCACGTCTGAATGGAGTTGCCGCATGACATTAGCCCGCCGCTTTGCGGCGGTGCTTTCTGCACCGCTGATGGTTGTATTCTCTCTGAACGCCGTCGCAGCCGACCGCATCGTTAGCGTCGGCGGTGACGTCACCGAAATTGTTTATGCGCTGGGCGCAGGCGATCGTCTGGTTGCCAGAGATACAACAAGTACCCTTCCCGCTGCCAAAAATCTGCCTGACGTTGGCTATATGCGCCAGCTCAATGCTGAAGGCATTCTTTCCCTAAAACCAACCATGGTGTTAGCTAGCGAACTGGCTGAACCCTCTTTGGTGCTGCGCCAAATCGCAGATGTTGGTGTGAAAGTCGTTCCCGTCAGCGGCGAAGCCTCACTCGACAACGTACCGCACAAAATTCAGCAGGTCGCCAGCGCGCTTAATCTAGAAAAACAAGGCGCAGCGGTCACGCAAAAGTATGAACAACAGCTGGCAGCCGTTCCGCGTACCCCACTCAAAACTAAGGTACTGTTTATCCTTAGCCACGGCGGAATGACACCAATGGCCGCAGGTCAAGACACCGCCGCTGATGCGATCATCAAGGCCAGCGGCGCGCAAAACGCGATGCAAGGTTTCTCACGCTATCGCCCACTATCACAAGAAGGCGTCGTGGCCAGTGCGCCAGACCTCGTTCTGATCACCCGCGATGGTTTCAAAACCTTGGGCACCGTGGATAAAGTTTGGGCGTTGCCGGGTATGGCATTAACCCCTGCGGCTAAAAACAAGCAGATTCTGGTGGTTGACGATATGGCGCTGCTTGGATTTAGCTTAGAAACACCGGCTGCACTAGCGGCGCTGCGTGAAGCGGCGGAGCGAGCACAGAGATGACAAAAGCATCGCCACGCATTGCATTCAGCGTACTCATCGTCCTGTTGCTGGCGCTGGGTTTAGGCTCCGCCAATTTAGGTGCCCTACGCCTTTCATTTCATACTCTGTGGGAAACACCGCTAGATGATGCGATGTGGCAGGTTTGGCTGAATATTCGTCTGCCGCGCGTATTACTCGCCACGGTAGTCGGCATTGCGCTGGCGGTGTCCGGTGCCATCATGCAAGGCCTGTTTCGCAATCCGCTCGCCGATCCAACCTTATTAGGTATCAGCAGCGGTGCATCATTGTGCGTTGCCCTAGTGATTGTGATGCCAATGACGCTGGCGCCTACATTGGCACTTTATAGCCATATGCTGGCGGCCTTTGGTGGCAGCCTATTTATTTCCCTGCTCATTTACGGCCTCAGTCGTGGCGGACACGGTTCGCTGTCTCGCTTATTGTTAGCCGGTATCGCTATTAACGCACTGTGCTTCGCCTTGGTAGGCGTTCTTAGCTACATCAGCAACGACCAGCAACTGCGTCAGTTCTCTCTCTGGAGCATGGGCAGTTTAGGACAAGCGCAATGGGGAACGCTGCTCGCGGCCTCCTCGTTGATCCTCCCAGCCAGCATTGCCGCCTTGCTGATGGCGCGCCGCCTGAATCTTTTACAGCTTGGCGATGAAGAAGCTCATTATCTAGGAATTAACGTACCTAAAACCAAGCGCCAGCTTCTGCTACTGAGCGCGGTCTTAGTGGGCGCAGCCGTGGCGGTCAGCGGCGTGATTGGTTTTATCGGCTTGGTGATCCCCCACTTGGTACGTATGCGTTTAGGTGCCGATCATCGCTGGTTGCTTCCCTGCTCGGCGTTGGGCGGAGCCTGTTTATTATTAACCGCAGACACGCTGGCGCGTACGCTGGTGTCACCCGCAGAAATGCCCGTTGGCATGCTGACCAGCTTGATCGGCGGTCCTTACTTTTTATGGCTGATTCTACGTCAAAAGGAGTTTAACGTTGGATAAGCAATCTGAAATCCGTCTTACCCCCGCAGCGCTACAGGCGCACAACATCAGTTACCATCTGGGTCAGCGTCGGCTGATCAAGCAGGTTTCGCTCTCTTTACAGAGCGGTGAAATGGTGGCGATTATCGGCCCTAACGGCGCAGGCAAATCGACGCTGATGCGCTTGCTGACCGGTTTTTTGCCACCGAGCGAAGGCCACTGTGAATTACAGGGTCAGCCGTTGGCAGAATGGAGCCCGCGCCAGTTAGCGCGCACCCGCGCCGTTATGCGTCAACATAGCGATCTCGCTTTTGCTTTTAGCGTGCGAGAAGTGGTTGCGATGGGCCGTTCCCCCTATCCAAACCAAGGACGCGAAGGCGAGCACAATCAGCGTGCGGTTGAACATGTGATGGCACAAACCGGCTGCGATGTATTAGCCGACCGTGATTACCGTGCCCTTTCCGGCGGCGAACAGCAGCGCGTTCAACTGGCCCGTGTGTTAGCCCAACTTTGGCAGCCCGAGCCGCAACCGCGTTGGCTGTTCTTAGATGAACCCACCTCGGCGCTCGATCTCTATCATCAACAGCAAACGCTGAGACTGCTGAAATCGCTTACCCGCAGCGAACCGCTTGGCGTTTGTTGTATTCTGCACGATTTGAATTTGGCCGCGCTGTATGCCGATAGAATTCTGCTGCTGCATCAAGGCCAGTTGGTGGCACAAGGCACACCACAAGAAGTCTTAAACGGTGAAACGCTAACCCGTTGGTATCATGCCGATTTGGGCGTTATGCCGCATCCTGAGTGCGGGGAACCGCAGGTATACTTAAGGCGCTAGCGCGCTACATTAAGCCTGCGCACGCGACGTCGCCTTCATCTGAAACCTTCATATTAGGACGGTGAAGGTTTTCGTCCGCCAATCAACAAATACGTTTCTATGAAACGGCTGACGTAGGCGTCCGAGTAGAGGTTGCCAGCGCGCAACCTCTACACTCTCGCGCTTTTGACTGAGCCGTTTGGCCGACCGGTCTCGGAGCGTACATCCTGCACGCCCTCGACCTGCCACCAGCGTCCCTGCTGGCGGCTCTAAAATGCATTTCATCTAACACGAATAAGACAAAATATAATCTTGTCTTATTGATTGTTTAAGTCTTGGCTGAGAGAGCCGCCGGTACAAGGATGTACCGGCAGAGTTTGGGGCGCCCTGGACGGGCGATACCAAACCGGAGCGGAGATGGCGTCTAACTTTTGGGGTGCAGTTCACGATTGGCCCCCCTAACACGGACGCCTGCACGATGTATATGTAGGACTCGGTGTTTTAGGCGGACGTAACCTCACACAACTCCGACATAATCACACCCTATTCCTTCTCCTTCTCCTCGGCCACCTTTTTCCCCCGATTGACATATCTTTGCGCTAATACCGCGCATACCATCAGCTGGATTTGGTGGAAAATCATCAACGGCAGAACCATCATGCCCACCGCTGTGGCAGGGAAAAGTACGTTTGCCATCGGAATGCCGTTTGCCAAACTCTTTTTAGAGCCACAGAACACAATGGTAATTTCATCCGCGGTATTAAACCCTAGCCAACGAGCCGCAAAGGTATTGATAACCAACACAATGGCTAGCAACACGGTGGAGAAGACAACGATAGACAGCAGCGACCACACATCAATCTGGTGCCAGATACCTTCGATAACGGCCTCGCTGAATGCGGTATAGACCACCAATAAAATCGAAGACCGGTCAGTGATATTAATCAGCTTGCGATGACGATCGACCCATTTGGCAATCAGTGGGCGAGACAAATGCCCCACCACAAACGGAACCATCAGTTGCAGGATAATCGAGCCAATCGCGTGCAGCGTATCGGTTTCGCCCCCCTGCGTCTGCATCAACAGCCCCACCAGCAGTGGCGAAAGGAATACGCCGAGAATGCTGGATGCCGATGCGCTACAAATAGCGGCCGCAACGTTTCCCCCCGCCATCGAGGTATACGCAATCGCCGACTGAACCGTCGCAGGCAATGCACATAAATAGAGGAAACCAAGGTAGAGCGCAGGGCTCAAAAGATTAGGCACCACTACGTTGAGCGCTAATCCTAGCAGAGGGAAAAGCGCAAACGTACTGAGAAAGACAACCAAATGCAGCTTCCAATGGCCCATACCTGAAACGATGGCTTCACGTGAAAGCTTGGCACCGTGCATAAAGAACAGCAACGCAATCGCCGCCGTGGTGAGATGCTCAAAGACCTTTTTGTAGATCCCTTCACAAGGGAACAACGACGCCAGAATCACCACACAAATCAGAACCAGTAAAAACTTATCAATCCGCAAACGTTGCAGCCAAGACATAACTCAACATCCCTTACCAAAAAAAGTGCATTTACATAGGGTCGAATAAAAAAACAAAGCCTTCTTTCTGTGATTCTATAAATATACGAAAGAAGGCTTATCTGAGACTACTCGCCGTTACATCAACGAACAGGTATCAGCACAGAGATAACGGAGCTGCACTAAACAGGTAACGGCAAGGCTCTTTGCTGTAGCGAAGAGCCTTGCCCCAGCTCTAGCAGTTCCATCACGGTAATCGCCTCGCAAGCGGACACTGGATTATCGCCGTCACCGTTAATCGCATCGCGAATACCGGCATAATACGCCGGGTAGTTACCCGGAATAGTCAGCAACGACTGCTCAACCATAATGTCGTCTTGCACCAGCGTTAACACGCCATCACGCATGTCATAGCCCCAATCCGCCTGCGGTGGGCGTTCACCGGCCTTCAAACGATCTTCTTGCGGATCTAATCCATGCTTGATGTAGCTGCCTTTCGTACCATGGACCACATAACGTGGCGTTTCAGCGGCCGTTACCATGCTGCCGTGCAAAATAACGCGTTTATCGGAGTAATACAGAATGGCGTGGAAATAGTCCGTGGTCTGCGAGTTTGGCCGCATCGCAGCCAAATCCGCTAACAGGCTTTGAGGTTTGCCAAACAGCTGTAAAGCTTGATCGAGCAAGTGTGAGCCAAGATCAAACCAGATCCCACTGCCCGCGCCCGCTTTTTCACGCCAGCGGTCACGCACTTCCAGACGAAAACGATCGTAGTGGGATTCAAACTGCACCACATCACCCAGCGCGCCTTCCGCCAGTAAGGTTTTTACCGTGAGAAAATCGCTGTCCCAACGACGATTATGAAACACCGACAACAACCGTTTTTGCTGCTTAGCCAGCATGTCTAACTCGCGTGCTTCTTGTAGATTTACCGTGAAAGGCTTATCCACCACCACATGTTTACCCGCTAGCAGCGCCTGCTTTGCGAGAGGATAATGCGTAATGTTCGGCGTTGGGATAACCACCATATCAATATTGGGATCGGTAAAAAGCTGCCCTGGCTCACCCACCACCGTCATTCCCGGCCAATCAGCGCGCACTTTCTCGGCATCGCTGCTTGAAACCGCCGCTAATGTTAGCCCCGGCGTGCCAGCAATCAACGGTGCATGGAACGTTTTACCGGCAAAGCCATAACCGATCAGCCCAACACGAATTGAATCCGCCATACAAAACCTCGCTGCCCTAGCAATAAAAAGAGTTAGAGACGACCTTAGATCATCTTTTCAACTTATACATTGTTATCGAAATATTAAGATAGTGCTATTTGATAGCCTGTTTTAGGACAAGGAGCAAGGGGACGCAGTGCGATCTTGGTGCGATCTTGATTAGGCGGGTAATTATTAAACAAGAACTCCGCTATGCGAACACAGCAACTGTGGCACTCGCATAGCGGAACAAAACTAAAATATTGGAGAGCAAAAAACAGCAGGAGTTTATGATCAGAGAAAACAAGAAAAGTGACATTGTCACTTACCTAAACTCTCAGCAACGTACTCTGTCTTTCGCTCTGGCGGCGCTCTCCCGCGCTCATCGATGAGGAATCATTAACTTCATGATTACGACGACGGTAATCGCTCGGACTAACACCAACGCGCTTGCGGAATACGCGTGAAAAATAGAGCTGATCGTCGTAGCCCACCACACGGCCAATGGTCGCAATGGGTTCTTGAGTGGTTTGCAGTAGCAGTTTAGCGCGGATAACCCGCTGATCTTCACGCCAGCGTAGAATATTCACGCCAACCTGTTCACGGAAAAGATGTGCAAGTCGCGACGGAGATAAGCAAACGTGTTTCGCCACATCTTCAATGCGCAGCTCATCGGCCAAATTGCCGGTAATAAACTGGCAGGCTTCAATAATACGTGCATCCATAATGCGCTGCGGTGCCTGAGGATCTTCTTCCATCGCGCGCAGCAGCAACCGCTCGAGTAAATTCATTGCCAGTTCTTCAGCAAAGCGACGACCCGATTTGTGTGTTTGCTCAATATTGGCAAACAAGCGATCAAACTCTAGCAATGTATTTTCAGGCAGCACCATGTGCCCTACGCCGTTAACCTGACTGTGCCATTCCAACCAGTCGGCCCAATAGGCGCGCGGACGAAAATAGACCCAGCGGTGATACCAACAATCGCTTTCCGATGAGCGTCCATAAAAATGACTGGCTTTCGGTGGAAATAACAGCAACTCTCCCGGTTTGCTGTATAACGTTTCTTCTCCCTCTTTGCCGCTAAAAATGCGGCCTTCACCTTTGATCGTCAAATTGAGGATATAGCCTTTCATGCCCTCAGGACGATCAATAAAGAAGTCTAATGGTCCATCTGCAGTAATCGGCGTTAATCCTGCGACCAAATAAGCGTTAAAACTGTATCCCGGTAATAAGGGGTTTGGTTGTGGGTCCTGCGTTAAACGTTGATACATCGTCCCTCCCATCCATTAGTAAACCACCTAATCAGTTTACAGAGCAGCGAAAACGCTGCTCATAATTGCTGTAAAAATGTGAAGCAGATAAGTAATTATCTATAATTTAAACTTAACAATCAGGACTCACCCTATTTCATATCACGTTTCAGGCGTAAATTTTGTCCCCTATGGGATTACCCCAGACTTTTCTTGGAGAGCTGTTTGTAGCGGTCAAAAATTACCGCTGCCAGCAAGATAACCCCGCGTACCACGTACTGAGAGAACGGTGAAATATTCAGCAAATTCATCGCATTTTCTACCGTACCCAAAATCAGTACACCCGCGATGACATAAGATATTTTGCCAATCCCCCCCTTGAGTGATACGCCCCCCAGCACGCAGGCCGAGATCACTATCAGCTCATAGCCAATGGATGTCATTGGCTGACCGCTGGTCATGCGCGAAGCCAAAATGATCCCCGCCGCCGCCGATACCAACCCCGACAACACGAAGATAATAATTTTGGTACGCACCACCGGAACCCCTGCTAGACGAGCGGCCTCTTCGTTACCGCCAATCGCTAAGGTATTTCGCCCAAAAGTAGTTCTGTTCAGCAAGAAACCGAACAGAATAAAACAGATAACGGTTATCCAAATCGGTGCCGGTAGTCCTAGCCAGTTGGCATAGCCCAATTCAAAAAAGCGTTCGTCTTCAATACCCACCGCTTTACCATCTGAAATAATGTAGGCTAGGCCGCGCACAATCTGCATCGTGGCTAACGTGGTGATCAACGCATTAATCTTTAAACGAGCAATTACAAAACCATTCACCAAACCACATACCGCGCCCAGCAACAAACCGGCAAAAATACCGATCCACAGGCTTTCTGTCATGTTAATGACCACAGCCGCAGTAACGCCCGCGCAGGCAATGACCGAGGCAACTGATAGGTCAAAATCACCCGACGCTAAGCAAAACAACATCCCACAGGCCACCATGCCCGACATTGAGATAGCCAGCCCCAGCCCCTTCATATTGATAAACGAGCCAAAATTAGGCACAAAAATCAAACAGGCGATAAATAGCGCAGCAAACACCACTAGCATGCCGTAGCTATCCCAAATGCGGCTGAGATGAAGCCCCTTTTTTCCTGCTTTAACCGTCGCCGGCGTAGACGTGACACTCGACATAATTCTGCTCCTAGACTTTTTCAGGCCGCATGAGAGGAAGTGGATATACCGGGCATGCCGAGCGCCAGCGCTTTGGCCTCGCTGGCGTCTTCACGCAGCAGCTCGCCAGACACCGCGCCCTCACGCATAACAATGATGCGATCGGCAAGGCCAAGCACCTCAGGCAAATCACTCGATGCAAACAGCACGGCAATACCTTGCTCTGCCAGCTGATAGATCACATGGTAGATTTCGTGTTTAGCGCCTACGTCAATGCCGCGCGTCGGCTCGTCAAGTAAAATGACCTTCATATCTTCAGACAGCCAGCGTCCTAAAATGGCTTTCTGCTGATTGCCACCGGAGAGATTCATAATCAGTTGTTCTGGACTTGGGGTTTTGATATTTAGCGCACTGATGCGTTGATCCGCATTCTTAACTTCCCACGGATGATTTATCAGGCAGCCTGCGGTTAGCGTATTGCGCCGTGCGCTGATGTTAATATTCTCGCGCACCGAGTGAACGGGAATAATGCCGTCTGCTTTGCGATCCTCGGGGCATAGCATCATGCCTTGGCGTATCGAATCTATCGGGCTGCGCACCTGCATATCATGCCCGTCCAACAGCACTTTTCCCTGCGTGATTTTGGTGACACCAAACAGTGCTTTCATCAGTTCGCTACGGCCAGCGCCGACTAATCCAAAGAGCCCAACAATTTCGCCTTGTTTGACCTGCAACGAAACCGGCTGCTTAACACCCGGCGCCAACACCTCTTCAACCGCGAGACGAACCGGCCCATGTTCACGCGGCTGATAGCCGTAAACATCACCCAAATCACGTCCCACCATGGCCTGAACCAACGACTCATGATTGACCTGCTGCATGTCGTCAAACGTTTTTACATATTTGCCGTCTTTAAACACCGTAATGGCATCGCTCAATGCGAAGATCTCTTCCATGCGATGCGACACATAGATAATCACGCGCCCTTCCGCCCGAAGTTCGCGGATCACGCGAAATAGCTGTTCGATTTCCCGCGACGACAGCGAGCTGGTGGGTTCATCAAAAGCAATGACCTTGGCATTTCGTGCCAGCGCCTTAGCAATCTCAACCATCTGCCACTGTCCGATGGAGAGGTATTTCAGCGGCGTTTGCGGATCTATATCTAAACCTAAATGTTCAAGCTGCAAACGGCTCTCGTAATTCAGCAGTGAATTATTCACAAACCCTTTTTTGGCCGGTAACTGGCCCAGATAAATATTTTCAGCCACCGTCATTTCAGGCACTAAATGCAGCTCTTGGTAAATAATGGCCACGCCAGCATCTAGCGCATCGGTGGTTTTATTGAATTGAACCGACTCGCCTTTAAGCACAATTTCACCCTGCGTCGGCGTATAGCTGCCGCTGAGAATTTTCAGCAACGTCGATTTCCCTGCGCCATTCTCGCCCATCAGGGCATGAATCTGACCGGCTTGGCAGCTAAAACTAATATCATCCAGCGCCTTCACCCCAGGAAATGTTTTCCCGATATGACGGAATTCCAAATAGGGTACGTTGGAGGTCATAACCCCTCTCCTTGCCAGCCTGCGACCAAAGGCAACAGGCGGCTAAAATCGTGAATTGGGAGGATCTCGCCCGCGAAAGGCGAGATCCCTTTCTCTTTAAATCAAAGCCTGCCGCTATAACCCTTTCTTTTTCAGCTCTTCTTTAAAGTTGTCACGTGTAATTAGCACCACGTCGGTCACCGCCGTGAACTTGGCGGGCTCAACGTCTTTTGTCACCCAATCATTCAGCATCTGGATGCTCTTGTAACCGTGGATATCGGGGCTTGGTAACAAAGATCCGTAGAAGCCCGTTGGGTTGGCTTTAGAAAGTTCGCTAACCGCATCCACGCCGTTAATACCAATACCGATGACGTTATCGGCTTTAAATCCTTGGCCTTCCGTTGCGCGTACGCCGCCAAGAACGGTGTTGTCATTCATGCCAACGATCAGCCAGTTTTTAACTTTCGGATACTGCACTAACATGGAGTTAGCCGCGTCAAACGCGCCAGGAATATCATTCGACTTGGTCGGCACTTTATAGATTTGTTTTTCAGGGAAGCCCGCCGCTTTTAATGCATCCATTGAGCCTGTGGTACGGCGACGTGCGGTATCCAGTTCATCGGCGGTAATCGCCATTACCCCAGTTTCGTCCACTTTCCAGCCACGCTTGTTCATCTCTTTCCACAGCTCTTGTCCTTGGCGCGCACCAATTTCACTGGCCGCCATCATCACCAATGGCACATTTTCCATCGGCTTACCTTTGGCATTCACAAACTGATCGTCGACCGCGATGACTTTTAAATCGTAGCTACGCGCCTTGGCGATAATCGCAGGGCCTAATTTCGGGTCTGGCGTACAAATAACAAAACCTTTGGCTCCGCTGGCGGCAAGGCTATCAATCGCGTTTAACGTTTTCTCTCCGTCAGGAACGGCAATTTTAATCACGTCGAATCCCAAATCCTTTCCGGCTTTATCGGCAAATGCCCATTCCGTTTGGAACCACGGTTCTTCCGGTTGCTTAACCAAGAAACCGAGTTTCATGTTCTCAGCCATAGCGGATTGTGACATAACGGCAGCCAGTCCAATGGCAGCCAAAGCCTTAGTGAATTTATGCATATTTCTAACTCTCCAATTTCGTCATTCTTATGTAGCAGATTTGTCATACAGACCATGCTGTTTAACGACGCAAAGCTAGGTGTACGAATTTAGGGGGTTTAGCGCAGCAAATACCAAACATATTGATATCACGCTGCAATGTAAGGTCGTTGTGTAGGACGGGCTAAGTTGTAGCGGCTAATTAAAGAACAAATAGAGAGCAAAATCACACCAGAAAAATACAGCCATTTTGTGCATATATTTAGCAATTCAATAACAATAAAAACTTTTGATGCGAGTCACATAAAAGCAAGTCATAGCTGAAAAATACATACTTGTAGCTAAGCCATCCTCACGCTAAAGGGTGCCTATTTCCTATGTTGGTTAGCAGTGAAATCTATATAACAGGAGATAGGGAATGCGCGTGAACCCCATTGCAATCGGGCTGGATTTTGGTAGTGACTCGGTGCGTTCGCTCGCCGTGGATTGTGTGACCGGTCAGGAGTTAGATACCGAAGTCATCTACTATCCGCGCTGGAAACAAGGACTGTTTTGCGATGCGCCCGCCAACCAATTTCGCCACCATCCACTCGACTATATTGAATCGCTCGAAAAGGCGATAAAAGCTGTGGTCGCAAGGATGAGTGCGGAACAACGCGCTGCGGTGGTGGGGATCGGCGTCGATTCCACCGGCTCAACGCCAGCGCCGATTAATGATGACGGCGATGTGCTGGCATTACTGCCGGAATTTGCCAATAACCCCAATGCGATGTTTGTGTTGTGGAAAGACCATACCGCTATCGAAGAAGCTGAAGAAATCAACCAGCTATGCCGCAACGGTTCGTTCCCTGACTACACGCGCTATATTGGCGGCGTGTACTCGTCTGAGTGGTTCTGGGCGAAAATTCTGCATATCAGCCGTCAAGATCGCGCGGTACGTCAGTCCGCAACCTCTTGGATTGAACTTTGCGACTGGGTGCCTGCGCTGTTGTGCGGTAAACAGCAGCCGCATCAGTTAAAGCGTGGCCGTTGTAGCACCGGACATAAAGCCCTTTGGCATCCATCGTGGGGGGGTGTTGCTCCACGCGAATTTCTTGAAGCGCTCGATCCTTGCCTTAGCGAAAACCTGCAACAGCCTCTGTTTAGTGAAACCTATACGGCCGACCTTCCGGTGGGGAAATTAAGCGATGAATGGGCACAGCGCTTAGGCCTCTCTACCGATGTTGTCCTCTCCGGCGGCGCATTTGACTGTCATATGGGCGCCGTCGGTGCCGGTGCGCAGCCCTATACGTTGGTAAAAGTGATTGGCACATCTACCTGCGACATTCTGATTGCCGAACAACAGTTAATCGGCGATCGCACCATTGCTGGAATTTGCGGACAGGTTGATGGCAGCGTGATCCCAGGCTATGTCGGGCTAGAGGCCGGTCAGTCGGCGTTTGGCGATATGTACGCTTGGTTCAGCCGTTTGCTGACTTGGCCGCTGGATCAGGTCGCCAAACAACACCCAGAGCTAGCACCACAGCTAGAATGCACCATGAAAAACCTATTGCCGACGCTCACCGAGGAGTGGGCCAAAGCACCGCATCTTAATCACCTCCCCGTCGTTTTGGACTGGTTCAACGGCCGCCGTACGCCTTTTGCCAATCAGCGTCTGAAAGGCGTGATCGCCGATCTTAATTTAGGAACCGATGCGCCAGCGTTATTCGGCGGGTTTATTGCCGCAACGGCCTTTGGCGCACGCGCCATCATGGAATGCTTTGAACATCAGGGCGTACCGGTGGAAAACGTCCTGACACTCGGCGGGATCGCACGTAAATCACCGGTAATCATGCAGGTATGCTGCGATGTGATGAATCGCCCGGTGCAAATCGTGGCCTCCGATCAGTGCTGTGCGCTAGGCGCCGCCATTTTTGCCGCCGTCGCCGCAGGCACCTATCCCGATATCGCCACCGCCCAGCAGAACATGGCCAGCCAAGTTGAGCGTACGTTACACCCTAATCCCGAGCGCGTGGCGCGTTTCCAACAGCTTTATGAACGTTACCAGCAGTGGTGTCAGAGCGCTGAGCCCTGCTACGCCGCCGTCAAACATTAATACCATTTAGAATTTACGGAGTCATCATGCAACAGTTCCAACAAAACGAAGTTTGGTTCGTTATCGGTAGCCAGCATTTATACGGTCAGCGTACGTTACAGCAGGTTAAGGAGCAGGCGGAAAAAGTGCTCGCTCATCTTAATCAAGCGGGTTTACCGGTCAAACTGGTGCAAAAACCGTTAGCGACGACGCCGGATGAAATTACTGCGCTGTGCCGCGACGCGAACTATCAGGATAACTGCCTTGGCCTGCTCGTCTGGCTACACACGTTTTCTCCTGCAAAAATGTGGATCAACGGGCTACGCCGTCTAGAAAAACCACTGCTGCAATTCCACACCCAGTTTAACGCCCAAATTCCGTGGGACAGCATGGATATGGACTTCATGAATCTTAACCAAACCGCGCACGGTGGCCGCGAGTTCGGTTTTATCGGTGCATGCATGCGCCAACAGCACAGCGTGGTTGCTGGACATTGGGAAGATCGACAGGCACAGGAAGGCATCGCACGTTGGATGCGCGTTTGTGCCGCAAAACACGAGAGCCAGCATCTGAAAGTGGCGCGCTTTGGCGATAATATGCGTGAAGTGGCGGTAACCGAAGGAAATAAAGTCAGTGCTCAAATCCAGTTTGGCTATAGCGTGAACGGCTATGCGCTGGGTGATTTAGAACAGGTCGTCAATGAAGTTAGCCACAGCGATATCAGCGCGCTGGTGGAAGAGTATGAAGCCAGCTATATCCTAACTGACGCTGTGAAAAACGGCGGTGCAAAACGCGAGAATCTGCTGGATGCTGCGCGCCTTGAGTTAGGTATCGAACGTTTCCTTCAGCAAGGTGGTTTTCACGCCTTCACCACCACATTTGAAAACCTGTACGGGCTGAAACAACTCCCCGGCCTCGCCTGCCAGCGATTGATGCAGAAAGGCTATGGCTTTGGCGCCGAAGGCGATTGGAAAACCGCGGCTCTGCTGCGCATTATGAAAGTGATGGCGTCAGGCCTACAAGGCGGCACCTCATTCATGGAAGACTACACCTACAATTTCCAGCCGGGTAACGATCTGGTGGTAGGATCGCATATGCTGGAAGTCTGCCCATCGATAGCCAAAGAAGAAAAGCCGCTGCTGGATGTTCAGCATCTTGGCATTGGCGGTAAAGCCGACCCGGCTCGCTTGCTGTTTTCCGCCCCTGCGGGCGCAGCGCTGAATGCCAGCCTGATTGATTTAGGCGATCGTTTCCGCCTCTTGGTTAACTGCGTTGATACCGTTGAACAGCCACGTGATTTACCAAAACTGCCTGTTGCACGCGCCATCTGGAAAGCCCAGCCGTCATTAGCCACCGCTGCTGAGGCATGGATTTTGGCCGGAGGCGCGCATCATACGGTGTTTACCCAAGCGCTCGACGTTGAATATCTGCGCTTATATGCAGAAATGCACAATATCGAGTTCTTACTCATTGATAATGCCACCACGCTTCCTGCATTTAAAAATGAGATCCGCTGGAATGAAATGTATTACATGTTGAACCGTAAATAGCCGATCACGCGATATAAAATGGTGGCGCAGTGGTTATAACTGTGGCCGCCATTTTTTATGGCTTCACACAACTAAAACACTGCACAAACTGCAATCGCAAATATAAAAACACACCTAGTTTAATTAACGGCTTCATTTTGTTTATAAGTATTTCAGCTCATTTAATTAGCCGCCAATGATCTTGTACCTATCCCCGTTGATATATTGGACAGAAGATCATCGTGTTACCTTTTAAATTATAACCTTTTTTTGATTATGTAACACGTATCACTAATATTGTACTAGACAGATGGTTTTCACTACATATACTGGAAACTCTTCTGTAATCCTTCCTGTTGATGAACATATAAAATGAACGTAAATGATTATCTGCTCAAGTTCCGCAGAGTTAGCACGCTGGAAAGCTTAGAAAAACTCTTTGACCATCTTAATTATTCTCTCGACGAGGATGAGGAAATTATTAATATGTATCGCGCTGCCGATCATCGTCGTGCGGAATTAGCCAGCGGCGGTCGCTTATATGATGTGGGGTGTGTCCCGAAAGAGATCTGGCGCTACGTTCAATAAAAATCATTAGCCGCATTATATTGCCTGCGATCATCGGCTATTCATTTGAATGCGGTTTCACCTTAACATTTGCTGCTTAAATGAACATATTTTTGTTATCTTTCGACAATAAACCCGATTGCCGCAGCCTTATAGCTAATTCCCTTTAAATTCATTTTATTAATAAGCAAAAAGCATGAGAAAAGAGTACTTACTCCGCCCATTTTAGCGTTTACTGGCTGCTTATTTTTGCCAAGGAAAATGCCTACTATGCGCTCTCGTGCTGCCACCTTTCTCCCGCTCATTGGCTCATTATTTGCCCTGTATATTATTTGGGGTTCAACTTACTTTGTTATTCGTCTGGGGGTGGAAAGTTGGCCACCGTTGATGATGGCAGGCGTGCGCTTTCTCTGCGCGGGTCTGGTGATGCTCACGTTTCTACGTCTGCGCGGGCATAAAATGCCGAGCGGCCGCCCGTTATTAAATGCGGCAATCATCGGTATTTTGCTGCTCGCCGCTGGTAACGGCGCGGTAACGGTGGCTGAACATCAGGATGTTCCCTCGGGAATTGCTGCGGTTATGGTTGCCACCGTTCCCCTTTTCACCCTGTGCTTTAGCCGCATGTACGGAATGCCGACTCGTTGGCTTGAATGGCTAGGGATCGCGATCGGACTATGCGGCATTATTTTGCTCAACAGCGGTGGACATTTGAGCGGCAATCCGTGGATGGCACTGCTCATTTTGGCGGGCTCAATGACATGGGCATTCGGCTCGGTGTGGGGTTCTCGCGTTGAGTTACCGGCAGGACTGATGGCCGGAGCGATTGAAATGCTTACCGCAGGGATAGTGCTATTGATTGCTAGCGCCATCGCCGGTGAACGTATGACGCAGATGCCAAGTTTGCAGGGTATTCTGGCGGTAAGTTATCTGGCCGTTTTTGGCTCTCTGATCGCGATTAGCGCGTATATGTTTTTGATTCGTAACGTTCGCCCTGCCGTTGCCACCAGCTATGCCTACGTTAACCCAGTGGTCGCCGTATTGTTAGGCACCGGCTTAGGTGGTGAAACGCTGTCGTCAACCGAATGGCTGGCGCTTTGCGTCATTATCGTTGCGGTTCTTCTGGTGACACTGGGTAAATATCTACTGCCACAAAATTGATTTCTCGCAGAGTAAACGTTTGCGTAGTATGAAATATTACGCGCGAAAAATGAGTGTCGGGCGGTATTCTCCATTGAGTGTACTGCCCGATAGCCTATAATCGTCGCCATTAACCTGTTTGCTTTTACCTGTTTTTGCAAGGATCACCACGCCATGACGTCCCTCTCCGAACAGATGCATGCTCCTCAGTTAAAACCTATCTCCCAGATCGCTGAACAGTTAGGGATCCCAACCACACATTTGATCCCCTATGGCCATTACGCGGCAAAAATCGATATCAAGGCTATCAAACCAGAGCAAGGTACCGGCCAGCTCGTGTTGGTTTCCAGCATAACGCCAACGCCGCTCGGTGAAGGTAAAACCGTCACCACTATCGGTTTAAGCCAAGGGCTAAACTTTATTGGTAAAAAAGCACTGGCCTGTATTCGTCAGCCGAGTCTTGGCCCAGTGTTTGGGGTAAAAGGCGGCGCGGCCGGTGGCGGCGTAGCGCAAGTTCTGCCCATGGAGCAGCTTAATCTGCATCTTACAGGCGATATTCATGCGATTACTGCGGCACATAATCTGGCAGCGGCAGCGCTGGACGCCCGTCTGTTTCATGAACAGCGTTTGGGCGATAAATTTACTGAACATACCGGACTAAAACGTCTCGATATCGATCCCGAGCATATCCTGTGGAAACGTGTGATCGACCATAACGATCGCGCGCTTCGCAGCATTGATATCGGCGTGGGTGGCGGCAATAACGGCGTTCCGCGTCACGACGGTTTTGATATCACCGCGGCATCGGAGCTGATGGCGATCTTGGCGCTATCTGAGAGTTTGGCCGATATGCGCCAGCGCATTGGCCGCATTATTTTAGCCTATTCGTTACAGGGTCACGCTATTACCACCGAAGATTTAGAAGTGGCTGGCGCAATGATCGTGTTAATGAAAGAGGCCATTCATCCAACCCTGATGCAAACCAGTGAAAACACGCCGGTGCTTATTCATGCGGGGCCATTTGCTAACATCGCCCACGGCAACTCTTCGGTTCTGGCCGATCGCCTCGCCCTACAGTTGGCCGATTATGTGGTGACCGAAGCGGGCTTTGGTTCCGATATGGGTATGGAGAAGTTCTTTAATATCAAATGTCGCCAGTCGGGGATTAAACCTTCTTGCGTTGTTTTAGTCGCTACGCTGCGCAGTTTAAAAGCCAACAGCGGCAAGTTTAATATGAAACCGGGAGAGTCTTTGCCGGAAGAAGTTAAGCATGCCAACCTGCCGTTACTGACCGAAGGCGCGAGCAATTTGGCGTGGCATATCGGCAACGCATCCCGCTATGGATTACCGGTCGTCGTGGCTATCAATCACTTCCCAGAGGACAGCGCGGAAGAGCTTGAATTCATACGCCAGTTTGCGATGGAACACGGCGCTTTCGGCGTTGAAATCAGCGATGCGTTCTCTGCGGGTGGTAAAGGTACGGCTCAGCTAGCCGAATGTGTAACAGCCGCTTGCCGCACCGGCGGCGAAGTGTCACTGCTTTATCCCGATGACATGTCTCTGGCGGATAAGTTACAGACGCTGGCAAAAAATGGCTACGGCGCGTTACGTGCAGAACTCACCCCAGCGGCACAAGCCACAATGCAGCAGCTTGAGTTGGCAGGGTTTGGTCATCTACCGCTGTGCATGGCAAAAACGCCACTCTCAATCAGTGCCGATCCGGCCCTGAAAAACGTGCCCCGTGATTTCGTTCTGCCTGTTACCGATTTGAAAGTGTCGGCGGGTGCCGGTTTTATTCGCGTTTATGCCGGTAACATTATGACCATGCCAGGGCTTAGCACCTTACCGGCCTACCGCCATATTGATATCGATAACGCGGGAAATATCGTCGGGCTGAGTTAAGGGAGTCGTTAAGTTACGCCGTAACATAGAATAAATTATCGTCATTTCGTGCATGCCGTGACCCGTTGACGGCTCGGCAGCACGATATCGATGATAGCGTTTCAATTAGCCTGTATGATGCGTAACGCTGAAATTTGGATTTAACGTAACGGCTAGGCTGAAAAACGGACTATGTCGAAAGAAGGTAGCAATATGAAAACAAAACGGATTGGTGGTTGGCTGGTTGCACCGCTGGCTTACATGATTGTCTCCTTGCTATCGTCGAGTCTGATGTTGATTATCTTTTTGATGACGATCATCCAGCCTGCCAGTCGCAGCCAGTTGCTTTCGCATAGCCCTACGTTCTCCAGCCAGTGGATGCTATCGTTTGCGATTACCGTGATCATCTGGGCCTTCACGCTGTTTAATCTGTACCTTTTTGGCAAACGCTCTCGCCGCTTCCCTAAATTTTTCATTTTATGGCTGCTGGTGATGGTGCTTTTAGCGTTGAAATCCTTTGCGTTTTCTCCGGTTACTGACGCCGCGGCGGTACGTAACATGGTGATGCCGCTGTTGGCTGCCGCTATTTTTGTTCCTTATATCAAGCGCTCAAGCCGCGTACGCGATACGTTTATTGAGCCGTAACAGGCTGTTTTTATCGGCGTTCAGTACACCCTGATTCGAGTTAATTCGCAATAAATCGAATAACCTTGTACTTGATCTGTTGTCGTCCGGCGGCTAAATCCCGATAATACGGCGGTTTTTCTTCGTCTACTGTTTTTCTTGCTAGGTTTAGTTGATGACCGATTATTTGCTGTTACTGGTCGGTACCGTTCTGGTCAATAACTTTGTTTTAGTTAAGTTTCTCGGCTTATGTCCATTTATGGGCGTATCTAAAAAGCTGGAAACGGCCATTGGTATGGGGCTGGCAACCACCTTTGTACTCACCCTCGCCTCGGTTTGCGCTTGGGCAGTTAACGAATTCATTCTGGTGCCGCTGGCGCTAGGATATTTGCGTACCTTAACCTTTATCTTAGTGATCGCCGTTGTGGTGCAGTTCACCGAGTTGGTGGTGCGTAAAACGAGCCCTGCGCTGTATCGACTGCTCGGTATCTTCCTGCCGCTGATTACCACCAACTGCGCCGTGCTTGGCGTGGCGCTGCTTAACGTCAACCAGTCGCATAACTTTATGCAATCTGCTGTTTATGGCTTTAGCGCCGCCGCAGGCTTCTCTCTGGTGATGGTTCTGTTTGCCGCAATTCGTGAACGCTTAGCCGTGGCTGACGTGCCCGCGCCGTTCCGCGGTTCTTCTATTGCACTGATTACCGCCGGACTGATGTCCCTTGCGTTTATGGGCTTTACCGGGTTGGTGAAATTCTAATGTCGTCGTTGTGGATTGCTATTTGTGCCGTCGGCGCTATTGCGCTGGTTTCCGGTATCGTGCTCGGCTTTGCCGCGCGTCGTTTTAAAGTTGATGCTGACCCTATCGTTGAACAGATCGACGCGATTCTACCGCAAAGCCAATGTGGTCAATGTGGATACCCAGGCTGTCGCCCTTACGCCGAAGCCGTTTCAGGCGGTAGCGAAAAAATTAACCGATGTGCTCCTGGCGGCGAGCAGGTGATGTTGAAGATCGCCGAACTGCTCGCGGTAGACCCTCAGCCTTTAGACGGCGAAACCGCTCAGTCGGAGCCGGTGCGTCAGGTGGCTCTTATTGATGAAGAGAACTGCATCGGCTGTACTAAGTGCATTCAAGCCTGCCCCGTTGATGCCATCGTGGGCGCAACCCGCGCCATGCACACGGTGGTGAGCGATCTGTGCACCGGTTGTAACCTGTGCGTCGCTCCGTGCCCAACCGACTGCATCACGTTAGTGGCGGTGCCAACCACCACGGCAAACTGGAAATGGGACTTAAATACCATTCCGGTCAGAACAATTTCCGTAAATGAACGCGAAGTGGAACACCATGTTTAATCTGTTTGCAGCGCTGAAAAAAGACAAGTTGTGGGACTTCAAAGGCGGTATTCATCCGCCTGAAATGAAGCATCCGTCCAGCCATGTTCCGCTGCGCCACGTTTCGCTGCCGCCAATGTTGATTATTCCCGTTCAACAGCATATCGGGCCAGAAGGTGAACTGTTAGTGAAGGTCGGCCAGCACGTCATGAAAGGTCAGCCGCTCACGCGCGGTACGGGACGCATGCTGCCGGTACACGCTTCCACCTCGGGCGTCATTAGCGCCATTTCGCCTCAGATCACCGCGCACCCATCGGGCCTGCGCGAAACCTGTATTACCCTTATTCCCGATAATCAAGACCGTTGGGGAGAGTTGCATCCGGTCGCAGATTACCGCGCAGAGTCACCGTTAGCTCTCACTGAGCTTATCCATCAGGCGGGTATTGCGGGCTTGGGCGGTGCGGGCTTCCCGACCGGTAACAAATTGGAAGGCGGCTATGGCAAAGTTGAAACGCTGATCATCAACGCCGCCGAGTGCGAGCCTTATATCACCGCCGACGATCGTCTGATGCGTGAACATGCCGCTGAAATCATCACCGGCTGCGAAATTCTGCGCCATATTTTGTCACCTCAGCGCACCCTGATTGGCATTGAGGATAACAAGCCGGAAGCCATCGCGGCGCTAAAGGTCGCACTACAGGGTCACGACGATATCAAACTACGGGTGATCCCGACCAAATATCCGTCCGGCGGCGCCAAACAGCTCACCAAAATCCTCACAGGGATGGAAGTACCTTTCGGCAAACACTCCGCTTCTATCGGCGTTTTAATGCAAAACGTCGGAACGGTGTATGCGATCAAACGCGCCATTATCGACGGTGAGCCGTTGATTGAACGCGTCGTCACGCTTACCGGTGAATTGATGAAAAAACCGGGCAACGTGTGGGCTCGATTAGGCACGCCGGTTAAACATCTTTTGCAGGCCGGTGAATTTGAAGCTCAGAACCGCTCGCCGATGGTGATTATGGGCGGCCCGTTGATGGGCTTTACCCTCGCCTATCTCAATGTGCCGATTGTTAAAATCAGCAACTGCATTTTAGCACCGTCAAAAAGTGAATTTGATGAAGCCAGCGAAGAGCAAGCCTGCATTCGCTGTAGCCAATGCGCCGATGCCTGCCCTGCAGGTCTTTTACCACAGCAGCTTTATTGGTTTAGCCGTGGTCAAGAACATGAGAAAGCACGCCAGCATCATCTGTTCGACTGCATCGAATGCGGCGCCTGTGCCTACGTCTGCCCAAGCAGCATTCCGCTGGTGCAGTACTACCGCCAAGAGAAAGCAGAAATTAAAGCCGCCGATCAGGAAGCCGCACGAGCCGCTCAGGCGAAAGAGCGTTTCGAAGCTCGTCAGGCGCGTTTAGAACGTGAAAAAGCTGCTCGAGAACTGCGCCATAAACAAGCTGCGGTGAAAGTGACTGAAAGCGACCAAAGTGCGGTACAGGCTGCGGTAGCGCGCGTCAAACAGCGTCAAGAGCAGCAAAACGGTATCAGCTCAATTCATCCGTTTAATAACGATCAGGAAGATAACAGCATCCGTGCGGCTCGTGAGGCGCGCAAAGCCTTAGCTCGCGAGCGTAAGCAGGAAAATGTTTCCCAGCCTGAAACCGAAACCGATCCGCGTAAGGCTGCCGTTGCTGCGGCGCTTGCGCGCGTTAAGGCCAAAAAAGCCGCTCAGACGAATACCTCTGAGGGTGGTGCGACAGCCAACGTGAATATCGTCGTTCCTGCTGAAGTTGCTGAAGATCCACGCAAAGCCGCCGTTGCGGCCGCTATCGCTCGAGCCAAGGCGAAAAAAGCGACGTCGCTAGAGAGTGCCGCATCTTCTGTGGATCAAACGGAAACGACCGTCGATGTCGATCCGCGTAAAGCTGCGGTGGCCGCGGCTATTGCGCGCGCTAAAGCAAAAAAAGCGTCTCAGGCTCAAGAAACCGATACGGTATCAGCCCCTTCTAACGAAGACGTTGATACCCCACAAGACCCACGCAAGGCCGCTGTTGCAGCCGCTATTGCCCGTGTAAAAGCGAAACAGGCCGCGCAGAAATCCGCCGCGGTTAACGAGGAATAAATGGCTTTTAGAATCGCCAGTTCACCCTTTACTCATAATCAGCAATCGACCCAACGCATCATGCTGTGGGTGATTTTTGCCTGTATTCCTGGCATTGCTGCTCAAGCCTATTTTTTTGGCTATGGCAATCTGATCCAATGCGCGTTGGCCATTGTGACGGCGCTGCTGACTGAAGCTCTGGTTTTGCGCTTGCGTCATCGAAACGTAGCTAAAACATTGGGTGATAATTCCGCCCTGCTGACGGCGTTGCTGTTAGGGATCAGCCTGCCTCCGCTTGCGCCTTGGTGGATGGTGGTATTAGGCACGGTCTTCGCCATCGTGATTGCCAAACAGCTGTACGGTGGTTTGGGACAAAACCCGTTTAACCCAGCGATGATTGGCTATGTCGTTCTGCTGATTTCGTTCCCAGTGCAGATGACCACGTGGCTGCCGCCAGAGAGCTTGATGAGCGCGCCGCTAAATGTGAATGATACGCTGTTGCTTATTTTTAGCGGGCATACCGTTGACGGCACGGTTATCCATCAGCTGATTCAAACCGCCGATGGCATCAGCCAAGCCACGCCGTTAGACAGCTTTAAAACCAGCCTTCGCTCCGGCCATGACGTGGCTGAAATTCTGCGTCAGCCAATTTATCAAGGCGAATTTGCCGGTTTAGGCTGGCAGTGGGTTAACGCCGGTTTCTTGCTGGGCGGCATCGTGTTACTGCTGCGCGGCGTGATCCATTGGCAGATCCCCGTGAGTTTTATTGCAGCCTTAGCGGTGTGCTCGGCTCTCGGTGGTTATTTCTCTCCCGAAAGCGCAGTGCCGCCGATGTTAGAACTGTTCTCCGGCGCAACCATGCTGGGAGCTTTCTTTATCGCAACCGATCCAGTGACTGCCTCCACCACGCCGCGCGGGCGTTTGATTTTTGGTGGGTTGATCGGCGCATTAGTGTGGATCATCCGTACCTACGGTGGCTATCCAGACGGCGTGGCCTTTGCCGTACTGCTAGCTAATATTACCGTACCGTTGATCGACCACTACACCAAGCCACGAGCTTACGGACATCGCTAAGGAATCGCTATGCTTTCTACTATGCGCCGCCATGGCACCACGCTAGCGTTATTTGCCGTATTAGCCACAGGTCTGACGGCGGTGGTGAATGAATTAACCAAAGACACCATCGCTCATCAGGCCGAACTGCAGCAAAAACAATTATTTGATCAGGTTCTGCCAGCTGAGATGTATAACAACGAACTACAACATGAATGTTACGTTGTCACGGATAAGCGTCTTGGTTCTGCTGCCCCGCACCATTTATATCTGGCACGAAAAGATGGCGTACCAGTGGCTGCCGCGGTTGAGTCCACGGCGCCCGATGGCTATTCCGGTGCAATCCAACTGCTGGTTGCTGCTGATTTTTCCGGTAAGGTGTTGGGCGTACGCGTTTTAGAGCATCATGAAACGCCCGGTCTCGGGGATAAAATTGATGCCCGAATTTCTGACTGGATTAACAGCTTTCGCAATCAAACCGTTCACGGGGATAATGACCCACGCTGGTTTGTGAAAAAAGACGGCGGCATGTTTGATCAGTTTACCGGTGCTACCATTACGCCTCGCGCGGTCGTCAATGAAGTTCGCCATACGGCGGTTTTCTTACAAGAGAACCGCGAACGTATTGAATCCATGCCACGCTGCCAAATAACCGCAGGAGAAAGTAACTGATGAGTGAAGCCAAAACGTTGCTGGCAAATGGCCTGTGGAAGAATAACTCCGCGCTGGTTCAGTTGCTCGGCTTGTGCCCTTTGTTGGCGGTATCATCTACCGCAACCAACGCGCTAGGTCTGGGATTGGCAACCACGTTAGTACTGGTTTTCACCAACAGCGCCGTTTCTGCCCTGCGCCGCTGGGTTCCGCACGAGATCCGCATTCCGATTTATGTGATGATCATCGCCTCGGTGGTGAGCACCGTGCAGATGCTGATCAACGCCTATGCCTTTGGGCTTTATCAGTCGTTGGGGATTTTCATCCCGCTTATCGTCACCAACTGTATCGTGATTGGCCGCGCCGAAGCTTATGCGGCTAAAAATCCGGTCGGTCTTTCTGCCATTGATGGGTTAGCGATGGGGCTGGGCGCAACCTGCGCGCTATTCGTATTGGGTTCGCTACGTGAAATCTGCGGCAACGGTACGTTGTTTGACGGCGCCGATTTATTGTTGGGCTCTTGGGCTAAATCATTACGCATTGAACTCTTCCACACCGATACGCCATTCCTCCTTGCTATGCTGCCACCCGGCGCATTCTTGGGCCTAGGATTTTTGCTGGCGCTGAAGTATGTTATTGATCAGAAAATGAAAGCACGTCAGGCAGCGCGTCAAACGGTTGCTCCGACTCTCGATAATGGAAGCGAACGAGCATTATGAATCAGGAAAAGCGCACGCTGATCCTTAAGCGGCTACAAGAGGATAATCCTCATCCCACGACTGAACTGGCCTACAGCTCAAATTTTGAGTTGCTGATTTCCGTGCTGCTATCAGCGCAAGCTACCGACGTGAGCGTAAACAAAGCAACGGCGTTGCTATATCCGGTGGCAAATACCCCTGCGGCACTGCTCGAACTGGGCGTTGATGGCATCAAGCAGTACATCAAAACCATCGGTTTATATAATAGCAAAGCAGAAAATATCGTTAAGACCTGCCGGATCCTGCTTGATGAGCATAATGGCGTAGTGCCAGAAAACCGTGCGGCGCTTGAAGCACTGCCCGGCGTTGGCCGAAAAACGGCAAACGTTGTGCTCAACACCGCCTTTGGTTGGCCAACGATCGCCGTCGATACGCATATATTTCGTGTGTGCAACCGCACCGGTTTTGCACCGGGAAAAAACGTTGATGAAGTCGAAGCCAAGCTGTTAAAAGTCGTTCCGAAAGAGTTTAAGCTTGATTGTCATCACTGGTTAATTTTGCACGGCCGCTATACCTGCATCGCGCGCAAGCCGCGCTGTGGCTCATGCATCATCGAAGATCTCTGCGAGTTTAAAGAAAAAGTTTATCCTGAATCCTAATCATAGCGATACATAATGCGCAGGCATTTTCTTGCGCATTACTGAATGCCGTCTCCCCGATATACCTCAAATCCCGCCCTGTAATATGCTCCTTCAGCTGTGATCGTGTTCGCTTTTTTCACAATACGTGTGAAAAGCCATCCCAACGCAGAGATCAAGGGTTTTTGTTGTCATTTTTTTGAAATAGATCACATTTATTAGGTCACGAAAAATAACTATTTTCATACTAAATGTGAATTTTTTGGATAATTATGCACATAAACAGTTATGCATTATTATTACAATGGCATTTTTATAGAAAGCAGTCGATCACACTGGATATCTTTACAATAGAAGAATATATAACGCAAAGCACTCTGATTATGATTTAATCAAAACATTAATTTGGGAAAGAGCAAAAACACAATGCTTCACTCTGCATAACATTTGTAACAACTCGCGGATGTTCTGCATAGAGTTTATGTAACAGAATATTTCACAGGTATTGTCAGACTGCATCATATAGTGAACATTAACCCTCGATCTTCCCACTTATAACAATGCAAAAGGATGCTTCCCCGCATCACTCTTTGTTTCCCTGTCACTGATGGGGTATGAAAAAATTCGAGGTATTTGTGTCAACCGCAAACAACAACAGTAATAAGGCCGATGAGAGCGTTAGCCTAAACGCCTTTAAACAGCCTAGAGCTTTCTACCTGATTTTCTCCATCGAACTATGGGAACGTTTTGGTTACTACGGCCTTCAAGGCATCATGGCCGTTTACCTGGTCAAAATGCTTGGAATGACCGAGGCCGACTCGATCACCCTGTTCTCTTCCTTCAGCGCACTGGTCTATGGCTTCGTTGCTATCGGTGGCTGGTTAGGCGATAAAGTTCTCGGTGCCAAACGCGTTATCGTGCTTGGTGCATTAGTCCTCGCCGTAGGTTATGCCTTAGTTGCCTTCTCAGGCCACGACATCACGTGGGTCTATGCAGGTATGGCGACTATCGCTGTTGGTAACGGCTTGTTCAAAGCCAACCCATCTTCCCTGCTGTCAACTTGCTATGAGAAAAACGATCCGCGTTTGGACGGTGCATTTACTATGTACTATATGTCCATCAACATCGGTTCCTTCTTCTCTATGCTGGCAACTCCTTGGTTGGCCGCAAAGTATGGCTGGAACATCGCATTCTCACTGAGCGTTGTGGGTATGCTGATCACGCTGGTTAACTTCATGATGTGCCGTCGCTGGGTTAAGAACCACGGTTCTAAACCTGACTTTGAGTCTCTGAAGTTACACAAACTGCTGATGACCTTAGTCGGTATCGTCGTGCTGATCGGTGTTTCTTACTGGCTGCTGCATAACCAGATCGTTGCTCGCTGGGCGCTGGCGGTGATTTCTCTGGGTATCGTTCTGGTATTCGCTAAAGAGACTTTCGCCCTGCACGGTGCTGCTCGTCGTAAGATGATCGTTGCTTTCCTGCTGATGCTGGAAGCCGTTGTGTTCTTCGTTCTATACAGCCAGATGCCAACGTCTCTGAACTTCTTCGCAATTCACAACGTTGAGCACTCTATTCTGGGTATCGCGTTTGAGCCAGAGCAGTATCAGGCACTGAACCCATTCTGGATCATGGTAGCTAGCCCAATTCTGGCGGCAGTGTATAACAAGATGGGTGACCGTCTGCCAATGCCGCACAAGTTCGCTATCGGTATGGTTCTGTGTTCCGGCGCATTCTTAGTGCTGCCATGGGGCGCAACCTTCGCCAACGAACAAGGCATCATGTCTGTAAACTGGCTGATCCTGAGCTACGCTCTGCAAAGTATCGGCGAGCTGATGATTTCTGGTCTGGGTCTGGCAATGGTTGCACAGTTGGTTCCACAGCGTCTGATGGGCTTCATCATGGGCTCTTGGTTCCTGACTACCGCTGCTGCTGCACTGATTGCAGGTAAAGTTGCTGCGCTGACCGCTGTACCTTCTGACGTACCAGATGCTCACGCATCACTGGCTATCTACAGCCACGTGTTTATGCAGATTGGTATCGTAACGGCTGTTATCGCCGTGCTGATGATGCTGACCGCGCCTAAACTGAATCGTATGACTCAGAGCAGCGATGAAGAAGCCGCTCGCGAAGCTGCGACTGCTTAATCACTTCAGGCTATGATTATGAAAAACGCCCTCATGGGCGTTTTTTTTTATCTGCGAGCACCAACAAAAATACATAAACCAGTCACTGACAATTATTCGTTGTCGCCGTAATATGGTTTCTCGCTAGGTATATCGATACCCCACACGGGGATATCAATGTCTCAGGATCGTCTAAGGAGTGTTTGATGAAACTGTTTTACAAAGCCGGAGCTTGTTCTCTTTCTCCGCACATTGTTCTGCGTGAGGCTGGGCTAGACTTTACGATTGAGCGCGTCGATCTTGCCACTAAAAAGACCGAGCACGGTGAAGACTTCCTGAAGATTAACCCGAAAGGTCAAGTACCTGCCCTGCAGCTAGATGACGGTAGCCTATTAACCGAGGGCGTTGCCATTGTGCAATATCTCGCAGACAAAGTGCCAGACCGTAATTTGATCGCACCGGCAGGCTCACTGGCTCGTTATCATGCGATTGAGTGGCTGAACTATATTGCCACTGAGTTACATAAAGGCTTTAGCCCGCTGTTTAACCCAAAAACACCAGAAGAATATAAAGCCATCGCACGTCAGAAACTGGAACAGCAGTTCGCCTACCTTGATGGTGTACTGAGCAATCAGAGCTATCTGCTGGGCGCACGTTTTAGCGTCGCCGATGCTTATCTGTTCACCGTGTTAGGCTGGGCTAAAGCCTTGCATTTCGATCTGCCAGCCTATCCAAACATTGTCAGCTATATGGCACGCGTAGCTGCTCGCCCTGCCGTTGATGCTGCGCTTACGGCTGAAGGCCTTAAGTAATCTCTTTCTGCTTTATCTAAAAGGCCCCTCGTGGGTCTTTTTCATTTTGAATCAATACTATCCTGCATAAATTCGTCGATCATAAGTGACTTAAAGGCATGACTTGCCGCGCTGATATAGTGCGTTTTATGCAGCAACAAGGCTGCCGTGCGCTCGGGTAACGAGGGCACCAAACTGATGGCGTGCATTTCACGCTGTTTTTCAATAATGGCCTGAGGAAGCACAGAGACTAATTCGCTGCTTTTAACCAAATCGAGGATCGTGCTAATGGAATTGGCTTCGATGGCCAAATGAGGTTTTAGCTGATGCTGGTCAAAGTAGTGATCGATATAGGTACGCGTAGCGAAATCCTGACTTAATAGCGCCATCGGCACAGCGGAGATCTCATCCAGCGTCATTTTTTCTTTGCTGTATAGCGGGCTATTTTCCCCCACGGCTACTGCCAGTGCTTCAGAAAATAGAGGGTGATAATCGATATGCTCAGCGTTGTGAGAAACGAACGCTAAGCCGAGATCCAACTCATTTTCCTGCAAGTCTTTTTCTAACTGTTCCTGCGAGAGCTCACGCAGATGCAGCTTAATGTTGGGATATAACTGATAAAAGCGTTTAAACAACGGGCCGATCAAATAGGCGCTAAACGTGGGCGTAAAGCCAACCCGTAAACTTCCTCGGCTTAAATCCTGCACATCATGGATCGCTCGATACCCCATTTCTAGCTCATTCAGCGCACGACGCGCATGTTCAAGGTAGACCTCTCCCACGTCGGTTGGGCGCACTATCCGGTGTGAACGATCGAGCAAAGCAACGCCCAACTGCTCCTCTAGTTGCTTGATTTTTTGCGAGAGCGCGGGCTGAGAAAGGCAGACCTCTTCTGAAGCGCGGGTGAAATTTCGATGTTTGACAACGGAAAGAAGTGCACGGAGATTGCGGAGAAACATAACACCTACTATTCAAAAAAATTATACAAAGTATAAAAAATGGCACTTAGACATTATAGAGAAATAACCGCATTCTTGCTGCACGTTTTAGCACGCAGGAAAATATCATGCAGAACATCATCAAAGGCTTTTTAAAATTTCAGCAGGAATGCTTTCCGCAGCGTACCAAGCTGTTCAAAGATCTGGCGAATAACCAGAGCCCTAGCGTCCTTTTTATTACTTGTTCCGACAGCCGTGTTGTGCCGGAATTTCTGACTCAGCAGGAGCCAGGCAATCTTTTCGTTATTCGCAACGCGGGTAATCTGGTTCCCTCTTACGGCCCTGAAGTCGGCGGTGTTTCTGCCAGCGTTGAGTACGCAGTAGCCGCTTTAGGCGTAACCGATATCGTCATCTGCGGGCATTCCGACTGCGGAGCCATGACGGCGATTAACCAAGGTGTCAGCCTAGACCATATGCCAATGGTGGCTCAATGGCTGAAACATGCCGATGCTGCCAAACTGGTCAATGCGACCCGTTTCTATGCGTCCGAAGCCGAGAGCTTGAATGGCATGGTGCAGGCTAACGTCGTAGCACAACTTTCCAACCTAAAAACGCATCCTTCGGTGGCGGTCGCCATCGAGCAAGAACGACTCAACCTGCACGGCTGGGTCTATGACATCGAGAGCGGAGAAATGCTGACCCTTGAAGGGAAAAGCAAACAATTCGTTTCGCTGAGTGAAAATCCTTACGCATGCGCTTTGGCATCACACCGCGCAGCTAATGCAGCCTAATTCATTGACTATTTTGGAGAACATTATGACTCAGACATTAACGACTCAAAACGCACGTGTCACCCTGACAGAAAACATTATTATGGCCAAAATGACGAAAAACCTGTCTTGGCAGGATCTGGCCGACGGCACGAATATGAGTATCGCCTTCGTTACCGCTGCGTTATTAGGCCAACATCCATTGCCGGAACATGCCGCGCAAAAAATCGTAAAACAGCTCGCGCTGCCAGAAGATGCCGCTTTGTTATTGCAGGCGATACCACTGCGCGGTTCTATTCCTCAGGGCATCCCAACCGACCCAACCATTTATCGTTTCTACGAAATGCTGCAGGTTTATGGCACTACATTGAAAGCGCTGGTGCACGAACAGTTCGGCGATGGCATCATCAGCGCCATCAACTTCAAGCTGGATATTAAGAAAGTGGAAGATCCTGACGGAGGTTCACGCGCAGTGATTACTTTTGACGGGAAATATTTGCCAACCAAACCGTTCTAACTTTAGGCAAATAAAAAATCCCCCAGCGGTCATATTTAACCGCTGGGGGATTTATTGATAACGTACTATTCAGCTATTTTTTACAGCGCAACGGCTGCAAACTGATGCACCGGCTGAGCGATCAGATCCTGAGCTGCTACAACCTGCAACTCATATTCACCCATTTCTTTGGTGGTCAGCATCACTTCATAGACTGCCGCGGTCACATGTTCTAAGGCTTTCTTCAACGGTTCACCTTTCAGCATGTTCACCAACAACAAACCACTGGTTAAATCGCCCACGCCAACCGGCTGGCGAGCGCCAAAATCGACCAGCGGACGGCTGATGTGCCACGCTTCGTCGGCGGTAACTAAGATCATTTCAAAGCGATCTTTGTGATAACCAGCGTAGGACAAATGTTTGACCAGAACCACTTTCGGTCCGCGAGCAATAACGCTACGCGCAGAAACCAGCGCTTCTTCTACGCTGTTAATAGTATGTCCGGTCAGTTGCTCCAACTCCAACAGATTAGGGGCCATGATGTCACTGCTGGCCACGGCATCACGCGCAAAGAATTCAGCTACGCCTGGTGCAACGATACATCCTTTTTCTGGGTGCCCCATCACTGGGTCGCAGAAATACCAAGCATTTGGATTGGCAGCTTTGACTTTGCGTACAATATCCAAAATATGCCCGCCCTGTTCTGGCGAACCAATATACCCACTCAATACGGCATCGCAGTTTTTAAGCTGATCGATGTCTGCAATTCCCTGCACAATTTCTGTCAAATGATTGGCTGGCATCACACAGCCAGTCCAGTGACCGTACTGGGTATGATTTGAAAACTGAACGGTGTTCAGTGGCCAGACATTTACGCCCATACGACGCATAGGAAACTCAGCGGCGCTGTTTCCTGCATGACCAAAAACCACATGAGATTGAATAGATAGGATATTTTTCATGGATGCGACCTACTTCACTGTCGCTCTCGACAGCGGGTTATTCATATTAAGGGGAAAATAAGGGGGACCTAAGTCCCCCTTTTATTGCATCCGTGGCTTATTTCCAGCAAATCAGGCAGTAATTCTTTTTACCGCGACGCAATAAAGTAAAGCGTCCGAACAGACGGTCAGCATCGCTGAAGGTATATTCCGGATCAGACTGTTTTTCACCATTGATGGTAATTGCATTTGACGCGATAGTTTTACGCGCTTGACCACGAGACGGCTGTAGCTCGGAATCCACCAGCGCCTGTTGCAAGTCTGCATCGCGCGCTAGTTCAACCATTGGCATACCGTCCTGAGCTAACTGAGCAAAGTCAGCTTCGGTCATTTCGCTCAACGCACCAGAGAACAGGCTCTGGGTAATACGTTTTGCAGCGGCTAATCCTTCTTCGCCGTGAACCATGCGGGTCACCAGCTCAGCCAGCACGTATTGTGCACGCGGCGCTTTGCCACTGTTTTTGTCTTCTTCTTCCAGCGCGTCGATGTCCTTCAGATCCATAAAGGTGAAGAACTTAAGGAAGCGATACACGTCCGCATCAGCGGTGTTGATCCAGAATTGGTAGAATTTGTATGGGCTGGTTTTCTTCGGATCTAGCCACACTGCGCCACCTTCGGTTTTACCGAATTTGGTGCCATCGGCTTTGGTGATCAACGGAACGGTTAAGCCCCAAACCTGTTTCTGGTGCAGACGACGGGTTAAATCGATACCTGAAGTGATGTTGCCCCACTGGTCAGAACCACCGATTTGCAGCTCAACGCCGTGCAGCTCGTTCAGGCTAGCAAAGTCGTAACCTTGCAGCAGGTTGTAGGAGAATTCGGTGAACGAAATACCCACGTCATCACGGTTTAAACGCTGTTTTACCGCTTCTTTGTTGATCATCTGATTAACAGAGAAGTGTTTACCAATGTCACGCAGGAAGGTCAGCACGTTCATATTGCCGAACCAATCGTAGTTGTTGGCTGCAATAGCGCTGTTTTCGCCACAGTCGAAATCGAGGAACGGTGCAACCTGATGGCGGATTTTATCCACCCACTCGTGCACGGTATCCTGCGTATTCAGTTTACGCTCGGTGGCTTTAAAGCTTGGGTCACCGATGAGCCCAGTCGCGCCGCCCACCAAGGCAACAGGCTTATGGCCTTCTAACTGGAAACGTTTCAAGCACAGCAACGGAACCAGATGGCCCAAGTGCAAGCTGTCAGCGGTCGGATCGAAACCGCAATACAGTGCTAGTGGCCCTTGCGCCAGTCGCTCTGCCAACGCTTCTTCATCCGTTACCTGGGCAATGAGGCCCCGCTCTTGCAGTTGTTTAATCAGGTTGCTGCTCGCCATTAAAGACTCCATTAGATTTTAATTTACTACCGCGCGTTCCATACGAGTGATAGTTCGTGCGGGTGATAAGCCCTATAGAATAAAGGGGTCACGCCCATCGCGCTAGATTTAACTGGTGTTTTTCGCTGATTAAGGCGCCAACCGGTCAATTTCCCACGCATCGCCTTGGCGCTGATAAATAAAACGGTCGTGTAAGCGGTTTTCGCGCCCTTGCCAGAACTCCATCGAGTTAATTTTTACACGATATCCGCCCCAGAAGCTTGGCAGTGGAATTTCACCTTGTAAGAATTTCTGTTTCAGCTCTAGGAACTTGCCTTCCAAGATGCCACGCGTCGAAATACGCGACGATTGATGAGATACCCACGCAGCAATTTGGCTGTCTTTGGGCCGACTATGGAAATATTTCATCACTTCTAATGTAGAAAGTTTTTCTGCCGTACCTAATACGCTGACTTGGCGATCGAGCATATGCCACGGGAAATGCAGGCTAATATGCGGGTTCTCTTCCAACTGTTGCGCCTTGCGGCTGCCTAAGTTGGTGTAGAACACCATTCCTTGCTGGTCAAAATGCTTGAGTAACACAATACGCTGATACGGTTGGCCATTTTTGTCTACCGTCGCCACGCACATGGCTGTGGGGTCGGCTAAACGTGCCTCACAGGCCTGTTTCAACCAGCGCTCAAACATCTCCAGCGGATCGTCCGTCAGATCGCTTCGGCGCAGTCCACCACGTACGTATTCACGACGCAGGTCGGCAACATCAAACTCGTTGTTTTCACTCATATTCAGCAGT
This sequence comes from Hafnia sp., assembly GCF_036648275.1. NCBI lineage: Bacteria > Pseudomonadati > Pseudomonadota > Gammaproteobacteria > Enterobacterales > Hafniaceae > Hafnia > Hafnia sp. The sequence continues at coordinate 30,588 of NZ_JAVXIQ010000004.1, read as the reverse complement.
CCGTCACAAGTCCAGAACGCTATTCTGCTCCCGTGGCGGGATAATCTCAATTCACTCACGGCTATCGTTGTGGCTACATTAGCCATTATTGAGGGCGAAAGTATGGTTACGAGTGAACTCCCCCATCATCTGAAAACATTGGAAGATGTTTATTTTACTGAATCAAAAGTGATTTTTTAAAGCGGCATGTAATTCGCTGACGAGCGGTGACAGTACACCGCATGTTATAGGGACAGTCATCATACGCAAGGAATAAGGCGGTTGGGGCCGCTGACACAGCCCCAGATTGGATTAAGATTTCAGCACACAGTCATTAATAATGATTTGGTCGTTACGTTCAATAAACGCGGTATTGCCTTTAGACCAGAAGGTGTATTTACCGTCGCTGTAGCGCGCACCGGAAGCAGACACGACCTGTGGCAGCGTTAACTGATTGCCATCCATGATAAAACTGACCTGATCCTTTTGGTTATCCACGGTTACGGTCAGTGGCGTAGTGCCACATTGATAGCTCAGAGGCTCAGGTGCAGGCTCTTTATGCGCGGTCTGACACCCTGCCAGTAATAACATCGCACCTGCGGTACAGATATATTTCAACATGAACGTTCTCCCATTGTACTTTCAAATTAGATAACAAAATCAAATGGCGTGATTAGCCGGATAGATAGCGCCGAGGACGGTTTCCTGTGAAGCACCGGTGACGGAAGGCAAGTTACCAGGCAAACCGGACAACGTGCGGTAAGCTAGCCATGCAAAGGCCAACGCTTCCATATCATCACCACTCACGCCATAGGCGTCAGTGCTACAAACTTCGGTTCCCGCCAACAACGCAGCCATACGACTCATAATGAGCGGGTTTCTCGCTCCGCCGCCGCACACCAACAAGCGTTCACAGCCACCCGCTAATTGAACCTGATCGCAAATACTGATTGCGGTGAGTTCCACCAGCGTTGCTTGAACGTCTACGGCAGCAATCGGCGGGAATTGAGCCAGTTGTTGTTCCAACCAGCCCAAATTAAACAGTTCTCGCCCCGTGCTTTTCGGTGCAGGACGCGCAAAATAAGGGGCAGCCAAAAGGTGTTGCAATAAAGGCTGATTCACCGAACCTTGTTTTGCCCACGCAGCATCTTCGTCATAGGCCTTGCCGTGATTGCGCCAAATCCAAGCATCCAGCAGCATGTTGCCGGGGCCGGTATCGAATCCTCTGACCGGTAAACCCGGTAAAAGCAGGGAGAGATTAGCAATGCCACCGATATTAAGCACCATGCGTCGCTCTACCGGATGCGTGAGTAGCGCATGGTGGAAAGCGGGAACTAACGGTGCGCCCTGCCCGCCGTAGGCCATATCACGACGGCGGAAATCACCCACGGTGGTAATCGCGGTGAGCGCGGCAACGCGGTTATTATCCCCTAACTGCATGGTAAACGGATTATCACCCTCAGGCTGGTGCCAAACGGTTTGCCCATGACAGCCAATGGCCGTAATATCCTGCGGTGTGAGCGAGGCTTGCTTTAATAAATGATTAATCGCCTCGGCATAGAGGCCTCCCATTTGTCGGTCTAATTCACCGACCTGCGCCAGCGTCACCGCCTGCCCTTGGCACATGCCTAAAATGGATTCTTTTACGGCTATAGGAATGGGATGTGAATATCTGCTTTGCTGTGCAACCATCCGCTCATCAATAGCGGCAATGACAACGTCGATCCCGTCAAGGCTGGTTCCTGACATCACGCCAATGTACCGTCCCGATCTCATTTCATCGTCCTTATTTATTTTCGTTAGTTGAAATTAGCCTCTTCAGACACTAAACGGAACCGGATTTATCTAATTTCCGAGTTAATATCATAAACATTGCTGACTTTTCTTGACGTAATATTTTCCTCGCTAACAGTTCGTAGACTGAAAAAATGCAGTAAAATAGTAAAAGAGTTGGTGATTATTTAAACCGACAAAACTTAAACGGTCGTTTATTGTTGGTTGAGTTAATCATCTGTATGCTACAGCGATACAGGCATTGGTATAGGCGATAGTTTGTTTATAGCCAACCTTTTAGAGTAAACACACAGCCGTAACGACAGGCAACAAACAAGCCAGCGCGTAGAAGGCTAGAATGGAAGGAATATTGTTATGATTAAGCGTCTTATTGTTATCGCTCTTGCCGGCGCTTCATTGGCTGGTTGTGCTAACACCAGCACATTATCTGGTGACGTTTATACTGCGGGTCAGGCTAAAGAAGTTCAGCAGGTTACTTACGGTAGCATCGTGTCAATTCAGCCGGTTCGTATTCAGGCTGGCAACGATAGCAACGTGATCGGCTCTATCGGCGGCGCGGTCTTAGGTGGTTTCTTAGGTAATACCGTAGGCGGCGGTACGGGTCGTAGCTTGGCAACAGCGGCTGGCGCAGTTGCGGGTGGCTTAGCCGGTAACAGCATCGAAGGCGCCGTTAACCGCACCGATGGCGTGCAGTTAGTGGTTCGTAAAGACGATGGCAAAACAATTGCCGTAGTGCAGAAAAACGGCAGCAAACCTTTCGCGGTTGGTCAGCGTGTCATGCTGCTGTCTAGCGGCAGCAGCGTCAGCGTCTCAGCGACTAACTAAGACTGAGTGGCTTAGCTAAACGAGATCACGAAACCGGAGGCAATGCCTCCGGTTTTTTTTGGTTTGCTGTTAGTAATAAAAAATAATTATAATTATTTGTTTTGTAAGTGAATTATATTTTGTTCCAGACGCTCAACTAAGCCAGTCAGCAGTGTCACTTCTTCTGGTGAAATACCAGATAAGATCTCACCACGTGTCATCGTGATAACGTCATTAACTTCCTTGATAATTGGTGCAGCTTCTTCCGTCAACTTGATGCGTTTAGCGCGGCGATCGTTTGCACAGGTATGGCGCGTAATTAAGCCCTTCTCTTCAAGCTGGTCCAACGTACGAACTAATGAAGGCTGCTCAATGCCGATAGCTTTAGCCAGTTGGATCTGAGACTGCTCCGGCGGCAAACGATTAATATTGTATAGAGTGACCCAATGCGTTTGTGTTAATTCAAGCGGCTTCAAACGCTGGTCAATTAACGCTCTCCATACACGAACTAATCGTGCTAAATCCGAGCCTAGTGTCGATTCCAATTTACTCTCCTTATAATTAGCGTGCTAAGATACTCACCCAGAGTAGCTACTAGTTTGGTTCTCAATCGTAAAAATTTCAAATGTATATCTATTACCTCCAAAAAATAATCTATGCTTATGGACAATTAACATCTATGTTACCTATAAATCTCTTAATGGATCGGGAGTGGTAAACATGGACATCCTCTCATCAGCACAAGGCTCGCCTTTACCAGATCTGATATTAGGCGCATCGCTCTATTTTCCGCCTATTTTTAAAGCTATTTTACTCGGCATTGTTTTCTGGCTGCTTATTCATCGCTTATTCCGTGATGTGATTTACTCTGGCGATATTTGGCATCCGACACTGATGGATTTGTCAATTTTCGTCATCTGTGTAAGCACCAGTCTTTGGCTATTAACCAGTTGGTAAAATAATATGAAACAGAACACATTACGCTACTTCTCAACGGTTATAGTTTGTGCAATTGCAATCACAGCTGGCTGGTGGGCTTGGAATTATTATATGCAATCACCTTGGACGCGAGATGGTAAAGTGCGTGCCGAGCTCGTCAATATTACACCAGAAGTATCGGGAAAAATAATTAAAGTAAATATCAGTGATAACCAACAGGTAAAACAAGGCGACCTGTTATTTGCTTTAGACCCAACCCCATTCGAAATTGCGCTGAGTAATGCTAATGCCGCGATAGCCAAAGCGGAGTCAGACTTGGCCAAGGCTAACCATGAAGCGACTCGCCGTGGCAACCTGCCTCGTAACGTTATCTCCGCAGAAGACTTAGACGAAGCCCAACTGAATGCGCAAGCAATGAAAGCGAATTATAAATCCGCACAATCTAATTTGGAAAAGGCTCAGTGGAATTTACACCACACCAATATTTATGCTCCAGTCAGCGGGTTTATAACTAATTTACAAACTCGCGTAGGAAATTATGCCTCTATTGGCTCACCGCTCGTGGCTCTTATTGATATTAATTCGTTTTATGTGATGGGTTATTTCGAAGAAACTAAACTCAAACATATAAACATCGGAAATAACGTGGATATAACTCTGTATAACGGAAATATTCCATTACAGGGACGCGTAGAAAGTATTGGCCGTGCAATTTATGACCAAAGCGTCGAAAGCAGCGATAACATGCTACTTAATGTAAAACCGAACGTCCCTTGGGTACGACTAGCGCAACGGGTACCGATCCGAATTAAGCTGGAAAATGTTCCTAAAGATGTTTTGCTGGTTGCGGGAACCACCTGCACAATTTCTGTTCGCAGCCATTAACAGGACAGTCTTGTGAATTTATCTTGGCTAGATTGGCGCAACACGCCGTGGGCAAAAGCCAACGCAGGACAATGGCGTTACGCGCTGCGCAACGCCATTGCGATGTGTTTGGCGCTCTGGGTCGCTTTTTTATTAGATTTGGATGAACCCTATTGGGCGTTTACGTCCGCCGCCGTGGTGAGTTTTCCTACCGTTGGCGGGGTTATCAGTAAAAGTATTGGTCGTATCGCTGGGAGTTTGCTGGGCGCAGCGGCATCGGTTCTAATTGCCGGACAATGCCTTAATGATCCGTGGCTGTTTACCTTTTACATTGCAGCGTGGATTGCAGTATGCACCTACGTCTCAAATCATTATCAAAATAACGTCGCATACGCTTTCGCTTTAGCCGGTTATACCGCCGCAATCATTGCCTTCTCAACGGCAGAATCTACCGACAGCATGCAAATCTTTGATATTGCACAAGCGCGTGTCTGTGAGGTCATTACCGGTTTGCTGTGTGGCGCGTTTATGATGATGCTTCTGCCGAGCACTTCAGACGGAACGAATCTGCTGACGTCACTACGCCGTATGCATCAGCGTCTGCTTGAGCATGCTGCCATGCTGTGGCACCCAGAAACCACACCAGAAATGCGCGCATCGCACGAAGGATTGATCGGCCAAATCCTGACCATGAATATTCTCCGTATTCAGGCCTTCTGGAGTAATCACCGACTGCGTAGCCGTAACAATGTGCTTAACTTTCTGCTCCATCGACAGCTACGGTTAACCAGCGTGATTTCTAGCATTCGTCGAATGCTGGTGAATTGGCCCGATCGCCCCGATGTTTTGCAAGACGTATTACGAGACATCATAAAAGAACTGCAGGATCCCGAGACAAACAAATATCGTTTGGCCCAAATTCTCAGTCGTATTTATCCGCAGGATCCGAGCGATTACCGGCTACGCACGTTTTATCTTCGTCTGCGCTATTTTTGCTGGCTTTATCTGCAAGGTAGCCGCTGGATACAACACGTTGAAAACTCAACTCCGGAAGATAGTTTTTCACCGCCAAAGGTTCACAGTATCGCACGACACACGGACAGTATGGAGTCGGCCTATAATGCTCTGCGCACCTTTGTGGTCATCATTATTGGCTGCGCATTCTGGATGAGTACCCAGTGGGATGAGGGGGCTGGGGCATTGACGATTACGGCCATTACCTGCGTGCTTTATTCCACGTCGGCCTCCCCCATGACGAGTCTAACCACCTTGTTTAAAGCGATGGTGCTGCTGTCTATTGGCTGTTATCTGGCAAAATTTGGGTTAATGATTCAAATCGATGATTTCTGGGTATTCTGCGCCTTTTTGCTGCCTGTATTACTTACAATGCAATTACTCAAGTTGCAAAACCCAAAAACAGCAGCGCTGTGGGGACAGCTGATTGTCTTTATGGGTTCATTTTTGTTAGTAACCAACCCACCAGAATATGATTACAGCAGCTTCGTAAACGATAACATCGCGAAGATTTGTGGTGTTTTGCTGGCCGCCGTGGCATTTCAGATTTTGCGCCCAAGCTCTGATAAACGCAAAAGCCGCCGAATCATTCGTGCTCTGCGCCTAGACTTCATGGATCAGATAAGCCGCCGACCTCAGCAGGATGAAAGCCAGTTCGAGTCACGGATTTATCATCGAATCAACCAGCTCAACCAAAGCAAGGATGAAGTGTCACGTATTTGGGTACTGCGTTGGGGCGTGGTCTTACTCAACTGTAGCCATATTGTCTGGCAACTGCGTGAATGGCAGACGCGTTCCGATCCGCTTTCAGCGGTTCGCGACGTTTGCATACACTGCTTGAAAGGGATCATGACCGAGAAAGGCGTTCAGCATGAGTCGCTCGATGGAACCTTAGCTGAACTGTTAAGGATCAGCGATGTGCTATCTCATCATCCTGACCAAAGCGGCCGTGATTTAGCCGGCCTCGTATGGCGCTTATATTGTTCTTTATCGCAGTTACAGCAAAGCGTGGTTTCGTCGGTCGCAAGCAAGCCCTGAGAGATCAGAACAACGATGGTTGCTCCGGCGGGTTAATTTGATCGGCATTATCGTTACGCCGCTGACGTAAAAAGCGTTGGCGGCACAAACGCAGTACATCACGTTTTTGTGGATCGCTCAGTTTCATCCAGCCAAACCGCTCTTCTCGGCTACGCATACAGCCGCGGCAGTAACCCCGCTCATCCGCTTGGCATATACCTCGACACGGGCTGGGAATATCAAAAAATTCAAGCTGCTGGGCCACGATATACCTCCTGCTTACCATCCTAAGTGAAGACGCAAACAAGGAACTGAGCAAATCAATTTCTAGTTAATATTCTGTATCTTTATATGTCTGGAAGTAATTACGCAAGCAGAGCATGGCCTGTCGGCTCTTTTCTGTATGCACTCTCTCGAGCGTTAGCGCGTGCAGCTTAAGCGGCATTGGTCGCCATTCCGGTAATAACATCACCAGATCGCCTCTTTGCAGCTCATGGCTAATTTCATACAGCGGCTGCACTGAGATCCCTAATCCCTCCAAGGTAAATGCGCGCAACACATTCATGCTACTACTGCCGGTAGCGATATCGGGTAACCGAATTTTGCACGTCTCCCCGCTGCGTTTTTGTAAGCTGATTGACGCCGGAATCGCATCGTTGGTATTGATCAGCCATTGATGCTGCGTCAATTCATGCGGCGACTCAGGTATCCCGCTGCGATTTAAATAACGCGGCGATGCACATAACACCATCGGCCACGTTGCGAGCGGATGAGCAATATAAGACGCGTCATCCAGTTGTCGATTTACCCGCAAAGCAATATCCGCGCGAACCTCAATTAAATTGATAATTTCATCGTTAGCTAAGATCCGCAGGCTAAGCTTAGGATGCGCCTGCAATAATGGAGCAAGTGCCTGTGCAAGCGGCGTTCCACCAAGCCCTATCGTTGTGGCAATGCGCAACTCGCCTACTAAGGTATCGCGCATTTCAGCCAGCCTTTGCTCAGCCTGACTTGCCTCATGCAGCATGGCTTTGCAGCCAGGGTAAAATGCCGCGCCTGCATCGGTGAGCGTTAGTTTTCGCGTAGAACGATGTAGTAGCGTCACGCCCAGATCCTGCTCCAACGTTCGCATGTGTTGACTCACGGCGGAAGCGCTCATGCCCAAACGGCGCCCCGCCGCACTCAGTGAACCTTCAGCGACAACAACGGCAAAGACCGCCATACGATTAAGTTTATCCATTGAATCACTCACTTCATCTTAAAGTTTTACTTAAAGAAGTTAGTGGCAATATGCCACTTATCAGCCACGCTGTTAAGGCTTAAAGTGTCTCTATCGCAACCAATGTTGAAAAAGGAATGAATGATGAAACTCGCTATTATCGGTGCAACAGGTTTTGTGGGTCGTGTGGCTGTTAACGAAGCATTGGCTCGGGGCCATGAAGTGACCGCCATCGCCCGTCATACCAAAGATTTACCCACTAACAGCCATTTGCATATTGCACTTGGCGACGTGACCGACATTGATTGGCTGGCACAAACGTTGAAAGGCGTCGATGCCGTAATTAGCGCCTTTAACCCTGGTTGGACCGATCCCGATTTGTACGCAAACTTTGTCAAAGGCAGCAATGCTATTTTGAAAGCGGTCGAAAAATCAGGTGTGAAGCGCTTCTTGGTCGTCGGTGGCGCGGGGAGTCTTGAAGTTGCGCCAGGTGTTGAGCTGATCGATACACCCCAGTTCCCCGCCGAGATCCGCCCCGGCGCGCAAGGTGCTCGCGAGCTGCGTGACGCTTTACGTGCAGGTAGCTCACTGGATTGGACGGTATTATCACCTGCGGCCATGCTGGCACCGGGTCAACGTACCGGCAACTTCCGTTTGGGTACAACGTCATTGCTGATGAACGGTGATGTGCCGGCCAATATTTCCGTCGAGGATCTTGCCGTTGCCATTCTGAATGAAATTGAACAACCACAATTTATTAAGCAGCAATTCACTGCCGCTTACTAAGCCACAATTCCCTCCAAATCCCTCTTTATCACGGACAGCAATGCGCTGTCCGTGTGCGTTTTGTTATCTATAACCGCCTATAATTACTGCATTTAAAATTATTTCTTCACAAACTATCTTCGCTTGTATTGACTTAGACCAACTGGTCTATTAGTCTTTGCCCAAGCCTCGCTGTCACGTTTTACCCACGTCTAACGAGCAAACCTAAACTTCGTGGCGCAAGACAATGCGCAACAACTGCAACAGGATTGACTATGAAAATCGAAAAGTTATTCACACCGGTCACCGTTGGTGACGTTACTCTACCTAATCGCGTTTTCATGGCTCCGCTGACGCGTTTGCGCAGCACAGAACCGGGTGATATCCCAACACCGCTGATGGGCGAATACTACAACCAGCGCGCAGGCGCAGGTTTGATCATTACTGAGGCCACACAGGTTTCATTCCAAGCCAAAGGTTACGCCGGTGCTCCAGGATTACATACGCCAGAGCAGCTAGCCGCATGGAAAAAAATTGTGTCTGGCGTCCATCAGCACGGCGGGCATATCGCGGTGCAGCTGTGGCACGTGGGCCGCATTTCTCATAATAGCCTCCAGCCAAATCAACAGGCTCCGGTTGCGCCTTCTGCGATTGCCGCCGATACCCGCACCACCGTTCGTGATGAAAATGGCCACTGGGTACGCGTACCTTGTTCAGAACCACGCGCCTTAGAAACCAGTGAAATTCCAGGCATCATTAACGATTTCCGTCATGCGGTAAGCCTTGCGAGCCAAGCCGGTTTTGATCTGGTTGAACTGCATGCTGCTCATGGTTACCTGCTGCATCAATTCATGTCACCGGCTTCGAACCACCGTACCGATCAATACGGTGGCAACATTGAAAATCGCGCACGTTTAACGCTGGAAGTGGTTGACGCTGCAATTGCCGAATCTGGCGCTGGCCGCGTTGGGATCCGTATTTCTCCGCTGGGCCCGTTCAATGGTCTGGACAATGGCGAAGATCAAGAAGAAGCGGCGCTTTATCTGATCGGTCAGCTTAACCAACGCAAAATTGCTTACCTGCATATTTCTGAACCAGATTGGGCAGGCGGCAAACCTTATTCTGAGGCATTCCGTCAGGCGGTTCGCAAACAGTTTAGCGGTGTCATTATCGGTTCAGGCGGTTACAACGCTGAAAAAGCCGAAACGCTGCTGAATCAAGGTCTCATTGACGCGGTGGCTTTTGGCCGTAACTTTATCGCTAACCCTGATTTGGTCGAGCGCTTAGAGAAAAAAGCCCCACTGAATACGCCACATCCAGAAACCTTCTACGGTGGTGATGCCAAAGGCTACACCGATTATCCAACGCTGTAACAGTCATACCTTGGCATAGCTGCCAACCCTCTGACCGCCTCCACTCGGCCAGAGGGTTTTTTATTTACAGCAGCGGCGATTAATCAGGGGCTTTTATTGATCGCTGAAAGTAGGCTGTTACAATGTGTCTACATCCTGTCGCTATTCCAATAGCGAAGCCTTGTTATCAAGGCCATTCTAATTTAAGAGGAAAATTATGCGTTTACTTCATACCATGCTGCGTGTTGGTCACCTGCAACGCTCAATCGACTTCTATACCAACGTTTTAGGCATGCGTCTGCTGCGTACCAGCGAAAACGAAGAGTATAAATACTCTCTCGCGTTCGTCGGTTACAGCGATGAAAGCGTGGGTTCCGTTATCGAACTGACCTACAACTGGGGCGTAGACAGCTACGACATGGGCACCGCATTTGGCCATTTGGCATTAGGCGTTGATGATGTTGCAGCAACCTGTGAAAACATCCGCAAAGCGGGTGGCAAAGTCACGCGTGAAGCTGGCCCCGTTAAAGGTGGTAATACTATTATCGCTTTTGTTGAAGATCCTGACGGTTACAAAATCGAACTGATCGAAAACAAACAGGCGGGTGCGGGCTTAGGGAATTAATTCCCCTCCCATCGGGATAAAGCCCGACCGCATTGCTTAAAAATCCAGCGAACGCATAGCCGTTCGCTTTTTTATGTTTTGCCTGAATGAGAGTCGCCCCACGTTTGCTGACTGCAAACTGCAAAAAAATTTGCCATAATGCGCGCTGCATTCCATAGACCAGAAGTTGAACATGGCTGAAACCACCAATCTAAATACGCTGAGCGCGCGCTTTCGCGGGTTCTATCCTGTTGTCATTGATGTCGAAACTGCGGGTTTTGATGCCAACACCAACGCGCTACTTGAAATTGCGGCAGTCACGTTACGTATGACTGACGATGGATGGTTAGAGCCACATGAAACACTTCATTTCCACGTTGAGCCTTTTGTTGGCTCCGTTCTTGTTCCAGAGGCTCTGGCATTCAACGGTATCGATCCTGAAAATCCATTGCGTGGCGCGGTGAGTGAATACGAAGCCCTACATGCTATTTTCAAAGCAGTTCGCAAAGGTATTAAAGATCAGGACTGTAATCGTGCGGTAATCGTTGCGCATAACGCGCACTTCGATCATTCATTTGTGATGGCCGCAGCAGAACGTGCAGGTTTAAAACGTAACCCATTCCATCCGTTTGCCACCTTTGATACTGCCGCGCTAAGCGGTTTGGTATTAGGACAAACCGTGCTTGCGAAAGCCTGTATCGCCGCCAATATTCCTTTTGACAGCACTCAGGCTCACTCTGCGCTTTATGATACAGAGCAAACCGCAACGCTGTTTTGTGAGTTGGTAAACCGCTGGAAACGCATGGGTGGATGGCCATTGCCAACGCCTGCACCAGAAGAGGCCGCCGAATAATCCGCTCCTCCCTCTTGCCGCGGCATTGCGCAATGTAAGAACTTTTGTTTCTGAGTTAACACGATAAATTATAAAGGCGCCCTAAGGCGCCTTTGTTTTTTGTCACAATAATCATCAACGATTACTGTTCTTCCTGCGCAGGATGCTTCGCCGCAGTCTCTTTAATCAGCTGCTGCAGTTCGCCAGCACGGTACATCTCAATGATGATGTCACAGCCGCCAACCAGTTCACCCTCGACCCACAGCTGTGGGAAGGTTGGCCAGTTCGCATATTTTGGCAGTTCAGCACGAATATCTGGGTTTTGCAGAATATCAACATAGGCAAAACGTTCACCACAGGCTGACAATGCCTGAACTGCTTGCGCAGAGAAGCCACAGCTTGGCAATTTAGGTGAGCCTTTCATGTACAAAATAATCGGGTTTTCAGCCAGTTGGCGCTGAATTTTTTCAATGGTGGTCATTGTCATTTTAGTTTACTTCCTCTAGCCAGTGTTATGCCTACAGCATGCAAGTGCATATCGAATTATTGTACTGGATTCTATCGAGTGTCGCTCTGAGAAAAAAACGCCATCTTTTATGTGGCTATTATCTGATTTTCAACACACCGTCACAGCGTAAGCTCAGTTTAATCTAAAAACGTGCTATGCTATATCCGTTTTGTACATGATCAGATTTGCGGCGTTTTGTGAATAAAACAGCATCTGATTCAATCATCGTAACATTTAGTCACAAAGAGAATATAAATAGCAGAAATGAATGCTGTTTTGTTGCGGCTGTTTATTTAATACTGTTTGCCATGTTTTTTGCTTGGGACAAAGCCTGGAACCTATCGATGCGTCTATATATCGCGCTCTTTGTTCTGCTGTTTACACAGCTATTTGCTAATGCAGCGAATGCCTCTCCGGGGCATAAAGTCGTTGCCGATCAGCGAAAGTCGCATGCGACGAGTAGCGAATCTGCCGATCGTAAAAAACGAAAACCCGCCACCAGCAAAAAAGAAAAAACAGCGACGCCTACGACGACGGCAAAAAATAAAAAATCGTTAGAACAAAAAAGCAAAACGACTAAAAATTCAGCGACAGCTAAACCTAGCGCTCTCGCCACTAAGTTTGCCAAAAATAGAGAAGTCGCGCGCAATAAAGCGAATAGCAAAAAAATAGATAAAGCGGTACTAGCATCTATTTCTAACCCTAAGACAAAATCCAGCGCCAAGAAAAGTGGCCCACATTCCACCGCGACGTTGGCTCGCGTAAGTAATAAAAAAACCTATGGCCGCCAGCGCGGTGAATTGAATAGCCATGGCAGAAGCAGCAAAGGTGAATTAGCCAAGCTCAAGCTGAATCAAAACAATATTGAAATCGTTGATGGCAAACCAATTCGTCTGAGTCCTCAGCATAAAAAACGCTATCAGCACGCCAAACAAACGGCCATGAATAAGCTGATGAATCAGGTAGGAAAACCGTATCGTTGGGGTGGTGCTTCACCAAGCACAGGCTTCGATTGCAGTGGATTGGTTTATTACGCCTATCAGGATTTACTGAGCATCAAGATCCCTCGTACCGCCAATGAAATGTATCATCTACGCGATGCCGCTCCGGTGAAAAAAGCAGAACTACAAAAAGGCGATTTGGTCTTCTTCCGTATTAATAATCGTGGTGCCGCCGATCATGTGGGTGTTTATATGGGTGAAGGCAAATTCATTCAGTCACCTCGCACCGGCGAACAAATTCGGATCAGCTATTTAGATAATGATTATTGGCAGGGACACTACGTTGGCGCTCGCCGCGTAATGACGCCAAAAACGATTCGTTAATAGCAGAAGGTCATTGCTAAACGGATTTATGGTAGGGATTAATTGCATTTTGTGATAATCCCTATCATTTAGATTTACCCCGTCTTTGTATTATCCCCTCCCCTTGTTTTATGTTCTGTGGCCGTTTTGAACGAATGGTGCACAAATCGCCAATTGATAACCAAAAACAAAAATTTTGCCTGTTATTAGATTCAAAACTTGCTAAAATCGATCCCCATAACAAGAGTACAACAAGATCGTTTCAATTTTAAAAACCCGCTCACTGACATTAACGTTGGTGTGATGCATGAAACATAAAACACTTACGTGTAACTGTTTCATTGCAAAATAGAGCAATAATAGGAGAGAGCAATGTCTTTTGAATTACCTGCATTACCATACGAAAAAAACGCACTCGAACCGCACATCTCCGCAGAAACTTTGGAATACCATTACGGTAAGCATCACAACACCTATGTGGTAAACCTGAACAATCTGATCAAAGGCACCGAGTTCGAAGGCAAATCACTGGAAGAGATCATCAAGACCTCTACTGGCGGGATCTTCAACAACGCCGCTCAGGTTTGGAACCACACCTTCTACTGGCATTGCCTGTCTCCAAAAGGTGGCAACGCACCTACTGGCGCAGTGGCTGAAGCCATTAATAAAGCATTTGGCTCATTTGATGCTTTCAAAGAAGAACTGACTAAATCTGCAATCGGCAACTTCGGTTCTGGCTGGACTTGGCTGGTTAAAAATGCAGACGGTTCTTTGGCTATTGTAAATACCTCAAACGCTGCAACCCCACTGACCAACGGTGACAAGCCACTGCTGACCGTGGATGTTTGGGAACACGCCTACTACATCGACTATCGCAACGCGCGTCCTAAATATCTGGAGAACTTCTGGGCTCTGGTAAACTGGGAATTCGTGGCGAAAAACCTGGCATAAGTTTGCTGAGTGACGCACATAAAAAAGGCGGTCAATTGACCGCCTTTTGTTTTAGCCATGTTAATGGCTATCGATAGAAAACTTAGCAATAAATCAGTGTAGTGCGGCAACAAAACTAAAGATAACAATCACAGCCAGTGCTGCGACCGTTGTCATTAGAGAATATTTCAGATCGGTTTCCATTTCTTCTTCTCCCGCATTTCGTTATCAGATCAATTTTGATTATACATAAACACTTGCAGAAAGTGTGTGAAATCATTTTCACATACCTTAAATGGGATCGCACGCAGTAAAACTTTCGATTATTCTTTCTGTTAACACACAATTTTGACTTCCCCTTTTGCATTTTATAGGCCAAAATTTACGGTTTACTGCTACGTATCAGCTTTCATAACGTAAAAGAATAGGCTGGCGCTCGATATATCCGCATATTCCTCTCTTTGATGCGATTATAATCAGCGTATCTTGGTGTACGTAAGCAAACGATTAACACAATAGCTATGTCATAGTTACATTAGCTTAGGAGTCATCTGTTTCATGGCAACGATTAAAGATGTGGCAAAACGCGCGGGCGTTTCAACCACGACAGTGTCTCACGTTATTAATAAGACGCGTTTTGTCGCAGAAGAGACCAAGACCGCGGTTTGGGAAGCAATTAAAGAATTGCACTACTCCCCCAGCGCCGTCGCCCGTAGCCTGAAAGTTAACCACACCAAATCGATCGGTTTGCTGGCGACGTCCAGCGAGGCGCCCTATTTTGCTGAGGTCATTGAGGCCGTTGAAAACGCCTGCTACAGCCAAGGCTATACGCTCATTTTATGTAACTCTCATAATAACCCTGAAAAGCAAAAAGCTTATTTGGCGATGCTGGCGCAAAAACGCGTCGATGGATTATTAGTGATGTGTTCTGAATACCCAGAAAACCTGCTGCAAACCCTTGAGGACTACCGCAATATTCCAATGGTGGTGATGGACTGGGGTACGCAACGCAGTGACTTTACCGATGCCATTCAAGATAATGCGTTCGAAGGTGGCTATTTAGCCGGTCGCTATTTAATTGAACGTGGCCATCGCGATATTGGCGCAATTACCGGTCAGCTTTCCCGCAACACCGGCGGTGGTCGCCTACGCGGCTTCCTGAAGGCCCTGCAAGAAGCCAACATTCCCGCTCGCGATGAATGGATGGTAGAAGGCGATTTCGAACCAGAATCCGGTTACAAAGCCATGCATCAAATCCTGTCGCAAAAAAATCGCCCAACGGCGGTCTTTGTGGGTGGCGACATCATGGCGATGGGCGCAATCTGTGCCGCCGATGAGATGGGCTTGCGTGTACCGCAGGATATATCAGTGATCGGTTATGATAATGTGCGCAACGCCCGTTACTTCTCGCCAGCGTTGACCACTATCCACCAGCCGAAAGAGCGTTTGGGCTCAATGGCCTTTGATATGCTGCTCGACCGTATCGTGAGCAAGCGTGAAGATTCTCAAACGATCGAGGTGCATCCAAAACTCGTGGAACGTCGCTCCGTTGCCGATGGCCCATATCTGGATTATCGCCGCTAAGTGATGAAGAACAGCCCTTTTCTTTTAGCGCTGTTCCCCGTTGGGCTGTTCTTAACAGGAGCGTTGACAATATTGTCAGCGTTCCTGGCACTGACTCAGCCGCTGTCTGATATTTCCTCTTTCGATACCTTCACCCAGCCGTGGACGCTTTTACTCCAATGGCCAGGTTTGATGCACTCGGTTGGCCTGAGTTTATGGAGTGCAATCGCCGCGACGTTAATATCTCTTTGGTTGGCATTAGCGCTTTGCGGTCAGGTTATACAGCGCGCCAGCGGCACTGCTCGCGCTATTTCGAGCGCGATATTAGCCATGCCGCATATTGCACTGGCGACCGGTCTCATACTGCTGTTATCCCCCTCAGGTTGGCTACTCAGGCTTATATCCCCAATATTTACAGGATTTGTACGCCCGCCGGATTGGCCGATCGTCAATGACCCTTATGCCCTATCCTTAATTCTTTTATTGGTGATCAAAGAGACACCTTTTTTATTTTTAATGACGTTTAACATCTCGGGTCGCATTGATGTCGCTCGCCAGATGCAGGCTGGTAACGCATTGGGTTACCACAGTGAGAAAGTCTGGTGGTTGCTATTAGTACCGCAAATACTTGTGGCTCTGCGTCTGCCGCTGTTTTGTGTGCTGGCCTTTGGCCTATCCACCGTGGATATTGCGATTCTATTGGGGCCGCAGCAACCCACTACCTTGGCGTTGTTAGTTTGGCAATGGATAAGCAAACCCTCAATTGGGCATCAGTCTTTGGCTGCTGCGGGCACGCTGCTGCTTATGGTTATCACATTAGCCAGCTTTGGCGCGTGGCGATATGCTGAAAAGGTCTGGTTAACATATTGCCGCAACGCTTATGGACAAAGACGCAACACGTGGCGTATGCCGCTTACCCCGCTCTGGACAATGGGTCTCATGTTAACGCTGGGCGCTTACGTGGTACTCTTCGTCTGGTCGGTTGCATGGCGTTGGCCTTTCTCGTCTTCTTTTCCACTACAGTGGAGCTATGATTATTGGCTTACCAGCGTTCATCAGCTTAGTGCTCCGATCATAAACAGTCTGCTCATTGCGAGTGTGGCGAATCTATTAGGTTTACTTCTGTGCGTTGGTTTTTTGGAATGGCAATTTTATACGCGTAGAAATACAAACTTATGGCTTCTGCTCGCCCCGCTGTTGATTCCACAAATCAGCCTAATTTTCGGCTTGCAGCACATGGCCGCTTGGTTGGATGTTATTGGTCTGCTGCCCAGCGTGATCTTTGCTCATATGGTATTTATCGTTCCGTACTATTTTCTTAGCCTCAGCGGCGCGTGGCAGACTTTCGATTCGCGGCTGATCTATACCGCACAATCTCTTGGGAAGTCGCCTTGGACCTGTTTCTGGCGCATCAAGATCCCTTTATTGAGCAAACCATTGGCGCTTTCCGTTGCGCTAGGTTTTGCGGTTAGCCTGGGATTATATTTACCCACGCTAGGTTTGGGCGCTGGACGTTTCCCCACGCTAGCAACGGAAACCGTTGCCTATGCATCCGGTATCGATCGCCGCATGGCTGCCGTTGCGGCTCTGTGGCAAACGTTCATTCCGCTTTTGGTTTACGGTATCGCGCTATTTTTGCCATTCATACTGACAAGGAACAAAAAACTGTGACGGTTTTAGCGCTTGAGCAATTTCAGGTTTATCTCGATGGTAGACCGCTAACTTCAGCGTTGAATACCCGCGTAGAAGGCGGGCAAATACTCACGCTGATGGGGCCAAGCGGCTGCGGGAAATCGAGCTTATTGCTAGCTATGGCGGGACATGCTCACGCCCCGCTGTCAACGCAGGGAAAAGTGCTGATTGATAGTCAAGATGTGACGGAACTCCCCGCCTATCAGCGCAAAATAGGGCTGTTATTCCAAGATGATTTATTGTTTCCCCATCTAAACGTTACACAAAACCTGCTTTTCGCCTTACCTGAAAGTATCGGCAAAGAAGAACAGCATCAGCAGGTCGCAAAGGCATTGGGGAAAATTGACATGGCCGAGTTTTCGTCACGTTATCCTGATGAATTATCTGGCGGTCAGCGTGCCAGAATCAGTTTGTTGCGCACCCTGCTTTCCCGCCCTCGCGCGGTGGCATTGGATGAACCTTTTTCCAAACTTGATAAATCGCTGCGGCAACAGTTTCGCCAATGGGTCTTTGGTGAACTACAACAGGCGAATATTGCTGCCCTGCTAGTGACACACGACGAAGACGACGTACCGCCAAACGGCCAAATCATCATGCTCTAACCCTATTCGGGGCTAAGCCACTCTTGATTCATCGTTTCAGTATCACCTAAGTAATCCAGTAACCAATCAATGGCCGGTGAACGGGTGTGGTCTTCCCAAGTGACACAACAAGCGCTATCAGGAAACGGCTGAGCCAATTGCAAGATCTTCAGCTTACCCAAATGCACCAGTGGTTCCGCCATGTGTGCAGGCATCAGGCCAACGCAAAGTCCATTCTCTAGACAATCACAGGCGGATTGCCAATCAGGCACCACTAGGCGGCGCTGGTTATCTAATAGCCATGTATCGCGTTTAGGCAGATCTCGGGAGGTGTCTTCAATGCACAAGGCGGGAAAAGGACGAATTTTGTCGTCGCTTAACTCGCCTTCCAGTTTTGCCAGCGGGTGATCGGGGCTCACCAAACAATGCCAGCGAAGAAATCCCATATCACGGAAAGAAAAGCGCCCTCCGGCAGGAACCGCACGCGTCGCCCCGATGGCCACCTCTACGCGTCCGGCAACTAATGCATCCCATACGCCGTTGAATACCTCTGGGTGGATCATTAATTCCATATCGGGGAAATGGCGGTAGAAATCAACCACCAGTTGGCGGCTTCTACGGGGATTTACGATGCGATCGACTGCAACATTTAGCTGCCCACGCCAACCATTTGCCACCTGCTGGCATTGACGACGGGTGGAATTCATTTTTTTGATAATAGCTCGCGCTTCTTCAACAAAAAATGCGCCAGCTTCGGTGAGTTCAACATCTCGATGACGTCGTTCAAACAGTGACACCGCCAGCCAAGTTTCCAATTGACGTACCGTGTAACTCACGGCAGACGGCACACGGTGCAGTTCTTGCGCTGCTGCGCTAAAACTTCCTGTCCTAGCAACCGCATCAACAACCTCTAATGAGTATTCCGACCACATGTGCGCTACCTCACTTTTCTTGCTTTCAAAAATTTTCATCCATAATAGCAAATATTAGCGTTTCACAAGTAATTAGAGAGATCGCTACACTCCACGCGTCACACATTCATTCTGCAACAAATATATAACGAGTCAAAATAATGCGAACTTCATCATTTTTCATGTTCTATCTGGCCGGATTGAGCATGCTGGGATATCTGGCCACTGATATGTATCTTCCTGCTTTTGGTGCGATGCAGCAGGATCTCAATGCTTCCGCGGGTGCCATCAGCGCAAGCCTCAGTATTTTCCTCGCCGGTTTTGCCTTCGCACAGCTGGTTTGGGGACCTCTGTCCGATCGTATTGGCCGTAAGCCGGTTTTAGCCATGGGCTTAACCCTGTTTAGCCTTGGCTGCTTAGGCATGCTGTGGGTGGATACCACCACTGAACTGCTCGTGCTGCGCTTTGTGCAGGCGATTGGGGTGTGTTCTGCCGCCGTGACGTGGCAAGCATTGGTTATCGATCGCTACAGCAAAGGCGTTGCCAATCGTGTGTTCGCCACCATCATGCCGCTGGTGGCATTGTCCCCAGCCCTGGCTCCGCTATTAGGTGCGTGGTTGCTCAACCATTTGGAGTGGCAGGCCATCTTTGCCGTGCTATTTGGTATCTCTTTGCTGCTGTTAATCCCAACTCTCATGCTTAAAGATGAGCGCCGGAAACCCACAGAAAACCAACCGAAAGAGAACATCAGCTTTTTCCAACTGATGCGCTCAAACATTTTCTCTGGCAACGTGATGATCTTTGCCGCGTGCTCTGCCGGTTTCTTCGCCTGGCTCACCGGTTCACCGTTCATTTTAGGCGATATGGGCTATGGCCCGAATGACATTGGCCTAAGCTATGTGCCACAGACTATCGCATTCTTGATTGGCGGCTATGGCTGTCGTGCGCTGCTGAGCCGCATTGGCGGAAACTTGATGCTGCCTTGGCTTCTCGTGGTCTATAGCCTGAGCATGGTTGGAATGTTCGCGATGGCGCTGCTGAGCTCACCGGGACTCTTTGCGCTGTTAGTTCCTTTCTGCATTATGGCCATGGCCAACGGAGCGATTTACCCTATCGTGGTTGCCAATGCATTAACCCCATTCCCAGAAAATAGTGGTAAAGCGGCCGCCTTGCAGAACACGTTACAGTTAGGCGTCTGCTTCTTGGCAAGCCTTCTGGTATCCATTTTTGTCGAATCTGCGTTACTGGCTACAACCGCCATCATGGCGGGCACGGTGGTATTAGTCGCGATCGGCTATTGGCTTAAAAGTGACGGCGTCACAAAGAAATTAACGGCCGAATCACTAACGGCAAGTGAATCCAGCAAAAAACACCTGTCACAGCATTAATTTATTTTTGTCTCCTTTAACCTAAACCATTGAGCAGCGGTGCAGATTCATACTTGAGTCTGTCACCGCTGCGTCCTATACTGCGAAGGTTGCTTCTACAATTATTCTGCTAGCAAGTAACTTTTACTTTCCGATGTGCGGAGCACATCACATTTTTACTTAAGGATGAGTCCCTGCTAAACGCATGGGTTTCCTCAGTTTTCCATTTTTCTAAGTCGGGTTAAACACCGCGGATTATCCGTTGGTACTCGTGCGCCTTTAGATTGCCAACGCTCTCTAGCAGGTCAGTTTTATGAAGAATTTGGTTCATGGAGAAACTATGAGTTCATCGTGTATAGAAGATCTAAGCGTGCAAAACAGTCAATGGTATCGAATTGCCAGTGAAATGTTGCAGTCGGCAGACATCGAGGTTAATGGCTCGCGCCCTTTTGATATTCGCGTTAAAAATCCACACTTTTTCAAACGCGTTTTACAAGAAGGTTCGCTCGGTCTCGGTGAGAGCTATATGGACGGCTGGTGGGAGTGCGACCGCTTAGATATTTTCTTTCAGAAGGTGCTTCGAGCTGGGCTTGAAAACCAGCTGCCACACCACATCAAAGACACCTTGCGTGTCGCCGCGGCGCGTCTTACCAATCTTCAGTCGAAAAAACGTGCTTGGATCGTCGGCAAAGAACATTACGACTTAGGCAATGACCTATTCAGCCTAATGCTTGATCCCTACATGCAATATTCCTGTGCCTACTGGAAAGATGCGACGACGCTAAAGCAGGCTCAGGAGGCTAAGCTAAAACTGATCTGTGAAAAACTTCAACTGCGGCCTGGGATGACCTTACTGGATATCGGCTGTGGCTGGGGCGGTTTGGCGGCTTATGCTGCCAAGAACTACGGCGTATCCGTTCACGGCGTCACCATTTCAGCAGAACAACAGAAAATGGCGCAGGAACGTTGTAAAGATTTAGACGTGCAAATTTTGCTACAAGACTATCGTGACCTTAACTCACAGTACGATCGCATTGTGTCAGTGGGCATGTTCGAGCATGTTGGGCCAAAGAACTATCAAACCTACTTCAACGTGGTGGCGCGTAATTTAAAGCCTGATGGGCTTTTCTTACTGCATACCATTGGCGCAAACGAAACCAATATGAATGTAGATCCTTGGATCAATAAATATATCTTCCCTAATGGCTGCCTCCCTTCAATTAAGCACATTGCAACCACCAGTGAAGGTAAATTCGTGATGGAAGACTGGCACAATATTGGGGCTGATTACGACCGCACGTTAATGGCTTGGTATGAACGCTTCGTGCAGAATTGGCCGAAGATCGAGCATAACTATTCTCAACGCTTCTTCCGCATGTTTAGCTATTATCTCAATGCGTGCGCGGGGGCTTTCCGCGCTCGAGATATCCAGCTATGGCAAGTGGTGTTTTCTCCTCGCGGAGCCGAAGGTGGCCTGCGCGTAGCGCGGTAATATTTGATGGTTATCGGATAGTAAAAAGGAGCCCAAAAGGCTCCTTTTTGTTTGTAACGTGCTACTTCTGCCATCGGTGGCAAATCTGAATTATTTCAGATATTGGCCAGTACGTAAGGCTTCAATACGCTTATCTAACGGCGGATGTGACAGGAACAGTTCGCTAAATGATTTATTACGACCATTGATGCAAAATGCCATCATGCTCCCTTCTTCCTGCGGCTCATAGCTGGTTTTCAAGCGTTGCAGCGCGGCAATCATTTTTTCACGCCCCACTAAATTAGCCGAGCCCGCATCTGCACGGAATTCGCGATAGCGTGAGAACCACATAGTAATAATGCTCGCCAAAATACCGAACACGATTTCCAAGACCATGGATACCGCAAAGTAAATCATTGGGTTGCCGCTGCTGTTTTCGCCTTCATCACGGTTGCCTGACAAGAATCCAGCAGCCACCTGAGCGATCAGGCGCGAGATAAAGATAACGAAGGTGTTCACCACGCCCTGAACCAGCGTCATGGTGACCATGTCGCCATTGGCAACGTGGCTGATTTCATGCGCAAGCACGGCTTCAGCTTCATCACGGCTCATGTTTTGCAGTAAACCGGTGCTCACCGCGACCAGTGACGCATTACGACGTGCGCCCGTTGCGAATGCGTTCATATCCGGTGCGTGGTAGATCGCCACCTGCGGCATATCAATACCTGCCTGCTGAGACTGACGACGAACGGTTTCAACCAACCAACGTTCAGTCTCATTGCGCGGTTGCTCGATAACTTCTCCCCCAACCGAACGCAAGGCCATCCACTTAGACATCAACAACGAAACAATAGAACCACCAAAGCCGAACAGCAGTGCCATCACCATCAGCCCTTGCACGCTGCTGGACTGGATCCCTGTCAGGCTTAACACCACACCAAACACCAGCATGACAGCCAGGTTGGTTAGCAGGAACAAAGCGATACGCATCATGTTATTTATTAATCCTCATTTATGGAGCACGCATTATGCGATGCATATACTCGTTTTACTTCAAGTTGCAGAAGCGCTAACAACTATTGTTTGTTGACAACAACTGTTTGCCGCTTTCATGCAACTCGAATGATTTAGTGTATAGATCGTAAGGCCATCTGCGCGGGATTCAAGTGGTGTTAAGCAATAACACACTAAAGAAACATAACTTTACAATTTGACGTACTAAAAATCACATAATTGACTAATTAGTCACCGTTCAGCTAAAACTTCAGGCATAAAAAAAGAGCGATTTCTCGCTCTTTTTACTGTTACCGTGCTCGCTTATTTTGAGCTGCCCTGCATTTGCTGAGCAAGATCAAGCGCAATTTTTACCGTTTCATCCAAGTAAGGATCGGGCTCTTGATAATCTTTTGGCAAATCATCAAGTGATTTAATTGGCTTTTTACCCGCAACTTTCAGGCGTTCATTAATGCGTTTCAGGCGCGTTGCGTCATCATCTTTATTCTCTTTCTCGCGCTGAGCATAGTTAAGAGAGACGATATTTTTACGATCTTTGAGTGCCTTATAGTGAGCGATGTCTTGCTCAATGTATTGGA
This sequence comes from Hafnia sp., assembly GCF_036648275.1. Lineage (NCBI taxonomy): Bacteria > Pseudomonadati > Pseudomonadota > Gammaproteobacteria > Enterobacterales > Hafniaceae > Hafnia > Hafnia sp. Next base: position 7,486 of record NZ_JAVXIQ010000004.1, on the reverse strand, counting down.
ACTCAGGATTCGACGCGATGCGCTGGTTGTGATCGGCTAACAGCACCGGATCAAACTTCTGCACGTCACCTGCTTTATCGTAGGTAGCTGCTTTGATGCTATCCCAAGGCAAGGCGTTGTCTTCAAAGCTTTCGCCGGTATCAATCGATTCCAGCCCCGTCGGCATAATAATATCCGGCGTCACGCCTTTGCGCTGCGTGCTACCACCATTAATGCGATAGAACTTCTGAATCGTGTACTGAACCGAGCCCAGCTCCGGCCACTCAGGGCGCAGCATCTGATCGTAAATACGGTTTACCGAACGATACTGCTGCACGGTACCTTTACCGAAGGTTGGTTCACCTACAATCAGAGCACGATCGTAATCCTGCATAGCTGCTGCAAAGATTTCTGAGGCTGACGCACTGAAGCGATCGACCAGAACCACCAGCGGGCCTTTGTAGTAAACAACGCCGTCGGTATCCGCATCTTCACGAATTTTACCGTTATTATCACGTACCTGAACCACAGGGCCGCTAGGAATAAACAGGCCAGAAAGCGATACCGCTTCGGTTAACGCACCGCCGCCGTTGCTGCGCAGATCGATAATCACGCTGCTCACGTTCTGTTTTTCCAGCTTCTGCAGCTGTACTTTGACGTCATCGGTTAGACCGACGTAGAAGCCAGGAATATCCAGAACCCCGACTTTCTTGCCATCAACGGTTTTCACGCTCATTTTCACCGCGCGATCTTCCAAGCGGATCCGTTCACGAGTTAACGTGATAGTGCGTGTTTTGGTGCCCTTACCTGCTGGCAGAATTTCCAATCGAACTTTGCTGCCTTTTGGCCCTTTGATCAGCTCAACCACATCATCAAGACGCCAGCCAATCACATCCACCATCGGTTTACCCGGCTGCCCAACGCCAACGATGCGATCGCCAACCTTGAGAGATTTACTCTTCGCCGCAGGTCCACCGGCAACCATCGAGTTAATCTGGGTGTAATCGTCTTCGGTCTGCTGAAGCACAGCGCCAATACCTTCCAGAGACAGGCTCATTTCGGTATTGAACTGCTCGGTGTTACGCGGAGACAGATAGTTGGTATGGGGATCAATCTCGTGCGCAAACGCATTCATGAACAGTTGGAAAACGTCTTCGCTTTTGCTTTGCGTAAGGCGTTTAATCGCAAACTGGTAGCGTTTGGTCAGGATCTTTTGAATCTCTGGCCAATCTTTACCGGCCAGTTTCAGGTTCAATTCATCGTATTTAACTTTGGCTTCCCAAAGCTTGTTCAACTCTTCCGTGCTGGTTGGCCACGGTGATTTACTACGGTCGACATCAATGGTGTCGTTGCCGTCGAAAGTCATCGGGGATTTCAGCAAGGAAAGTGCATATTCGTAGCGTTCGAAGCGACGTTTTTGTGCCAAATTAAACAGCGCATAGGCGGTATCTAATTGGCCGGATTTTAACTCATCATCCAGCGCCGTCTCACGGTCTTTGAACTGCGCAACGTCAGAGGCCAACAACACATTATGGTTGTAGTCCAACATATTGAGGTAGCGAGCAAAGATCTTTTTAGAAAAATCGTCGTTCAAATCGAACTGACGATAATGAGAGCGCGTAAAACGTGACGTCACCCGTTCACTGACGGTCGCGTGCTGCGGCTCTTGGCGCAACTGCGGTAACTGATTAATGTTGTAAGCAACATTATCAGCCGCAAAGCTGGCACCAGCGAATAACGCCAGGGCTATCGCTGATACCCTGAAAAATTTGTTCATGCCTTGGCTGGCCTCCGTATCAGAACTGCAAGTGTTCTGCGCGCACAATCATCGCCAGACCGTTAGAAAGCTGAACGCGTACACCATCTTTGGTGATTTCCAATACGGAAGCGTCCATCGCACTTTTACCTGCGCTGACTTTTACGCCCTGACCTACGGTCAGTTTAGTAATGTCAGTTACCGGTACAGCACGCGGTTTAGCTGATTCTGTGTTCGCGCGAGGCGTGCGATCCTGTTGTGGGCGAGGAGTGCGTGGTTTACGCGCTTCTTTATCGCCGTTGGCAGCATCGGTACGGCGTGCAGCAGGTTTTTTACCCGCTGGACGTGGGCGACGATTCTCAGTCGTTTCCCCTGCCTCACGTTTTTTCGCCTGCTGTTCTGCACGTTGTGCTTGAACTCGCGCTTTGGCTTCTTCTAACTGTTGACGAGCGTGTTCCACATGCTGCTCTTCCAGCACACCACACGAATTACCGTCAAGATCGACTCGTTCCGCACCCACTTTCACGCCGTGCAGATAACGCCAGCTTGAGGTGTACAGACGGAGCGCTGAACGTAGCTGAGTCTTGCTCAGTCCGTTTTCATCTCCCTGCATCCGCTCAACCAGATCCTGAAAGATACCGATTTTCAACGGACGTGCTTCGCCCTCTGCGCTAAAGCACTGCGGGAAACGCTGGGCTAAAAATGCAATGACTTCTTTACTACTATTCAACTTGGGTTGATTTTCCATGAAATTTCCTGATTACAACGGGTTTGCCAACCAGCGATGGCATGAACAGGCGACATTATAATGGCGCTACCGCCAAAAGCCACGCCATACGCACGACAACCTTATGCAAATGTCACAAATTTTGTGCTGTCGCACTCTTTTAAGTGCTCAGAAAGAGCGGAAACCACTGATTTTAAACCATTTTCGTCTTCTTTATCGAATCGGTCATAAACTGTGCTATCGATATCTAAAACCCCAATAACTTGTCCATTCACCTCAATAGGCAGCACAATTTCAGCATTACTGGCTGCATCACAGGCAATATGACCGGCAAAAGCGTGCACATCGGCAACGCGTTGGATCTCATTTTTGGCAAATGCAGTACCACATACACCTTTACCAACAGGAATTCGCACGCAGGCTAATTTTCCTTGGAAAGGCGCAAGTACCAACGTATTTCCATCAACCAAATAGAATCCGACCCAGTTAACATCTTCTAATCGCTCATAAATTAGCGCACTCGCGTTGGATAATGTTGCGATAAAGTTATATTCACCGCTGCTTAGGGCAGCCAAATCACGCGCTAGATCGGTATAAAACTCTTTTTTACTCATGTAAATCTCGTTATCTTGTTACTGGGCGGTAGCCATAAGGCTCGAATACGTCACATAAAATAAGCATTAAATGCGTTATCACACAAGGCCTATCCAACATCACTACACTTTAACTCGTTACACATTGTATCTTTACGCAAGTTCGACCTACATTTTTATAACAACCATTCTGTTTTAAGGCCATCAATGCGATACTTTCCCCCCTTGCGCCACCCATCTTGCGTTTCTGAATGAATATCACTCGAATAACCGCGCTACCCGAACAGCACATCAAACGTTGCCATGAATGCGACTATGTTTTCCAGCTCCCTGAACTGGATAAAAACCATACCGCATACTGCCCACGTTGCTGTGCCAAAATCTGCTCTGGGCGTGATTGGTCCATGACGCGCTTAACAGCGTTGTCTATCGCAATTTTGCTACTGATGCCGTTTGCCTTAAACGAACCGCTGATTCAAATCCGCCTACTGGGAACCACAATTTATGCCAGCCTGATTGAAGGTATTTGGCAAATGGCGATCCAAGGCGATCCAGTCACGGCCAGCATGGTGGCGTTTTGTACCGTAGGCGCCCCGCTAACGCTTCCACTCTCCATTCTCTATCTGCGGATCGGGCATAGACTGGGGATGAATCTGCGTCCGGTGTTATTGATGCTGGACAGGTTAAAAGAGTGGATCATGCTCGATATCTATCTTATCGGCATGGGCGTAGCCTGTATAAAGGTTCAGGAATACGCTGATATCAACGTTGGGAACGCTTTCTTTGCCTACGTGATGATGACGCTGCTCACGCTGGTCACGTTGATTCATCTCAATTTGAATCAGCTGTGGGAGCGTTTCTATCCACGTACTCAGCCCAAAACGTCACCGTATGAAATGAAACTCTGCTGTGCCTGTCATTATACAGGCCTGCCTGATGAACGAGGCCGCTGCCCGCGCTGCCATACGACGCTGCATGCTCGTCAGCCATACAGCCTACAAAAAACATGGGCCGCGCTCATTGCCGCAATTGTGATGCTCTTCCCCGCCAACATGCTGCCGATTTCAATTTTGTATGTGAACGGCGTGCGGATGGAAGACACTATTTTTTCTGGCGTGGTTTCTTTAGCAACGTCGGGCAATATTCCTATTGCGGCAATCGTATTTATTGCCAGTATTTTAGTTCCTTTCACGAAGGTGATCGTGATGCTGTTCTTGTTGATCAGCATCCAATTTAAAACCCAGCACAGCCTAAAAACACGCATGCGTCTACTACGCTTAGTGACGTGGATTGGACGCTGGTCGATGCTCGATCTTTTTGTCATCGCGTTAATGATGTCGTTGGTTAATCGTGACCAGCTACTTTCTTTTACTATGGGACCGGCAGCCTTCTATTTTGGCGCCGCCGTATTCCTAACCATCCTTGCCGTAGAATGGTTAGACAGCCGACTGATTTGGGATGCTCATGCAACAGGAAACGCCGAATACACCGACTAACGCGACGCTACGACGTAAACGTCGTATCTCACCGTTTTGGTTATTACCTTTTATCGCCCTTCTGATTGCAGGTTGGCTGATTTATTCCACGATGCAAGAGCGCGGAGATACCGTCATTATCGATTTCCAATCGGCGGCAGGCTTGGTGGCTGGCCGTACGCCGGTACGTTATCAAGGTGTTGAGGTTGGAACGGTACAAAAGATAGCGCTGAGCAATGACCTCAATAAAATTGAAGTCAGCGTGAGCATTAAAAGCGATATGAAAGACGCTCTGCGTGATGGCACCCAGTTTTGGCTTGTCACGCCTAAAGCATCGCTGGCGGGGATCTCTGGATTAGACGCGCTAGTCGGCGGCAACTATATTGGGATGATGCCGGGTACGGGCAAACCTAGCCAACATTTCGTCGCGCTGGATACTCAGCCTAAGTTCCGCCTTAATACCGGTGAATTGCTGATCCACTTGTTTGCACCCGATCTGGGATCTTTAAACACCGGTTCACTGGTTTATTACCGTAAAATCCCGGTAGGCAAAGTCTACGATTTTACGATTGCTGAAAACCAACAAGGGGTTAGCATCGATGTGCTTATCGATAAGCGCTTTGCTAATTTGGTGAAAGATAACAGCCGTTTCTGGAATGTTTCTGGTTTCAAAGGCGATTTTGCCTTAGACGGCATTTCGGTACAGATGGAAAGCATGGCCGCATTAGTGAATGGTGCGATTGCCTTTGACTCACCGCAGGGTGGCAAGCAGGCTGTCGCCAACCACAACTACACGCTCTATCCCGATCTGGCCCACAGCCAGCGCGGCGTTGTCATCGGCTTGGATTTGCCAAATGGCGATGGCCTCACTGCGGACAGAACGCCGCTTATCTATCAAGGGTTACAGGTCGGTACGCTCACCAAAATGACGCTGGAGAAAGACAGCAAAGTCAGTGGCGAATTAACGATTGACCCCAGCATCGTCGATCTGATGCGCAGCGGAACCCGCATCAAGATGACCAGCCCTCGCCTCAGCTTGGATAATGCCAAACTGAGCCAGCTCCTCACAGGCAACGTATTTGAACTGCTCCCTGGCGAAGGTGAACCGCAAAATCATTTCGCCGTGTTGCCAAGCGCCGAGTCGCTGCTGCAACAGCCCAATATCCTTAAGCTATCGCTCAGCGCATCGCAAAGCTATGGCGTGGACGTTGGGCAGCCTATCAGCATGAACGGGATTAAAATTGGCCAAGTTCTTAGCCGCGTTTTGAAAGATAACGCGGTTGTCTTCGACGTTGCCATTGAACCGCAGTATCGCAGCCGTATCCACGGCGACAGTAAGTTTGTGGTTAACAGCCGCCTTGACGTTAAGTTTGGCGTTGACGGTGTTCAAGTGCTCGGTGCAAGCGCACAAGAATGGCTAGATGGCGGTATTCGCGTCATCCCGGGCAGCAAAGGTGAACCCAAAGATAAATACCCGCTCTATCAAAACAGCGAACATGCGGAACAAGGCATTACCGGCAATCTTCCGCCTTCAACCCTAACTTTACGCGCAGACACCTTACCTGACATTCAAGCAGGTTCAGTTGTTCTGTATCGCAAATTCCAAGTTGGTGAAATTGTCGATGTTCGGCCGAAATCCAATGAGTTTGAAGTCGATGTATATATTCAACCGGCTTACCGAAAATTGCTGACGCCGCAAACTATTTTCTGGGCGGAAGGCGGAGCTAAAGTCCAGCTTAACGGCAGCGGTTTGACGATTCAGGCTTCCCCGCTGGATCGCGCAATCAAAGGCGCTGTTAGCTTTGACAACATAGAAGGCGTAAGCGTTACCAAAGGGCAGAAGCTTGAGCTCTATGCTTCAGAAACAGCGGCCAGAGCCATTGGTAGCCAGATCACCCTGCGGACTTACGATGCTTCAAAACTCTCTGCTGGCATGCCAATTCGCTATCTCGGCATTGATATTGGGCAGGTTGAATCGCTAAAGCTCTCCAACGAACGCAACGAAGTGTTAGCGAAAGCGGTGCTCTATCCAGAATATGTGGACTCTTTTGCACGCCAAGGAACACGTTTCTCTATCGTCACGCCTGAGATTTCAGCCACTGGCGTCAGCAATTTAGAAACGCTATTACAGCCCTATATCAACTTAGAACCAGGCCATGGTCGCACCATGCGTACCTTCGAGCTACAACAGGCCTCTATCGCAGATTCACGCTATCTGGATGGGCTGAGCGTAATTGTCGATGCGCCGGAAACGGGATCGCTACAAATTGGCACTCCTGTTCTTTTCCGTGGCATCGAAGTGGGTACCGTGACCGGTCTATATTTGGGTTCGATGTCAGACCGTGTGCATGTAGCGCTGCGTATCAGTAAGAAATATCAAAAACTGGTACGCGAAAACTCAGTATTCTGGCTGGCATCAGGCTACAACGTAGAGTTTGGGTTAACGGGTGGAATGGTCAAAACGGGCACATTCCAGCAATTTATTCGCGGCGGCATCGCCTTTGCAACGCCACCAACTACGCCGCTCGCACCACAGGCTCAACCGAATACGCATTACTTGCTTAATGATAATGCGCCGGATAAGTGGCAAAGCTGGGGTACCGCAATCCCCCTTCGCTAATGCCATGCAAAAAAGCACCGTCAAGTGGCGGTGCTTTTTTAATCTATAATAGATACGGGGTTCAAATAACCCCGCTTTTCACGCCTCGACGCCACTCGCCAACATAGCAAACACCGCCCCCTAGCATTAAGCGTTAGAGATACATAGAGCAGAACTTGAATAATGGCATAATCTCTCGCGCAAACGCATTCCCCATCAAAAGAAAGACTTAACATTTGCAGCGACTCACTTCAACAGCATAATTTGCTAAAAACTGGCAAAAAAAATACCGTCGACTACTCTTAAATAGCAAGGCAATCCAAGCCTGCATTAATGCCAACTTTTAGCGCACGGCTC
>NZ_JAVXIQ010000003.1:0-257728 GCF_036648275.1 Hafnia sp. | reverse complement strand
GCGCGCGCTGGCGCACCCGACTCGGACGCCTTCGACGGAATCTATATGTAAATGCTGCAACGGATAGGCGGTCGAAACCTTACACCCATTTAGCCATAAATCTGGCGGTCGAAACCTTACACCCATTCAGCCATAAATTTGGCGAACGAAACCTTACCCCCATTTACCCATAAATCTAGCGAACTCCCCCTAAATCACCATCTAGGCACTATTCCTCCCCCCCAATTCAAGATAACCTTACCCTGCTAACTTTTTATTAACAGGAGTCACACATGTCTTCTCATGATGAGTATCTACAGCGTGCGTTAGCGCTGGCGGCGGATAGCGTTGAGCAGGGCGGGCGTCCATTTGGTGCGGTGATTGTGCGTAACGGTGAGATTGTTGCCGAGGCCGTAAATACCATTCATCTCAATGGCGATCCAACGGCGCATGCCGAACTAAACGGTATCCGTGAGGTTTCTGCTCATCTGGGGAGCGCCGCGCTGCGTGACTGTACGGTGTATGCGAGCGGTCAGCCTTGTCCGATGTGCCTCAGCGCCATGTATCTGACCGGCGTAAAGGCGGTGTATTTCGCCAACGGTAATCAGGATGGGGAAGAATATAAATTATCGACTGCGGCTATTTATCAGCAACTACAGCTGCCGTTAGAACAACAATCTTTACCGATTCACCATTTGCCACAGCTAAATGGTCGCAAGCTGTATGAACGTTGGGCGCAAAAGCAGTCATGAGCCAAACACAGAAACAAGGTTTGATGCTGTTAGTTTTGGTGCTAATCGGTCTAAATATGCGGCCGCTTCTTACCTCTATCGGGCCATTATTGCCGCAGCTGCGTGAAGCCAGCGGCATGAGTTTTACCGCCGTTTCATTGTTAACCGCCTTGCCGGTGGTGGCGATGGGGGTATTAGCGCTGGCGGGAGGCTGGGTCGATCGCCATATCAGTGAACGTAATAGCGTGGCGCTGAGTTTGCTGGCTATTGCCGTCGGTGCGCTGCTACGTGAGCTTGCTCCACAAAGCCTCGTGTTGCTAAGCAGCGCACTGCTGGGCGGGATTGGTATCGGGATTATTCAGGCTGTTATGCCTGCGGTGATTAAACGCTCATTTCAGCGGCGTATGCCGTTGGTGATGGGGTTGTGGTCGGCGGCGCTGATGGGCGGCGGCGGTTTAGGTGCCGCGCTAACGCCGTGGCTTGCGCAGCACAGCGATGTTTGGCACCGCTCTTTGGCGTGGTGGGCATTACCTGCTGTAATTGCGTTGATCGGCTGGTGGCCGCAGAGCAAAACGCTGGCGCAGCCAATAAAGCACGCGGTGTCAGCACAGCCGCTGCGCTTACATATCAGCCCGCGCGCATGGACGCTGGGTCTCTATTTTGGGCTGATTAATGGTGGGTACACCAGCCTGATCGCATGGCTGCCGCCCTACTACATGCAGCTGGGTTCCAGCGCGCAGTTTAGCGGGAGTTTGCTGGCGTTGATGACGGTTGGGCAGGCGGCGGGGGCATTAATGCTGCCAATGTTTGCGCGCCGTCAGGATCGACGAATGCTGCTGCTGGTGGCGTTAATGCTCCAACTGATTGGGTTCTGTGGTTTTATCTGGATGCCTTTGCAGATGTCTGTGCTATGGGCGATGGTATGCGGATTTGGACTCGGCGGCGCATTTCCTTTGTGCTTGGTGTTGGCGCTCGATCACTCGCCTCAGCCCGCGATTGCTGGCCGTTTGGTGGCCTTCATGCAGGGGATCGGTTTTATCGTGGCTGGCCTATCGCCCTACCTTTCTGGATTGTTGCGTAGCCTCAGCGGTAACTTCCTGATGGATTGGGTATTCCACGCGTTATTGGTCGTTGGTTTAATGCTGCTGACGCTGCGCTTTGTTCCATCGCGCTATCCGCAAGAATGGGCTGTGCCCGCCGCCGAACACCGTTAAAAAAACCGCCAGCGTTTAAGGCGCTGGCGGCAGTCTGTTTTATAGCAAAGTAATGTTATTTGAGCGTGATGGTTAGGCTATTAACCCCATCTGTTGGCGTGATGATGACGCCCATTTCCCCCGTATGCACCGCGCTGCTTTCCTGTGCTATCGCATGATGAATATTGCGTAAGCATAGGCTCCAGCGTTGGGCGTTTCCGGTGCTCGAAACAAGCAACCGATCGCCTTTACGCTGCACGCAAAGCGTAAATTGAGTTTCACCATCGGCGGCCGGAATGACGGCCTTCGCTTGGGTATTTTCCTCTAAAGCAAACAAATGGAAGCAGGTACCGTCGGCGTAGTCATAATCAGGTTTTTGGCTATTATTACCGATAGCGATCAGGCTGTTAGGGCGCACGTACAGCGGCAAACTGTTGAACCCGTGTCGTTCTCGGTGCCAGCCACCGGTGGCTTCTTGGTTGGTATAGAGATGTGTCCAGCGGCCCGATGGCAAATAGACGCTGACGTCACCGTTTTCGCTAAATACCGGCGCGACCAGCAGCGAATCTCCCAACATGTATTGGCGATCCAGATAATCGCAGCCCGGATCTTCTGGGAATTCCAGCATCATCGCGCGCATCACTGGCGTACCTGTTTTGGCGGCCTGAGCAGAGGTTGCGTAGAGGTACGGCATCAGGCGGCATTTCCACTCGGTGAAGAAACGTACCACGTCGCAGGCTTCATCGTCATACGCCCACGGTACGCGGTAGGATTTACTGCCGTGTAGGCGGCTATGGCTGGAGAGTAGGCCAAAGGCGCACCAACGTTTATAGACGTGTGCCGGTGCCGTATTTTCAAATCCACCGATGTCGTGACTCCAGAAACCAAAACCAGACAATCCAAGAGAAAGTCCGCCGCGTAGGCTTTCCGCCATAGATTCATAGGTGGCGTAGCAGTCGCCGCCCCAGTGAACCGGAAACTGCTGCGCGCCGACCGACGCCGAGCGGGCAAACAGCACTGCTTCGTCTTTACCTGACTCTTGTTGTAAAACTTCATACACCAACTTGTTGTAAATAAAGGCGTAATGGTTATGCATTTTTTGTGGGCAGGAGCCGTCGTGCCATACCACGTCGGTTGGAATTCGCTCACCAAAATCGGTTTTAAAGCAGTCAACGCCCATGTGAATTAAGCGTTTGAGGTGCCCTGCATACCAGTCGCAGGCTTCAGGATTGGTGAAATCAACGATGCCCTGTCCCGGTTGCCATTTATCCCATTGCCATACGTCGCCGGTTGGGCGTTTGAGCAGATATCCCTTCTCCATTCCCTGTTTAAACAGCGGTGATTTTTGCCCGATGTAAGGGTTAATCCACACGCATATTTTTAGCCCGCGCGCTTTCAAGCGTTTGAGCATGCCTTCCGGATCGGGGAAGGTTTCAGGGTCCCATTCGAAATCGCACCACTGAAATGCCTTCATCCAGAAGCAGTCAAAATGGAATACGTGCAGCGGCAGATTGCGTTCGGTCATGCCGTCGATAAAGCTGTTAACGGTTTTTTCGTCGTAGTTGGTGGTAAATGAGGTGGTAAGCCAAAGGCCAAATGACCACGCTGGCGGTAGCGCTGGGCGGCCAGTGAGGCGAGTATAGCGGTCTAGAACCTGTTTGGGCGTTGGGCCGTCAAAGACCAAATATTCCAGATATTCGCCCTCAACGCTGAATTGCACCTTGGAGACTTTTTCCGAACCCACTTCAAACGAGACACATTCGGGGTGATTTACTAACACGCCATAGCCGCGATTGGTCAGGTAGAACGGAATATTTTTATAGGCCTGTTCGGTGCTGGTGCCGCCGTCGCGGTTCCACGTTTCTACGTTTTGCCCATTTTTGACGAAAGCAGTAAAGCGTTCGCCGAGGCCATATACGGTTTCTCCCACGCCGAGATCGAGACGTTCATAGAGATACGTTTTGCCATCTTTGGCATTTTGAATGTAGCCGTTGGATTTAGCCACGCTGCCGGTGATGCGTTCGCTGTGACGCAGGAAATCCAGTGCCCAGTTTTCCCCTTTGGTTACCCGAACGCTTAAATCGCCACTGTGCAGGGCGGCGTAATCATCGGTATTTTCCATCCGCAGGGGGTGTTCAGTAGCATGATGTAAAGGATAGTGCGGCCCACGCTCTATTCGTCCGGTAAAGTGCGCAATGTGTACACCAATGATGCCCTCCTGCGGAGAGAAAAAACGTAGCGTAAACAGCGGGGTATCCAGCTGCGCTGAGCGAGCGCTGGCTTCACGCGGCGCGGCGTAAATGACCATTTCACGGGCGTGCTGCTCGACTTCAAACACATATAACGGGTGGATGAGGTTGAGTCCTTCATGGATGAGCCAATTGCCGTCACTGATTTTCATGACTTAAATCCTCTGCTGTCTTCATATCTTGATTGAATGCGTGTTCGTTACGGCGCACGCCATCGGCCAGCTCTTTTAAAATGCGGTTGATGAACGGCGTACGCAGGGTATATAGGCGAGCGGCGATAAGCGCGCTCAGGAAATAGCAAGCGGCGGGAACCAGCGTGAACAGGGCGATAATGCTCATTATTGTGGCGCTGTTTTGCGTGGCGGCACCCGATTGATATCCCGCTCCCGCCAGCATCCAGCCAATTAGCGCGCCGCCGAGGGCGAGCCCGAGTTTTAAGACGAACAGCGTGCCCGCAAAGCTAATCCCCGTGAGGCGTTTGCCGCCTTTCCATTCGCCGTAATCAACGGTGTCGGACATCATCACCCACTGGATTGGGGTGACGAGCTGATGTAAAACGCCGATGATAAAGATGAAGATAAACATAGTGATATTGGCGCCAATGGGCACAAAGAACATCGCTATGCTGAGCACGGCAAGAAGGGCGTTGGTCCACCAGAATACGCTGACTTTGCATTTCCAGTCGGTTAGCGGTTTGGCTGCTGCGCTGCCTAACAAATTGCCTACGCAATAGGTGGTGAGGAACCAGGTAAACACCAGTGGGTTGCCGAGAATATAGGTGACGTAGTACATCATGGCGCCGCCGCGGACCGAGACGGCCAAGATATTCAAAATGGTGAGCAGGCCAACGATGCGCCATTGGTCGTTGCGAATGATATCGCGTAGATCCTCACGCATGCTGCCCTGCGTTGTGCCTTCATCGCTGATGCGTTCTTTGGTGGTGGCGAAGCAGATCGCCAGCATGATAACGGCCACTAAGGCGAGTACCGCAATGCCGCCTTTAAAGCCGAAGGCCTGATCTCCTTTACCAATAAAATTGACCAGCGGCATCATGAGCACGGTGCTTAACATACCGCCCGCGGTAGCCAATACGAAACGATAGGATTGTAGAGAAATTCGTTGAGTCGGATCGGCGGTAATCACGCCGCCCAGCGCGCAGTACGGAATGTTGACGACGGTATACATCAGCGTCAGCAGGGTGTAAGTGATGGCCGCATAAATCATTTTGCCGGTTAGGCTGAGCTCCGGCGTGCTATAGGCAAATATGCAGACGATGCCGAATGGAATAGCGGCAAACAGTACATAAGGCCGAAATTTACCCCAGCGTGTGCGGGTACGGTCAGCGACTAAACCCATAATAGGGTCGGAAATCGCATCGAGCGCACGGGCTAGCAGGAACATGGTGCCGACGAAGCCAGCGGGAATGCCAAAAATATCCGTATAAAAAAACATCATGTAGAACATGACGTTGTCAAAAATAATATGGCTTGCGGCATCGCCGAGGCCATAGCCGATTTTTTCTCGCTTTGACAGAATGTGGCTGCTCATATATCCCTCTGAAGGCGTTCGCATCGTAGATTCGATACACCATTCTTAGGGCAAGGATAAGCCGCTAACCATTGTGTTTTTTCATTCTGAAATTATGTTTTGTGTTTTATGTGATCGAGATAACCCGTTTTGAAATTAAAGAATCAGATGTGGGAATGCGATGCAGTAAATATATTTACTGCATCTATTCATTAGGCGTTTGTACGCCAGTAGTCGTAATAGATATGGTCTACCTGAAAATCAACATTGCTTGCGTCACCGGTGAGTTTCCAGCCGAGGTGGAAAGCAAAATCGAAAGCAACGCCAAGGCCTTTCCCACTGAGCAAATTGCCATCTTCGACGATCTTTTCGTCCACGTAGATGCCGTCTTTAACATCCTGATGCAGATCGCCTGAGCAAGTATAGCGGCGGCCATTGAGAAGATTATTCCCGCCCAAAACGCGTGCGGCAGCAGAGCAGATAGGGCAAATCCATTTTCCTGCGGCGTCGTGGCGGCGGATGAATTCAACAACCAGTGGATTGGCGGCTAGATTGACGGTTCCTTCTGGCCCACCAGGAATAACGACGGCATCAAAGGTTTCATCCATGCTGCGTTCGAGAAGCACATCGGCAAACATGCGAATGTTGTGATAGCTGGTGAGCTCCAACATATCCTGACAGGCCAAAGTGGTGACGTGGATGTCCAGACGACGCAGAACGTCGATGGTCATGATCGCTTCCGCTTCTTCAAACCCTTTCGCCAGTAGCACAGCGACTTTCTTAGACATGGTATCTCCTGCAAATAAGGTGACGGCTATTTATGCAGCAAAGGGTACCAAACTTGTGTTTATTAAAATAAAACGTTGTTTTATTTATGAAGAACGCATCGCGAAACTGGGATTTTCCACTTAGCACGTGAGGTTTTTCAGGGTATAATCGCCGACTCTTCAGATCTCCCAATGGAAGATCATCGTCCCCGGTGGGGCGGCTGGACTTCAAATCCAGTTGGGGCCGCCAGCGGTCCCGGGCAGGTTCGACTCCTGTGATCTTCCGCCAATTAGCCTCTTCTGAGCTCCATCCACGTCAAAAATAGCATCAATAATCCCTCAGCATATAACGGCAATTTGTACTGCTATGCGGCATACTCTCAGCGTTGATAATCCCCCAATAAGGATCGCTGATGATGCACAAGCTGGAACCGTTATTTGATTATCAGGGTGTTTTACCCGAATGCCCGACGTGGGATGCACAAACCCAAACGCTTTATTGGACTGATATTCTGCAGAAAGAGATCCATAGCTATCAGCCAACAACAGGTCAGCATCAGAAACTTAATTTTCCTGAGGAAATAGGCTGTTTTGCGCTGCGTGAGCAAGGCGGGTTTATTGTTGCGATGCGTACGGGAATTTACCTTACCGATAGCCACGGCTCAGTGACACACAAAGTATGTGATAACCCGAATAATCCAGTATTGGCGCGGTTTAACGACGGCGGTACTGATCAGCAAGGTCGTTTTTACGCCGGTACCTATTGGGCGCCGCGTGATTACAACGGCGCTTTGCTTTGTCGTGTCGATGCCGATCTGAAAGCAACGGTTCTGCAATGTGACATTCTCGGCGCCAACGGCTTGGCGTTTTCTGCTGATAACCGTTGGATGTATACCAGCGACACGCCTAACCACGTGATTTACCGTACTCCATTGGATGAGCAGGGAAATCCGGGGCTGCGTGAAGTGTGGAAAACTTTTCCTCGCGGCAATGGGCGACCAGACGGAGCGGCCATGGATAGCGAGGGTTGTTACTGGAGTGCGCTGTTTGATGGCTATCGTATCGCCCGTTTTTCACCTAACGGTGAGTTGCTTGAAGAGCATAAGTTACCGGTTCGCTGTCCGACAATGGTCTGCTTCGGTGGCGCTGACATGAAAACGCTGTTTGTGACCACAACGCGTGAAAACATGACTAAAGAAGAGATCGGTGAGCGTCCTCTTTCCGGTGCGCTTTTCACCATAAAGACTGAAGTCGCAGGCCTAAGCAAACCTAGATTTAAAGAGAACACCGCCTCTGAGCTTTGAGCCTAAACAGGCTCCGAGCGCTTTCTTTCGTAGGGTTATGCTTACAGCGCATAACTCTAATCTTATTTATTTCCGCGAATTATTTACCCAGAATGTGAAAAGGGTCATAGGAAGTAGTCAAGGAGAGACGATTTTTGTTAGTTCTGAATTACCCCACTCTAAAGTGATGTCGTATACTCGATTCAAACAGGGACAACTCGTCATTTTTGGTGATTGGCAGTAGATGAGTTCTCACCGGTTAGAACGCAGGTGTTGTCAGGTCTGCAATCTATAGAGGATATGAGGGTTTCATAATGGAAAAGAAAGTCATCTATTTATTTTGTTCCGCCGGAATGTCCACCTCTCTGCTGGTTTCTAAAATGAAGGTACAAGCAGAGAAATATGAAGTACCGGTCATTATCGAAGCATTCCCTGAAACACTGGCTGGCGAGAAGGGCGGCGTGGCGGATCTGGTTCTGCTTGGTCCACAAATTGCGTACATGCAGCCAGAGATCCAAAAGTTATTACCGGGCAAACCCGTTGAAGTGATTGATTCTGTCATGTACGGCAAAATTGATGGGTTAGGTGTTTTGAAAGCTGCGGTTGCAGCGATCAAGAAAGCAGCAGCAAGTCAGTAATTTTTATTTTAGTCATTTTTTATTTTAATTCTTATTAAGAATTTTTTAAGTCAAAGAGAAATCCAGTCAAAGAGCGAATTTCATATTCTGGCCGCCGAATGGCGGCATTAAAGGAAAATACCAATGAGTAAAACCATTGATTCACTTGAAAAGATACTTCTTCCTTTTGCCGTCAAAATAGGTAAACAACCCCACATTAACGCCATTAAAAATGGCTTTATTAAGTTAATGCCGCTGACCCTAGCGGGAGCGATGTTTGTTTTAATCAATAACGTATTTTTAAGCTTTGGCGACGGTTCATTCTTTTATTCCCTCGGCATTCGTTTAGATGCTTCAACCATTGAAACACTCAACGGATTAAAAGTTATTGGCGGCAACGTTTATAACGGTACGCTGGGGATAATGTCTCTGATGGCGCCCTTCTTTATTGGGATGGCATTAGCCGAAGAGCGTAAAGTCGACTCGCTTTCAGCCGGTTTATTATCCGTTGCGGCGTTTATGACCGTAACCCCTTACAGCGTTGGTGAAGCCTATGCGGTAGGCGCAAACTGGTTGGGTGGCTCGAATATTATTTCCGGTATGATTATCGGGTTGGTGGTTGCCGAAATGTTTGCGTTTATTATTCGCAGAAATTGGGTTATTACCTTGCCAGATAGCGTGCCTTCTTCTGTTTCTCGCTCATTCTCCGCATTAATTCCGGGCTTTATTATCCTGTCTATCTTCGGGGTTATTTCTTGGCTGCTGGGATTATATGGCAACAACTTCCACCAAATTATTATGGATTCCATCTCCAAGCCTCTGGCGTCGATGGGCAGCGTGGTAGGTTGGGCTTACGTTATTTTCAACTCCCTGTTGTGGTTCTTTGGTGTACACGGTTCTTTAGCTCTGACTGCGTTAGACAACGGCATCATGACGCCTTGGGCACTGGAAAACATCGACCTGTACAAACAATACGGTTCTGTCGAAGCGGCGATTGCAGCGGGCAAAACTTTCCACTTCTGGGCTAAACCAATGCTCGACTCCTACATTCTGTTAGGGGGTTCTGGGGCCACGTTGGGTCTGATTATCGCTATCTTCATCGGCTCACGCCGTGCAGATCACCGCCAAGTGGCTAAGCTGGCGCTGCCGTCAGGCATCTTCCAGATTAACGAACCGATCTTGTTTGGTTTGCCAATTATCATGAACCCAGTGATGTTTATTCCGTTCGTGCTGATTCAGCCGATTCTGGCAGCAATCACGCTGGCGGCATACAGCATGGGTATTATTCCTCCGGTGACTAACCTTGCACCGTGGACCATGCCTACCGGATTGGGCGCATTCTTTAACAGTAACGGCAGCATCGCTGCGCTGTTAGTCGCATTGTTCAACTTGGGTGTCTCAACGCTGGTCTATATGCCTTTCGTTATCCTATCTAACAAGGCTCAGGCGATAATTGAAGAAGAAGAAAGCGAAGAAGATATTGCGAACGCATTGAAATTCTAATCTTACCGTTGGCGGGGAGAACGTCCTCCCCGCAGCTAACGGCCCCGTTATGGAGAGTTAAAATGTTTGATTTAGAAAACATTGTTGATACCGAAGAGGAATTGCAGGATCTGGAAGAAGTGGTGATGGGGCTCATTATCAATTCTGGACAGGCTCGCAGCTTGGCCTATGGCGCACTGAAAAAGGCCAAAGAAGGTGACTTCGAACAGGCCAAAGAGTTGATGAATCAGTCTCGCTTATCGCTGAATGAAGCGCATTTGGTGCAAACCAAGCTGATTGAAGGCGATCAGGGCGAAGGGAAAACCAAAGTCAGCCTGATTTTAGTTCATGCGCAAGATCACCTGATGACATCGATGCTGGCTCGTGAACTGATTGCAGAACTGATTGAGGTTCATGAGAAAATAAAATAACGTAGAGAATTATTATGCAGCCATCGGTACTGAGCATGGAAATTAAGACTGCACGTGAAAATCAGCTCTTCGACGGTCAGAATTTTCACATGTTTATCTACAACAAAGTAGAAAGCATTTCAGGGCTGCATGAGCACGATTACTACGAGTTTACGGTGGTGCTGACCGGACGATATTACCAAAATATCAATGGGAAAAAGGTGTTGTTAGAACGTGGTGACTTTGTCTTTATCCCATTAGGGTCGAACCACCAAAGTTTTTATGAGTTCGGTGCGACGAGAATATTAAACGTCGGAATTAGCAAAGCGTTTTTCGAGCAGCATTATTTATTTTTGTTGCCTAATCGATTTGTGGCATCACAGGTTTATCAGATAAAAACTGAGTTCCTAACGTATATAGAGTCCGTTATTTCTTCTCTTAATTTTAGGAACGGCGAATTTAATGAGTTTCTTGAAGTGGTTACGTTCTATATCGTAAACCGTTTACGTCATCATAGAGAAACCGAAGTTATCGCCGACGTGCCAGATTGGCTTAAGAACGCGGTAGAAAAAATGCATGACAAGGTGATGTTTGGTGACAAGGCCTTAGCCAATATGGTGGAGCTATCCGGAAAGTCGCAGGAGTATCTGACTCGAGCCACTCAGCGCCACTATGGAAAAACGCCAATGCAGATCATTAATGAGATACGCATTGATTTTGCTAAGAAACAGCTGGAAATAACCAATTACTCGGTTGCGGATATTGCATTTGATTCCGGCTATAGCAGCCCGAGCATGTTTATTAAAAACTTTAAAAAGCTGACATCGTTTACGCCGAAGAACTATAGAAAGAAATTATGCAGTATTAACTAAACTATGTGTGAATTAATGTGGACTGCTCCTTATAAGGCAGCCTTCAATCATTCACATATACCCTAATAACGATAATGACAGAAAAAACTTTGGTTTTTTAAACGCGCACCTGTGATTTGATGTGTGATGGGTATATCTCACTTAATTTAATATGAAGTGCAATGATATTGTACGGGAGCTCCTATGAGTAAAAAACTGAAAGTCGTTACTATCGGTGGCGGAAGTAGTTATACCCCAGAATTACTTGAAGGTTTTATTAAACGTTACAATGAATTGCCGATTACCGAATTATGGTTGGTTGACGTTGAGGCCGGTAAAGAGAAACAGGATATTATTTTTGACCTCTGCCAGCGTATGGTCGAGCGCGCAGGCGTGCCGATTGTTATGCATAAAACGCTGGATCGCCGTGAAGCATTGGTAGATGCCGATTTTGTTACCACGCAATTGCGTGTTGGCCAGCTTAAAGCACGTGAGTTGGATGAGCGAGTTCCACTGAGCCACGGCTATCTCGGCCAAGAAACCAACGGTGCAGGCGGTCTATTCAAAGGGCTGCGTACGATCCCGGTTATTTTTGACATCATTAAAGATGTGGAAGAAATATGCCCGAACGCGTGGGTGATTAACTTTACTAACCCAGCGGGTATGGTCACAGAAGCCGTATTCCGCCATACCAAATTCAAGAAATTCATTGGTGTCTGTAACATCCCCGTTGGCATGAAAATGTTCATTCAGGATGTGCTGAAACTGACACCAGAGGATGATTTGTCGATTGACCTCTTTGGCCTGAACCATATGGTCTTTATCAAAGACGTCATCGTTAACGGAGAATCCCGCTTTGAAGAGCTGCTTGACGGCGTAGCCTCCGGTACGTTAACCGCCGGTTCGGTAAAAAATATCTTCGATTTGCCGTTTAGCGAAGGTCTGATCCGTTCCCTTAAGCTGCTGCCGTGTTCTTATCTGCTGTACTACTTCAAGCAGAAAGAAATGCTAGCGATCGAAATGGGCGAATTCTACAAAGGCGGCGCGCGTGCAAGCGTGGTGCAAAAAGTCGAGAAGCAGCTTTTTGATCTGTATAAAAATCCTGAACTGAATGTAAAACCAAAAGAGCTGGAGCTGCGCGGTGGGGCTTATTACTCCGATGCAGCGTGCGAAGTGATCAGCGCGATTTACAACGATAAGCAGACTGAGCAATACGTTAACTTCCCGCACAATGGCCATATTGATAATATTCCGGCAGATTGGACCGTTGAAATGACCTGTACCATTGGACGCGATGGCGCCACGCCGCATCCACGTTTGACGCACTTTGATGACAAAGTGTTAGGGTTGATTCACACCATCAAAGGCTTTGAAATTGCCGCCAGTGCTGCCGCAATAAGTGGTGAACTGAATGATGTGCTGTTGGCGATGAACCTGAGCCCGCTGATTCATTCTGATAAAGATGCAGAGGTTCTAGCACGTGAAATGCTGTTGGCACATGAAGCGTTACTGCCTAACTTTGCAAAAACTATCGCGGCACTAAAATAACCCACCGCCTTCCCTGTAAAGGGAAGGCGTTTCTCTGAGGGGATTATGGAAAAATTACTGATAGTGAACGCTGATGATTTTGGGCTTTGCAAAGCGCAAAACTACGGCATTATTGAGGCGTTCAAAAACGGCGTAGTGACGTCTACCACGGCACTGGTTAACTCAGCAGGCGTCGAGCATGCAGCTGCTCTGAGCGCTGAAAATCCTGGGCTAGCGGTTGGAATGCACTTTGCGTTGACGCTAGGACGCCCGCTGTCGCCGATGCTAAATTTGGCGCGCAATGGAGAATTGGGCAAATGGATCTGGGAAATGGCAGAACAGGGAACTCTGCCGTTAGATGAAATTGAACAAGAGCTAAAGTGCCAATTCGAACGCTTTATTGACGTTTTTGGCAGGCTGCCGACTCATATCGATAGCCATCACCACGTGCATATGTTCCCGCAGATTTTTCCTATAGTGGCGGCTTTTGCGAAAGAAAAGGGCGTGGGTTTGCGCATCGACCGTGATGAAGTTCGCAAAAGCGAACTGGAATTGCACGGCGCACAAAGTACACAGGGCTTCGACAGTCGCTTTTATGGTGAGTCTATTACCGAAGCGCTGTTCCTGAGTTCGCTAGATAGCGCCATAGAACGTGGCGATAGCTCTTTGGAGATTATGTGTCATCCTGCATTTATTGATAACACTCTGCTGACCAGCAAATATTGCTACCCGCGCTTGGCCGAGCTGGATGTGTTGACATCTGAATCGCTAAAAAAAGCGATTGCGGAGCGGGGATTCAAGTTGGGATCGTTTCAAGATTTATTCTAGTCATTTACTCTCTATTAAATCCGCAGGCGGGAAGCTATTTCCCGCTCTCTAATCTCCACTCCTGAAATATAAATACTATCCAAACAAAATACGTTTTATGCAGGGCATCTTTTGCTTAATTATCCATCACTACTTACACTGGTAAAAAATAACCAGGTGATAGCCAATGCATTTAAATATTTTGCTTTCAGCAGCGTCGTTGCTCATTTGTTCGGTTGGGATGTTATTTTCACCCCAGCTCGCTTTAGCATGCACCCGCGCGGTATATCAGGGTGAAGATAAGCTAGTTATGACTGGCCGCACAATGGATTGGAAAGAAGATTTGCATTCCGATATGTGGATCTTCCCGCGTGGAATGGCGCGTAACGGCAATGCTGGCGCTCATTCTGTGGAATGGGTATCAAAGTATGGCAGCGTGACGACGGCGGCCTACAACATTGCTACGACCGATGGCATGAATGAAAAAGGGCTGGTTGCCAATATGCTGTGGCTGGCAGAGTCGCAGTATCCTAAACCTTCTAAAGATAAGCCGAGTCTTTCGCTGGCCGCATGGGCTCAGTATGCGTTGGATAATTTCGCCACGGTAGATGAAGCGGTGAAAGAATTACAGTCTGAGCCATTTGTGGTGGTCACGGGCGATGTTCCCGGCCAACCGCGCTTAGCGACCATTCATTTAGCGTTGTCTGATGCCAGCGGTGATAGTGCTATTTTTGAATATATCGATGGGAAACTGGTTATCCACCATAGCCCTGAATATCAAATACTCACTAACTCACCGACCTACGATCAGCAACTGGCAATTGATAAATATTGGGAAGGGATTGGCGGTAATATTATGCTGCCTGGCACCAATCGTGCGGCAGATCGCTTCGTCCGTGCCAAATATTACATTAATGCAATTCCTAAGTATCACGAAGCACGTCTAGCCCTTTCTAGCGTAGTGAGCGTTATGCGTTCAGTGTCGGTGCCCTTTGGTATCACCTCACAGGCAGAGCCGAATATTTCCTCAACCCGCTGGCGTACAATTTCCGATCAAAAAAATAAGCTCTACTATTTTGAGTCCGCCGTTGGGATGAGTACGTTTTGGGTTGATTTGAAACAAGCCGATCTTTCTGCTGAGTCACCGGTGCGAAAATTATCGTTGGGTGTAAACCAAATGGCTGATTTTAATGGTGAAGTTTCCCACGCTTTTGAGCCAGCCAAACCCTTTGAATTTTTAGCAGCTGTTGTGGATTAAGGTTAAAAATAATGGAGCATATAAAAGAGATTATCATTTATTTGTCTGAAACCTTGCAGACATTTTTAGAGCTTATCTCTGTTTTATGTGTATTTATTGGGCTGGTGAGAACGCTGTGGACGGTTATTCCTAATTTTAATAACCAGTCAATTTTCCACATTATGAGAACGCGCTTTGGTAGCTGGTTAGCCTTGGCGCTAGAGTTTCAATTAGCCGCGGATATTCTGGCGACGACAATAAACCCTAGTCTCGATGAATTACTGAAGTTAGCGATTATTGCGGTTATTCGTACCTTCTTGAACTATTTTTTGTCGAGAGAGCTAACGGCAGAAAATAAGTGAAAGGAGTTTAATGATTTATTGGATAATAAATAAGGACGGTTTATGTTAGAGAATTATTTCCCAGATCATGTTTCAAGTGAGCAGAAACAGCGCACTATCGCAGTTAACGCAGCGCTTGAGCTGATTAAAGTCACTTTGGCGGATAGCAATGATGGAAACAGCGTTAGCCACCAACTCCAAGCGGCAGAGAAACATATCGAATCTTTAGCCGATGCTATCCAGAAAGCCTTGAAGATCTAGTTTAGGTTTATCTATGGGCGGCGCGAACCGCGCTGCCCATATTGAGTTTGGCTGCAAGCTGATTAACTCCCCGCAACATCAGCCAATGCTTTGTGAATCACTTCTGAAAGCTCAGCCACATCGAATTTTGCAACGTAGCCATTAGCCCCAACTTTACGTACATGGTCTTCGTTTGCGCTGCCTGATAGCGATGAGTGGATAACCACGGGGATCTGTTTCAACGTGGCTTCGTTTTTTATATTCCGCGTCAGAGTGAAGCCATCCATTTCAGGCATTTCGATATCTGTTAATACCAACCCAATTCTGTCAGTGATTGATTGGCCGGCGGCTTTGGCTTCGGCGGCAATAGACTGAATATTCTCCCAAGCTTCTAGGCCAGTGGTATGCATCTGCGTAGGAATTCCCATGCCTTTTAGACCTTGTTCAAGCATCGAACGGGCGACCTTCGAATCTTCAGCCACAATCGCAATGGCTCCGGGTTTTAAGGCAAAGCTTTTCTCTTTAATCGCCGCCACATCGACGTTACGACCAGAGGGGATAATGTCGTAAAGAATTTGCTCAACATCGAGCACCAGCGCCAGATCTTTATTGCCATTTTCATCTTCCATACTGGCAATGCTGGTGATATTACGGCTGCTGACACCGGCTTCAGCGGTATGAACCTGGCTCCAATCTAGGCGAATAATATTATCGACGGCCTCAACGGCAAAAGCCTGCGTGCTACGTGCATACTCGGTGATCAGAAGTAGATTGAGGCCCGTTTGAGGCGTGCAGCCAAGCGCAGCTGGGAGGTCGATAACCGGCATAATCTGATCGCGGATATTCACCACCCCCAATAGCGGCGAAACCATACCCGCCGCACGATTGATTTTTTGCATGGGCACAATTTCGCGCAGCTTGAAAACGTTGATCCCGTAAAGCTCTGATTTGCTGTCGTGTTGGCTTGCTCCTAACCGAAACAGTAACAGTTCGAACTTGTTGGATAAGGCTAGGTTAGCCCTTTCATCGATATCTTTCTGAAAACTATCCATCTAAACCTCAATTGTTAATCGGCAGGTGTTGGTAATAAACAATGCTGGCCACAACACGAAGTGAATGCGTTATAAAGGTTATCGGCAAAGATGAGGAAAAATAGAGAGTGGGTAGGAAAATGATTTGTCAGCCGTGTTTTTATATTTCGGTATTAGGTCGTTTAAAAAAGGAGTGAACCACATAATTTACCACTAAATAGCTTGCTCCATAGTCTATTTATTCAATAGTTTCATATACATTATTGGCATATACCCTAAAGCAGGTAAAAGATATGAAGAAGCTAGGGCTGGATTTTTACTCTCAAGCGCCTCTTGCGGTAGCCCAACAGCTAATCGGCTGTTATTTGGTTCGTGAGCAGGAAGAAGGGCAGATTATTGGGCGGATAAATGAAGTGGAGGCCTATGACAGCGCGATAGATAAAGCGAGCCACGCCTATGGGGGCAAGCGAACTGTCAGAAATGAGCCGCTTTTTCAGGCTGGCGGCATAGCTCACGTTTACTTTATCTACGGCATGCATAACTGCCTTAACGTCGTAACGGGGCAAGCTGACGATGCAACGGCGGTTTTAATTCGGGGTATCGAAATTGTCCAAGGCATCGAGTTAGCTGCGCGAAACCGCTATGCCAAGCCTTTAGCTGAGCTAACAAAACCACAGCTGAAAAACTTATCTAACGGCCCAGGTAAGCTTTGCCGTGCTATTGCCGTTGATAGGACGTTTGATTACGAGCCCCTTTTGGGCGATCGGCTTTATATTTGTGAACAGATTGATGCACATAAAAAACAGGTGGAAAAAATCATCGCCAGTAAGCGTATTGGGATTGATTATGCAGAGGAAGCCGTTGATTTCCTTTGGCGTTTCACTGATGAATAAATAGCAAAATAATACCTAACATTATAAAAAATAAAGAAATCTAATCTACAATAACCAGTGAATGGCCCATTGCACTAATGAGCTGCCGCAGTAGCTGGATTTCATTGCCTGACCACCACCCCATCACGTTGCCGATAAGCAACGCATCTCGTAAATCATTGGTCGTTTTGATCTCAAATTTGTAGTCATGTTTGAGATCCCAGTGATTATCAAAGACTGGACATGTCAGATTGGCCGGTAAATCATAGGCATGCGCGATGACATAGCGCTGATTGTGCTTTGTTCTTAAGTAAAGTTGCTCGTTATATGAGCAGATTTCAAACGGAAAGTGGATATCCGTGATCGAGCTTATTATATCTAGCGTTATATTAACTATTTGCATTTTTGGGTACCGAAAAACCAAGGCAGTTCTTTTATATTTATAGACACAGATATAAATAAAAGAGAACGATCTTGATCACATATTAAATAAACCTTACTTGTTGATAGAATGGCATCTATCGCTAATTAATATGCTAAGTGATTTATTAAAGGGTGAAAATTAAATCTTTATTTAGAAACTTAACAATTAATCTACCTATTATCATCTTGATAATCGGGTGTCGAACTACGCATCTGCAACATTAGTAACAATCCATTAATATCACTTAAATTATATTTGTAAGAATACAAAAATATTTTTTTCTTTAAATCTTCATATAATAATTAAAATGGAAATACTTTTCATAATTTGAAAATCAGAAAATAAATAATGAATTAAATTATCGCGACGCCAATCACATTCAAGTCTGAAATATTTCATCATACTGCAGGCGTCAAATAATCTGTGGGATGAGAAAATGAAGATATATAATAATCTACCTGTGACGCTTAACGACATAATTGAGGCTCAACAAAGGATAAAAGGTCACGTCTATAAAACAGGCATGCCTAAGTCTAACTACCTCAGTGAACGTTGTAACGGCACCATCCATCTAAAATTTGAGAATATGCAACGCACCGGTTCTTTTAAAATTCGCGGTGCTTTTAATAAGTTAGCTTCATTATCCAGAGAAGAACGCGAGCAGGGCGTGATTGCCTGTTCCGCGGGTAACCACGCGCAGGGCGTTTCCCTGTCTTGTGCCATGCTGGGAATTGACAGCAAAGTTGTTATGCCTTGTACTGCGCCAAGCTCTAAAGTTGCCGCAACGGCAGATTATTCTGCTGAAGTTATTCTGCACGGAAATAGCTTTAACGACACCATCTCAAAAGCACATGAATTAATTGAGTTGGAAAATAGAATCTTTATTCCTCCTTACGACGATGAAAAAGTGATTGCAGGTCAAGGGACTATCGGTTTAGAAATCCTTGAAGATCTGTATGACGTGGATAACGTTATTGTCCCTATCGGTGGTGGGGGATTAATTTCCGGTATCGCCATCGCACTAAAATCAATTAACCCAACAATCAATATCATAGGTGTTCAAGCGGTCAACGTTCACGGAATGGCTAAATCTTTCCATGAAGGACAATTTTTATCTCACCGCACAACAGGTACAATTGCGGACGGTTGCGACGTGTCGACGCCAGGTAAACTGACATATGAGATTGTCAAAGAGCTGGTAACCGACATTGTGGTAGTCACTGAAGAAGAAATTAAGCGCGGCATGATTGATCTTATCCAACGAAACAAGATCGTGACTGAAGGCGCTGGAGCATTGGCATCTGCGGCCATATTAAGCGGTAAGCTCAAGGGCTATATCGAAAATAAAAAGACCGTTAGCCTTATTTCCGGTGGGAATATTGATTTATCCAGAATATCAGAGATAACGGGACTGAATCACGTTCACTAATAATTATGCAAACACCCGACAGGGTATAGACCCTAGCTGAGGTTACAGTGATGTAGCCTCAAAAAAGGGCAAATCCGTGAGGAATTACAGTATGACGACAGACAGCGTTACCTATTCGAATCAGGGAACTATGTGGCGGAAATCGGACACCACATGGACTCTTGGATTATTTGGCACCGCCATCGGCGCAGGGGTTCTGTTCTTCCCTATCCGTGCAGGCTTTGGCGGTTTGATCCCTATCCTGATCATGCTTGTGCTGGCCTACCCAATTGCCTTTTTATGTCACCGCGCATTAGCGCGCCTGTGCCTGTCTGGTAGCAATATTACAGGCAACATTACCGACACGGTTGAAGAGCACTTTGGTAAAACAGGCGGGGTCATTATTACCTTCCTGTACTTCTTCGCGATTTGCCCTCTGTTATGGATTTATGGTGTCACCATCACCAACACCTTCATGACATTCTGGGAAAACCAGCTGCAGTTAATGCCGTTGAACCGTGGCCTCGTCGCTCTGGTTCTGTTAATGGCCATGGCTTTCATCATCTTCTTCGGAAAGAATTTGATGGTGAAGGTAATGAGCTTCCTGGTGTTCCCATTCATCGCCAGCTTGGTTCTGATTTCCCTGTCGCTGATCCCTTACTGGAACGCGTCTGTATTTGAACAAGTTAGCACCAGCAGCATCTCTCTGCTTGGTCACGACGGCATTCTGGTTAACGTGTGGCTGGGTATTGCCATCATGGTGTTCTCCTTTAACTTCTCGCCTATCGTTTCCTCTTTCGTCGAATCAAAACGTGAAGAATACGAGCCTGAGTTTGGCAAGCAGTTCACCGAAGACCGCTGCTCTAAAATCATCTCTCGTGCGAGTATGCTGATGGTTGCCGTGGTGATGTTCTTTGCCTTCAGCTGCCTGTTTACGCTATCTCCAGCGATGATGGCCGACGCTAAAGCGCAAAACATTCCGGTTCTTTCTTATTTGGCAAACCACTTCTCAAGCATGGCTGGCGGTAAGTCTACCTTCTCAACCGTACTGGAATATGGTGCGTCACTGATTGCTCTGGTCGCTATCTTCAAATCGTTCTTCGGTCACTATCTGGGAACGCTGGAAGGGATGAATGGCCTGATTGTTAAGTTCGCTTGTAAAGGCGACAAGAAGAAGTATTCAACTGGCAAACTGAACCTGATCAGCATGTTCTTCATCATGGGCTCTACTTGGGTAGTGGCTTATGTTAACCCGAACATTCTGGACCTGATTGAAGCCATGGGCGCACCAATCATTGCCTCCCTGCTGTGTCTGCTGCCGATGTATGCGGTTCGCAAAGTGCCAGCGTTGGCGAAATATAAAGGCAAGCCAGAAAACTACTTTGTTACCATCGTTGGCCTGCTGACTATTCTGAATATTTTCTACAAACTTATTTAATCTAAATTTTAAAGAATAACAGCTAACTCCTCTCTGGGGAGTTAGCTGTGAGGTATATCTATGTCTTCAAAATCTGTAGTGCTAGTTATTAATTGTGGATCTTCATCAATTAAATTCTCTGTTATGCAAGGAAATAACTGCGATGTGATGATGTCCGGCATTGTTGATAACGTCGGTATTGAAAATACCTCAATGACCATTGATAAAACTATCAGTATTAATTTAAAAACCGGTAGTTATGAAGATGCATTGAATTCAATTGTTAGAGAATTAGAAAAAAGAAAACTCAGCGACGCTATTTCGTGTGTAGGTCATCGTATTGCCCACGGTGGAGAAGCATTTAGCGATGCGACGTTAATTAATGATGAAGTATTGCAAGAAATTACTAATGTTTCATCTCTGGCACCTTTACATAATTATGCCAACCTTGAGGGCATTATGGCTGCGCGCCATATATTCCCTGAATTACCGCATGTAGCTGTTTTTGATACCGCGTTTCACCAGACTCTAAAACCTGAAGCCTATACCTATGCGCTTCCACAGCAATATTTCAAACAATATGGCGTGAGAAGATATGGCTTCCACGGAACCTCTCATCGCTATGTCGCACAGCAGGCGATTGAGCAATTAGGTTTAGCTGAAAAAAACTCTGGGATTATTGTCGCTCACTTAGGTAACGGCGCATCGGTCTGTGCGGTACAAAATGGCCAAAGCGTTGATACGTCTATGGGCATGACTCCGCTGGAAGGCTTAGTCATGGGAACGCGTAGCGGTGACGTTGATTTTGGCGCACTGGCATATCTGGCGGATAAAACCGGCAAGACGTTAGAAGATTTAATGTTCATGGTGAACAAAGAGTCTGGTCTGTTAGGTATTTCTGGGCTTTCAAGCGATCTGCGCGTGTTGCAAAAAGCGTATGAAGAAGGGCATGAAGGCGCACAGCTGGCGATTAACGTCTTTGTGCATCGCTTAGCTCGCCATATCGGTGGCCACGCTGCCTCGTTGAATAAGCTTGATGCCATTGTTTTCACCGGCGGGATTGGTGAGAACTCTGAGCTGATTCGCCAATTAACGCTACAGCATCTTGCGGTATTCGGCCTTGAACTCGACGAAGCAAAAAATCATCTGCGTCGCACCGGAGAGGCTGAAGTGATTACGGCACCTGATTCTAAAGTTATCGCCGCTGTGATCCCAACCAATGAAGAAAAGATGATTGCGCTGGATGCTATTCGCGTGAGTTCCTCCGCTGAACATATTGCATTCGCATAACGTAGTTTAATTATTTTCTAAATAAATACTGCCTAAATACTCTTTTCGCCCCTAATTAAATAGGGGCGATACCTATGGTACATGGAGCTTGATAATGAATATCGATCTGGACGTGACTGAGAATATATTTACCGAAGCGTGGAATGGTTTTGCAGGAACAGAATGGAAAGGTAGCATTAATGTAAGAGACTTTATTCAGAATAACTATACGCCTTATGAAGGCGATGAGTCTTTCCTTTCGACTGCAACTGAAGCAACCACCAAGCTGTGGGAAAAAGTAATGGAAGGCGTGCGGATTGAAAACTCTACTCACGCACCGGTCGATTTTGATAATGATATTGCTACAACCATTACCGCCCATGCGCCGGGATATATCCATCAAGATCTGGAAAAAATTGTTGGCTTACAAACTGAGAAACCGCTGAAACGTGCGTTATTCCCGTTTGGCGGCATCAATATGATTGAGAGCTCGTTTGAAGCCTACAATCGCAAGCTGGACCCTAATTTTAAATATCTTTTCACCGACATTCGTAAAACACACAACCAAGGCGTGTTTGACGTTTATTCACCTGAAATGATGCGCTGCCGTAAATCCGGTGTTTTAACCGGTTTGCCAGACGGCTATGGCCGTGGGCGTATCATCGGCGACTATCGCCGCGTGGCTCTGTATGGTATCCGTTATCTGATTCGCGAGCGTGAATTACAGTTTGCTGATTTGCAGGGCAAATTGGAGAAAGGCATTCAGCTTGAGCAAGTGATTCGCCAGCGTGAAGAATTGGCCGAGCAGCGCCGTGCGCTGAAGCAAATTCAGGAAATGGCGGCGAAATACGGGTTTGATATTTCTCGTCCGGCACAGAACGCGCAGGAAGCAATTCAGTGGCTCTATTTTGGCTACTTGGCGGCGGTGAAATCGCAGAACGGCGGCGCGATGTCGCTGGGTCGTACTTCGACGTTCTTAGACGTTTATATCGAACGCGATCTGAAAAATGGGGTGATCAATGAGCAGGAAGCACAGCAGCTGATTGACCATTTCATTATGAAAATCCGCATGGTGCGTTTCTTACGTACGCCTGAGTTTGATACGTTGTTCTCCGGCGACCCAATCTGGGCAACCGAAGTTATCGGCGGGATGGGCTTAGACGGCAGAACGCTGGTCACCAAAAACTCCTACCGTTATCTAAACACGCTGGAAACCATGGGGCCATCACCAGAGCCTAACCTGACAATCCTGTGGTCTGAACGCTTGCCAAAAGCATTCAAAGCTTATGCTGCGAATCTGTCTATTGCGACCTCGTCGTTACAGTATGAAAACGATGATTTGATGCGTCCTGACTTTGACAGTGATGATTATGCGATTGCCTGCTGTGTTAGCCCGATGGTGGTTGGCAAGCAGATGCAGTTCTTTGGTGCCCGCGCCAACTTGGCAAAAACCTTGCTGTATTGCATCAACGGCGGCGTGGATGAAAAACTGAAAATTCAGGTTGGGCCGAAAGTGCCGGCCATGACAGATGAAGTCTTGGACTACGACAAAGTCATGGCGAGCCTGGATTCGTTTATGGATTGGCTGGCTGTTCAGTACATCACTGCGTTGAACGTTATCCACTACATGCACGATAAATACAGCTATGAAGCTGCGTTAATGGCGCTGCATGACCGCGATGTGGTTCGTACCATGGCGTGTGGTATCGCTGGGCTGTCGGTTGCCGCCGACTCACTCGCCGCTATCAAATATGCCAAAGTGCGCCCAATTCGTGACGAAAACGGGTTGGCGATCGACTTTGCTATCGACGGTGAATATCCGCAGTTCGGTAACAACGACCATCGTGTCGATGATATTGCCTGTGATTTGGTTGAGCGCTTCATGAAGAAGATCCAGAAGCTGCCAACTTACCGAGATGCTGAGCCAACGCAGTCTATTCTGACCATTACCTCGAACGTGGTTTACGGGCAGAAAACTGGGAATACGCCGGACGGACGCCGTGCAGGCACGCCATTTGGCCCAGGAGCTAACCCAATGCACGGCCGCGATCGTAAAGGTGCGGTAGCGTCGTTAACCTCGGTGGCGAAACTGCCGTTTAAATACGCAAAAGACGGTATTTCCTATACCTTCTCTATCGTCCCAGGGGCGTTAGGCAAAGACGAGTTTATCCGTAAAAATAATCTGGTTGGTCTGATTGATGGCTATTTCCATCATGAGGAAGACGTTGAAGGCGGACAGCATCTCAACGTGAACGTTATGAACCGTGAAATGCTGCTGGATGCGATTGAGAATCCAGATAAGTATCCGAGTTTAACCATCAGGGTATCAGGCTATGCGGTGCGCTTTAACGCGCTGACGCGTGAACAACAGCAAGATGTGATCTCAAGGACGTTCACTAGCTCACTGTAACGCGTGAGAAAGTGAACCAACGAAAGCCCTGCAAAAGTTTGCGGGGCTTTTTTTATGGGGTAAGGGCCATGTTTGGCCTCACAGTTCCACCCTAAACTGGTTCCACCGTGAATTAGGTAAGGTTATTCTATTCATAAGTTTTCTACATGGAGAGGTCATGAATATGTATAAAAGCATTTTGGTGCCGGTAGATATTGAAGAGGATATTCTGACTCAAAACGCCCTGCGTCACGTTGAGTATTTGGCAAAAATGTCAGATGCTGATGTGCATTTTTTGTATGTTTTGCCCGATGCACAGGCCTTCGTTACCGCATACTCTTTTGGCATCAAAGAGTTTGAAAACAAAGCGGTGACCTATGCTGAAGAAAGAATTAGAGAGCTCATGCAGGGGGTAGATTTGCCCGCTGAGCGTATGTCTTACACCATTCGTTTTGGTACCCCGCGTGATGAGGCATTGCAGCAGGCTGATGAAATGGGCGCTGACCTCATCATTGTTGGCTCGCACCGTCCAAGCGTAAAAACTTATCTGTTGGGTTCGAATGCGGCAGGCATTGTGCGTCATGCTAAAGTCAATGTGATGGTGATCCGTTAAGTTGCCTATGTACTCATCCTCTCTTCGATGAGAGGATGAGATAACACCTCATGTCATCATTTCCCGATAGCTACGCATTTCCCTTTGCGAATCTTCAAGCCCTAATGCCAATGCTTGATGGCGTAAATCATTGAGCAGGTCTGGCACCGCCTGTTCGTCGTCGGTCATGATGGCGATTTCGGCAAAATAGCCCAGAGTAGGAAGATGATCGAAGGTGATGTGGTAACGGCCTAAGAAATAGATGCTGCGATTTTTTTCCATGCGCAAACTGGGCTGAAAACCGAGTTTTTCCACCATGCTGGCGACTTTTTCACAATCATCAATATTAATCGCTTCGCATTCAGACGCGTCTGGCCCTTTAACGATCCATAGCTTAATGCCTGATGGCTGCATTTCCCGAATGCACATACTAATGCCGCTCTTTTTCAGCGTTGAGTCTGAGTGTTCTGACGTTGGGCGGTCATAGTAACAATCGATCTCTCGATTATTGAGGTGGAAGGGTTCGGCTCCTGCCAAAGTGATGCGTTCGAGAAAGGCTGCGGGATCGTTGAGATGAAATTTCAGCTCAGCCTCATACTTTCCTGCAAAATGTTCGCTCGTCATAGGATGTCTTATGTAGATAACACGATGTCCTGAAGGATAACACGGTAGCCAACTGCACTGACGTTGGTGAGTGCTATTTGTGAAGTGCCTCGCTTAGAAAAACAAATAATGAAGATACCTAAATATCTATTATCGTAAAGATTTGTGGATGAACGATAGCGATTTTTTTTAATGTAAATTTAGCCTCGACAAAGATAATAAATAAATATCACTATAAGGTAAAAAAATAAAATCGTTGTGCATAATATATCTCTAAATGTGTTTTTTTATACTCTTTATTTTTACTCATCTCATTGATTTTTATTGACTTATATCGCAATTCTTGTGTTTTTCACCTGACTTTACAACGCTGATAAATAAGGGCAATACTAATTCCAAGGAAAGAGTGGATAAACCACTAATGCGTTATATAAGGTTTAACAATAAGACTCATTCTATTTTGTATGGCGGTTTAGTGCTCTGAGAATATATACCCTTCATACTTCAAGCTGCATTTTTGTTGGCCGTGTTCGCTCACCCGAATCACTTACTTGAGTAAGCTCATCGGGGTTCGTTCACTTGCCGTCTCAATGCAACTCGAATTATTTTGGGTATAGCTAAATATCCTCAGCGCGACTAAACGTTATGTTTATTTATCTGTAAGGATAAACACATGATGAAAGTATTAATTGTTGAAAGTGAATTTCTCCATCAAGACACCTATGTGGGTGCCGCCGTTGAACGTTTGGCCGATGAGCTGAGCCGTCAAAATGTTGGGGTGATCAAAGCCGCTTCATTTGACGATGGTTATGCCATTTTGTCTGCTAATGAAGCGATAGATTGTCTGATGTTTAGCCGTGGAATGGATGACTCCGCCGAGCACGTGCTGGCTCAACAACTGCTTAATAAACTGCATGAGCGGCAGGAGAATGTGCCGGTCTTTTTGCTGAGTGACAGAGAGAAAGCCACTCAGGAACTTAGCCGCGAGATGATGGAGCAAATCGATGAATTTGCTTGGATCCTTGAAGACACCGCTGATTTTATTGCAGGCCGCGCCGTTGCTGCCATGAACCGTTATCATCAGCAACTGCTGCCACCATTGATGACCGCGCTGATGAAATATAGCGACGTCCATGAATATTCATGGGCAGCGCCGGGCCATCAGGGCGGCGTTGGTTTTACTAAAACGCCAGCCGGTCGTTTTTACCACGACTATTACGGTGAAAACTTGTTCCGCACCGATATGGGGATTGAGCGCACCTCGCTAGGCTCTTTGCTCGACCACACCGGCGCATTCGGTGAAAGCGAAAAGAATGCGGCACGCGTGTTTGGTGCGGATCACTCGTATTCGGTGGTGGTGGGCACTTCGGGTTCAAACCGCACAATTATGCAGGCGTGTATGACCGAAGATGACGTGGTGGTTATTGACCGCAACTGTCATAAATCCATTGAACAGGGGCTGATATTAACCGGTGCCAAACCGGTTTATATGCTGCCTAGCCGTAACCGTTATGGGATTATCGGGCCAATTTATCCGCAGCAGATGCAGCCGGAAGTGATTAAAGAAAAAATCGCCAACAGCCCGCTGAGTAAAAGCAAGCAGGGCCAGCGTCCTTCTTATAGCGTGGTGACCAACTGTACTTATGATGGTGTGTGCTACAACGCCAAAAATGCGCAGGATTTATTGGAAAAAACCACTGACCGAATTCATTTTGATGAAGCTTGGTATGGTTATGCTCGCTTTAACCCAATGTATAGCGATCATCACGCTATGCGTGGGGAACCTGGCAATCATGAAGGCCCAACGCTGTTTGCGACCCACTCAACGCATAAACTGCTCAATGCGTTATCTCAGGCATCTTATATTCATGTGCGCGACGGTCGCGGTGCCGTTGATTTTTCACGCTTTAACCAAGCGTACATGATGCACGCCACCACTTCGCCACTATATGCGATCTGCGCTTCTAACGATGTGGCGGTATCAATGATGGACGGCAACAGCGGTCTTTCTCTGACGCAGGAAGTGATCAACGAGGCGGTAGACTTCCGTCAGGCGATGGCGCGTTTATATAAAGAGTTTACTCAGGATGGCGATTGGTTCTTCAAACCGTGGAACCAAGAAATTGTTACCGATCCGGCAACCGGCAAGCAGATGGCATTTGAAGATGCGCCAGCTCAGCTTCTGGCAACTGAACAAAGCTGCTGGGTGATGAATCCTGAAGATAACTGGCACGGCTTTAAAGATCTGCCTGAAAACTGGAGCATGCTGGACCCTATCAAGGTCAGTATTTTGGCTCCAGGCATGGGTGATGACGGCGAGTTGCAAGAGAAGGGCGTACCCGCTGCGTTGGTAACCGCATGGCTGAGCCGTCATGGCATTGTGCCGACGCGTACTACCGATTTCCAAGTGATGTTTCTGTTCTCAATGGGCGTTACCAAAGGTAAATGGGGCACGCTTATCAACACGCTGCTCTCATTTAAACGCCATTATGATGCCAATACCCCGCTATCATCAGTATTGCCCGATCTGGTTGCGCAGCAGCCTGAAATCTACGGCAAGCTAGGCTTGCGTGATTTGGGTGACAAAATGTTTGCCTATCTACGTAAAAATAACCCAGGAGCTAAACTGAATACGGCTTATTCTGGCCTGCCAGAAGCGGTGATGACACCGCGTGCAGCGTATCAAGCCATTGTGGCGAATAAGGTGGAGATGGTTGCAATTGACGGTCTGGTCAACCGTGTTGCAGCCAACTCCATCATTCCTTACCCACCAGGAATCCCAATGCTATTATCCGGTGAAAGTTTCGGCGGTGAAGAGAGTCCACAGATCGGTTATCTGCGAGCTCTGCAGGCTTGGGACCACGAATTCCCCGGTTTTGAACATGAAACCGAAGGGACTGAAATTATCAACGGTGTTTATCACGTGATGTGTGTACGCACGGAATAATCCTCGTTGGTGATGAAGCAAAGACACCACAGCAAAAAAAGATAAAGCAGTTTCTCTTGTAGTATTTGCGCGGGTATATCCCGCGCTTTTTCATACCTGTATGTTTATTTTTTATTCTGTAATTGTACGATTACTCTGCGTAAAAAAAATGATACGGCAGTATTTATCCCAACGATATTGAATAATTAGAAAAGCTCTGTATTTTAGTGTCTGGTCGTAGAATCATCATATGTATTACTTTTTCTTTTATGCCTTATTACTTTAGTCGATAAGCCTCGTTTAATAACGGCATTTTATTCTTTACGTCTGTAGGATGTCTTAACATGAAACTCAGTAACAACGAAGGTTGCGTTGTCGTTTTAACACGCAAAGATGTCACTGTTAATTTTAACTCTGAGAATGAAATTACATTCAAAGCTAATCACATGATGCTAATTTCATGTAAAAATAACGTAATAGATTTTTCAGAACTGGATGACTCGGCAGTATTATATTTGAATAAAGATGTCATTAAGGACTATATCCATTTCTTAAAAAAAGATATCAGCGCCCTGTCCCCTAATCTGCGTTCTACACCGTGCTATATGATTGAACGCTGCCAGACACCACATATTTTCCAAGAAGCAGTGCGCCTATCGCAAGATACTTTAGGTTGTGAAGTTGATCGAGAACGTAGCCGTTGCCTTTCGTTCACCGTTTTATCTATTTTCTTAAATAATAACAATCTAATACCGTTTCTTATTCGTGAAATTAGAAGCAATCTTAGCGCGAATGTTTACAGCATTATTCAAAGCAATATGCACAAAGAGTGGAGCCTAACGTCCGTTGCCAGCTGCCTATGCTTAAGTCCTAGCTCATTGAAAAAGAAACTAAAAAATGAGGATACCACCTACAGTAAAATTATCACTGACTGTAGAATGCGCTATGCCGTTGAACAACTGATTGTTTTTAATAAAAATATTTCTCAGGTTTCTTCCCTATGTGGCTATAGCAGCACCTCCTACTTTATCTCCGTATTCAAGGAATACTACGGGACAACACCGCTAAACTACGTGCACCAGCATAGAGATAAAATGATTGCATAGAATCTCACTATTATTGAATATATTTTTAATGCCTAAGTTTACTTTTTTATTGGCTGAGAGTGATTACTAAATCGTTTACTTGATTAATGTCGAACTGCTGCCGAAATGCAACTTGAACCATCTTGGGTAATATATAGGAATATATTTATATTGGGACAGCTTGGTATACATTTATAATGTTTGAAAAGTTATGTAATCTTTTAATTATTTATCTTTATAAATATTATTTTAGCTGAGATGTCATTGGCTAAAAATATGCCGGAAATGGCGATGTTAGCCGTTTGCTACTGCCATGATTTAACTCTGAGAGTAATATAATTTCTACCAAAAATTCTATTTAGCTTAAGGTTAGATTATGTCTTCGGATTCTGAATCTCATAAAGTTGGCCTCATTCCCGTTACCTTAATGGTATCTGGAAATATTATGGGCTCCGGCGTATTTTTATTACCGGCAAACTTAGCGTCTACCGGCGGAATTGCAATCTACGGATGGTTGGTAACAATCATTGGCGCATTAGCGCTTTCAATGGTGTATGCCAAGATGTCGTCTTTAGATCCCAGTCCCGGCGGTTCTTATGCTTATGCCCGTCGTTCTTTTGGCCCATTCCTCGGTTACCAAACCAACGTGCTGTATTGGTTAGCCTGCTGGGTGGGGAATATCGCGATGGTGGTGATTGGTGTTGGCTACCTCAGCTATTTCTTCCCAATATTGAAAGATCCGATGGTGCTGACCATTACCTGTGTTGTCGTTCTGTGGATTTTTGTATTGCTCAATATTGTTGGGCCACAGATGATCACCCGTGTTCAGGCGGTGGCGACGGTATTGGCATTGATACCTATCGTGGGGATTGCGGTGTTCGGCTGGTTTTGGTTCCACAGTGAAACCTACATGGCTGCGTGGAACGTAAGCGGTCAGGGTACATTTGGCGCTATCCAAAGCACCTTGAGCGTAACGCTATGGTCATTTATCGGGGTGGAAAGTGCCTCGGTGGCGGCAGGCGTGGTTAAAAACCCTAAGCGTAACGTTCCGATTGCAACCATTGGCGGGGTGCTGATTGCCGCCGTGTGCTACGTATTATCCACCACCGCCATTATGGGGATGATCCCGAATGCGGCACTGCGTGTTTCCGCTTCTCCTTTCGGTGATGCGGCGCGTATGGCGTTAGGCAATACGGCTGGTGCAGTGGTTTCATTCTGCACGGCTGCGGGCTGCTTGGGCTCATTAGGTGGTTGGACGCTGTTGGCCGGTCAAACGGCGAAGGCCGCGGCCGATGATGGCTTGTTCCCACCCATTTTCGCCAAAGTTAACAAGGCGGGTACGCCGGTTGCAGGTTTGCTGATTGTTGGCGTATTAATGACAATTTGTCAGTTCGGCAGCATTTCGCCTAATGCGGCGAAAGAATTTGGTCTGGTTTCGTCGGTGAGCGTGATCTTTACGCTGGTACCTTACCTTTATACCTGTGCGGCGTTGCTGCTGCTAGGCCACGGTCACTTCGGTAAAGCTCGCCCTGTTTATTTGGCGATTGTCAGCATCGCGTTTGTCTACTGTATCTGGGCCGTTGTCGGTTCCGGTGCGCAGGAAGTGATGTGGTCGTTCGTGGTGTTAATGGTGATCACGGCGCTTTATGCCTTGAACTATAACCGCCAACACAAAAACCCATATCCGCTGGATAATACGAATCCTGATGGTTCGTTAAAAGCATCGGTAAAAAACTGAACTGAAAATTTTATCGCGTGATATTCACCCGCAGCGGTTTCGCCTCTGCGGGTTTTTTATTGGTCTATTTAAGCTAGCGCACTGCGCTGCTGTAACTGGGTTAAAACTGCTAGGGCGCGCTGTGCATCGGCGGCAGGAACAAAAATGTGGTCATGATAATAAGCGGCCACAACGTTGGCGCTGATACCCGCCTGAGCAAGCTCTGCCGCAATCGCTGCGGTTAACCCAACGGCTTCAAGGCTAGAGTGGACCGTAAGCGTGATTTGACGGAAGTCTGAACTGGTATCGAAGCCAGCCGCTTGGGCATCTTCACGAGTTAAAATCAGCGTGATCCCTTCGGTTTCCCAAAAGAGCCCCTGCGGGTTCAGCGCGGCGGCTTGTTCCAGCGTGAGTGATTGGCTGGTACAAAAAACGAAAGCTTGAGTGTTAAGTGTCGGCTCCATCGAAGCCAGAAGTTGAGTAATATCTTTAATGCCGCTCATATGCGTATCTCCATAATATTTTGGCGCTAGATTAGCGGGCGAACGATGTGGCGTTAAATTAAAAAAAGTTTGCAGCAATTAGGTATGCTAATAGAGGTCCGTTGTAACACGATGAGAGAGGGGAAGGCCATGATTGAAGTGATTCTGGTTGATGAAAACGATATGCCGATTGGCAGAATGGAAAAGCTCGCCGTTCATCAGCAGGGGCTTTTGCATCGCGCCATCTCTGTATACGTTTTTAATGATCATCACGAGCTATTGATCCAGCGCCGAGCCGCGGGAAAATATCATGCCGGAGGCCAGTGGAGTAATACCTGCTGCGGCCATCCACTCCCCGGTGAAGATACTCAAGAAGCGGCGATGCGTCGGCTCTACCAAGAAATGGGAATGGCGTGTGCGCTGCATGAATCTTTTGAGCTGAGTTACTGCCTTGACGTTGGGGGGGGGCTAACTGAACACGAGCTGGCACATGTTTTTATTGGTCATAGCAACGTGGTTCCACAGCTTAACGCAGAAGAGGCCGATGCTTTTGCTTATCATCCCGTGGATGAAATCTTAGAGCAAATGCAGCTCGAGCCTGAACGTTTTACGCCGTGGTTTAGGCTGTGTCTGCCGAAAGTGATCGCACATCTCGACTGATGTTTTGCATGGCGCTGACGAATATTTCCTGACAAATGCCGTCTGTAATGAAATGTCGGATATGTGTTTTTTTGTCGGCTAGCTTGAAAACAAGATTACTATTTGTTTTAAAAGCCTTTTCTCTGAAAAATCGCATATTACGTTTGTCTCTCTCTCATCGGATTAAAATTCATACGTAAAGTTGCTTAAATTGCATTCAAAAAAATTGAATAAGAGGCTCAAAACTATCCGATTATAACTCTTCGTTAACCGATCTATTCTTTAGTCATCGGAAGGCGGGCGCCTTTCAAAACGACAAAATTTAAAGAAAGGTAAACGTTATGAAAATCATCAAAAATTTAGCTGTAGTTTTCGCACTCTCTGCAACCGCATTTGCTGCTACTGCTGCAGACCTCTCTTCTCAGCCAACTTCTGATATGCAGAAAATGGGCGTTGTATCCGTCAGCGGCGCAACCAACCTTGATGGTTTGGAAGCTCGCGTAGCGGCTAAAGCTGAACAGGCTGGCGCATCTTCATATCGCATTATTTCCACCTCTGGAAATAACAAAATGCATGCTACTGCTGAACTGTATAAATAATCGATACTCGTCATACTGAGTGCAGTATCTGTAGTTCAGAAGCGGTATAGAAAAGGCCTTTCCCAATCAATGGGAAAGGCCTTTTTGTTTTTTTAGATTCAGGATAGAGGTTATGCCTTTCTCACTGTTTTGGTGGTAGCCTAAGAAATCGCATCTGAAGATGTAAATTATGTTCGATACAACGGGCGTTATCGTGGAGGGCTGCACTGTGGGGAATAACATCGTGGATAAGAAAATCGGTTTTATTGGCTGTGGCAATATGGGCAAGGCGATTTTAGGTGGTCTGGTTGCGAGTAAACTGGTCTCACCGGAAAATATCACGGTGTATAACCGTAGCGCGCAGAGCGTTGAGGCGATTAGCCAAGAGTTTGGCAGCCAAGGCGCCAGCAGTGCAGATGAAGTCGCTAAGCAGGCTGATATTCTGATCGTAGGTGTTAAGCCGAATATGATGGCGAATGTTTTGGGTGAAATCAGAGAATCGCTCAAGCCAAACGCGATTGTGGTTTCCATTGCCGCAGGTGTCACGCTAGAAACGCTAGAATTTGCGCTGAAAGATGGGCAAAAAGTGGTGCGCGTGATGCCGAATACGCCGGCGTTGGTGAATGCGGGAATGTCGTCCATTACGCCGAATAAGCAAATGAGCGAAGATGAAAGCGCGCTGATTGTAGAAATTTTTAGCAGTTTTGGTAAGGCGGCTATTGTTCCTGAATATCTAATCCATTCCGTGGTGGGCGTGAGTGGCTCAGCGCCTGCCTATGTGTTTATGTTTATTGAAGCGATGGCTGATGCCGCAGTGCTGGGTGGAATGCCTCGTGCTCAGGCTTATCAGTTTGCCGCGCAGGCGGTGATGGGCTCAGCCAAAATGGTGCTGGAAACCGGTAAACACCCCGGTGAGCTCAAAGATATGGTGTGTTCTCCAGGGGGAACCACGATTGAAGCCGTGAAAGTGTTAGAGCAAAAGGGTCTGCGTGCGGCCGTGATGGACGCGATGCAAAGCTGTATGGCGAAATCAGAAGAGATGAGCCGTCGTTAATTTTTACCCGCTTTCCCCTCTATTTGATGCCCCATGTCATGGGGCATCTTCTCAGACGATCCCCATGTCATCCCTTCTCTAAGTCCGTCACCATAGGCCGTTAGGCTGGTGTCGATATTTTTCTGCTGAATAGTCTCTCGCCGATTAAGAACTTTCTTGGTAAATTCCGTTCCCGCATCTGAACGATTTAGAATGCGGTGTGTCTCATGTTTTCTAGGGTTAGCAACAAGGTTTCAGAAAGTAATGCAAAAAATAAAATTGCTATCACAACCAATGCAGGCGCTGCTGTTAGCGATTTATATTGGTATTTTTCTTAATATTCCGGTGTTTTTACGCCGTTTTGATGAAGTCAAAGAGGGGCTCCATTTTTCTAAATGGTTAACGGGAAGTTTAGAGGTCATGGTTGTTCTCCTCTTTACCTTCTTTATCCTGAGAGTGTTTTCGCTGGGAGGGCGCTGGTTCTTCAAAATTACAGCTACGCTCATCACGCTAATATCCGTGGCTGCAAGCTATTACATGACGGCATTTAACGTTGTGATTGGCTACGGCATCATTATTTCCGTATTTTCCCCAGGTGATTTGGGTCTGTTTTCCGAAGTTGTCGGCTGGAAATTTGTTTTGTGGTTTGTTGCCGCCAGCATTATTCCTTTGGCGATCATCTGGTTGGGTTCAGCGCGTAACACGTTGCTCGAGCAGCTAAAAACACCGGGCAAAAGAATCATATCCTTGGTTGGGATGGCGTTGATCGTTGCCGTGGTCTGGGTTCCATTAAACTTAATGGGTACCGCCCAGAAAGAGATCGACCAGAAAAACAACGTTGATATGCCAAGCTATGGCGGCGTGGTGGCTCACTCTTACTTGCCATCAAATTGGCTGGCGGCGTTTGGGTTATATGGCTACACCGCGCTGGATGAGCGACAGGATGAAGCCGACTTATTTGATCCAGCGGATCATTTTTCTTACGTCGCGCCTGAAGGGATAGATGATACCTATGTCGTGTTCATTATCGGTGAAACGGCGCGTTGGGATCATATGGGGATTCTGGGCTATGAGCGTGATACTACGCCGCAGCTGGCAAAAGAGCCTAATCTGGCCGCATTCCGCGGTGAGTCCTGCGATACATCAACCAAACTTTCCTTGCGCTGCATGTTTGTACGTGAAGGCGGAACGGAAAACAACGCTCAGCGTACGCTGAAAGAACAGAATATTTTCTCTGTATTACATCAGCTTGGATTCAGTTCTGAGCTTTTTGCGATGCAAAGTGAGATTTGGTTCTACAACAATACCGACTCCGATAACTTCTCATTCCGTGAGCTGATCGCCGCAGAACATCGTAATGATGGGAAGCCGGTCGACGATATGCTGCTGGTGGAAGAGCTACAGAATTCATTGCAGAAGCATCCAAACGGTAAGCATTTAGTCGTACTGCACACGTCTGGCTCTCACTATTTGTATACGCAGCGCTATCCGCGTAGCTATGCGAAGTTTAAACCGGAGTGCATGGGCGTAGATGACTCTTGCACCAAAGAGCAGTTGATGAACTCCTACGACAACAGCATTCTGTACACTGACAACATGATTAAAAGCGTGATTGATCAGGTGCGAGATAAAAAAGCCTTGGTGTTTTATGCCTCTGATCACGGTGAGTCGATCAGTGATAATGAGCATTTCCACGGCACTCCGCGTGAAATGGCTCCGCCAGAGCAGTTCCGCGTGCCGCTGATGGTATGGGCATCGGATAAGTTTTTGGCTTCAGGCAACAATGCCAAAATGTTTGAGCAGGTACAAAAGCAGGCAAAACAGGGACAGACTCACCGGCACGTTGAGCTGTATGACTCTATTCTGGGTTGCTTAGGCTATACCTCGCCAAATGG
This sequence comes from Hafnia sp., assembly GCF_036648275.1. Lineage (NCBI taxonomy): Bacteria > Pseudomonadati > Pseudomonadota > Gammaproteobacteria > Enterobacterales > Hafniaceae > Hafnia > Hafnia sp. Next base: position 222,127 of record NZ_JAVXIQ010000003.1, on the reverse strand, counting down.
CGGAATTAATGAAAACAACAACTGGTGTCATTTTTAATTCAATAAGTTAGTCTTGATGAGCCGAGAGGAACTCTTCCTCTCGGCTTTTTTATTCCTAGAAGCGCCTTTATTCGCATTAACTTTCTCTCAAGTTCCCTTCAGGCATGCCGATAAACTGATCAATCTTCAGTCAGTTCCCTCTGTTCATTATTCACTCTCCATAGAGAGAGGCATTTTGTACTGGCTGAGAGAGATACCACATCTGATGTCTTCTTTTGCAGGCTCTTTCATTCCTAGGGATACGACTATTATGAGTAAACACCTGACAGTCCGTAGTGGGCTGGCACTCATCATGCTTGTTTATACGTTATTGCTGCTGATGATCAGTATTATCGGCATTCAATCTGTTCGCCAAATAAATCAAAGACTGGCCGTTGTGAATCAGGTGCAGGCTGAAGAGCTGAGCCCACTGGCAGCAAGCTTTAATGCCACGCTACGGGCTCGTACGGCGGGGGCATTATCTGTTCGCCAAATGGAGATGGGTAAACTAGCGGCGGCAGATGATAGCCGTCAGCGAGCGGAGAAATTGATCGGTGAAGCTGATGCATCCATGCAGAAATTTACCGATCTGAAAAAACTGACGCCGCGTGGTGCGCAACTGAGCGCCGAACTGGAAAATACCTACCAAATTTACGTCAATCAGGCGCTGCGTCCTATGCTACAGGCGCTGAAAACCAACGATAGCGCGGCTTATTACGCATTATTAGAAGATCAGTTGCGCAATTTATCTGCCAATTTTGATCAGGACCTGCGTGATTTTCGTGGCTTCGCCGATGAAGTTGGCCAAAAGGCATTATCGGATGCGCAACATGATTACCAACGTGACCTGATTATTATCAGTGTGTCTTTCGCATTTTCGTTGCTGATTGGCGCGCTGTGCTGGGTTGCGCTGCGCAAAATCATCCTGAATCCATTGGAAAGTTTAGACGGGCATGTTTCTTTGATTGCCAGTGGCGACTTGTCTCAGGATCTTGAGAGTGAAGGCAAATCAGAAATTGCCAAGCTGGGGCGGCGCGTGCTCACCATGCAAACATCGCTGGCAGATACGGTGAGTCAGGTACGTGATGCCAGTATGCAGGTTGATGTGGGGGCAAAAGAACTGACCGTAGGCAACAGGAACTTATCGCAGCATACGGAAGAATTAGCTGCCTCGTTGGAGGAGACCGCCGCCAGTATGGAGCAGTTGACCGCCACGGTGAAACAGAATGCGGACAACGCCGAGCAGGCGAATCAACTGGCAGGGAATGTTTCTCATACCGCTGATAAAGGGGCTGAAATCGTAAGTGAAGCCATTGCTCGCATGCAGGGAATTTCGACCAGTTCCCAGAAAATTGCCGACATTATCAGCGTGATTGACGGTATTGCTTTCCAGACCAACATTCTTGCTTTAAACGCCGCCGTTGAAGCCGCTCGCGCGGGCGAACAAGGTCGCGGTTTTGCGGTGGTGGCTGGTGAAGTGCGCAACTTGGCGCAGCGGAGTGCTCAATCGGCCAAAGAGATCAAAACGCTGATTGAAGATTCTGCTCGTCGGGTGAAAGAGGGCTCATCAATGGTGACTAATGCGGGCGATACCATGGCTGATATCGCCAAGGAGATTCGTCAGGTAACGGCGCTGATGAGTGAGATCTCTGAGGCTTCTCACGAGCAAAGCCGCGGTATTGAACAGGTGAATCAGGCGATTTCACAGATGGATCAGGTGGCGCAACAAAATGCGGCGCTGGTGGAAGAGTCTGCCGCTGCGACCGGTTCTTTAGAGGAGCAAAGCGGGAACCTGATGCAAAGCATGAGCGTGTTTAAGCTCACGGTGAACGGATAATCGTCATAAACCTCCCTTTGTTCTTTAAAGCGACAAGGGGAGGTTTTCGCGAGCCTTATTCGGTGCGAATAAATGCGACCAATTTAGGTTGAGCGATGCGCTGATAGTCTTGGGTGTTGAGGATTAGAGAACGCTCAAGCGTACCGGCGTTAAATGCCAATTCATCAAAGCGCTGGAATAACAGCGGATCGGCTACTAATAACAAGTCTGGGTGGAAGCTAAAAGGCGGGATCGCGCCGAATACGCAGTCGGTTAACGCATCGACTTCCACTGGGCTGGCTAATGAGGCTCGCGTACCACCGATGTCGTGCGCTAACGCGCTGAGATCGGCCTGTTGGTCGGCGGGTAGTATGGCTAAAACATGCTGCTTAATACCGTTTCCCTTCACATGACAGACTAACGCTTTGGCACCTTGCCCAAGCTGCGTGCCGCGAATTTTTGCCACTTCTTCAGATTTCCCCGCCATAGGGTGTTCCACAACGCGATAACGAGCCTGATGCTCATCAAGCAGAGCCGTTAAACGTGAAAATGTTGCTATCGACATGCTATCTCTCCTGAGTCTCGGTTTTCACCATCATAACGCGATCGTACCTGCCCTGACTTGATGCGAAGTGGCCAAAATGGCTCCCTGAAACAGGGCATCGGACCTCGGATCACAGCATTTCCTCCTGTTGATAACGCAGATCACAAACTCAATTGTTCAGATATTCATCATTTAGCGAGAATTTTTTCAGCAAGTTTGGCAGCTGTATTCTCTATTAAAGATTTGTTACATGGTGAAATGAGCTGATATTTGCGTGGTAGCATAAATTTTAATCCTGTAAATGTTATCAATACGTTTCTTTAATGTTTGTATGCTGTATATCACAGTCCTTGTAAATCACGTTTGGTTATATTGACGTCACCTTAAACACTTGCGAAATTGGTATGCATAAGGTGGGTGATTAACACTGGGATCCCTTTCCGAGTGCTACCCAATGTGGCCCCGAAGAATCGTTCTCTTTGGCATGCGGGTTGCACCTATCCTTGGCTGTCAGCCAAAGCTGCACGGATCGCCTATAAAAAAATAGATCTGGCAGAACACACACATCACACTACGGAGCCAAGCGTTATGTCTTCTCATAAGAAAACCTCCACCCACCGTGGAAAGAAAATTGGTGCGCTGAAGTTGGGGATTGGTCTGGTTGCTCTGGCGCTGGCCGCCGGTGCGCAGGCAAAAACTCTGGTTTATTGTTCAGAAGGTTCACCTGAGGGCTTTAACCCGCAGCTGTTCACCTCGGGCACCACCTACGACGCCAGCTCGGTGCCGATCTACAACCGTTTGGTTGAGTTCAAAACCGGTACTACCGAGATTGAGCCCGGCTTAGCTGAAAAATGGGATATTAGCCCAGATGGCAAAACCTATACTTTCCACCTGCGCAAAGGCGTGAAGTGGCAGGGCAGCAAGCTGTTTACACCAACGCGCGATCTGAACGCTGACGATATCGTGTTCTCCTTCATGCGTCAGAAAGATGATAAAAACCCGTACTACAAAGTCTCTGGCGGTACCTATGAGTACTTCCAAGGGATGGGACTGGGCGAGCTGATTAGCAAAGTGGAAAAAGTGGACGATAACACCGTTCGCTTCGAGCTGACACGTCCTGAATCGCCGTTCTTGGCTGACCTAGCGATGGACTTCGCTTCTATTCTGTCTGCGGAATACGCCGATGCGATGATGAAAGCCGGTACACCTGAGAAGATTGACCTTGAGCCACTGGGTACTGGGCCATTCCAGCTGGTGCAATACCAGAAAGACTCCAAAATCCTCTACAAACCGTTCAAAGATTACTGGGGACCTAAGCCTAAAATCGATCGCTTAGTCTTCTCCATTACGCCGGATGCATCCGTGCGTTATGCCAAACTGCAAAAGAATGAGTGTCAGGTGATGCCTTATCCAAATCCGGCTGACATTGACCGCATGAAACAAGACAAATCCATTACTCTGATGGAGCAACCGGGACTGAACGTCGGCTATCTGTCGTTTAACGTCGAGAAAAAACCGCTGGATAATGTGAAAGTGCGTCAGGCGCTGACCATGGCGGTGAACAAAGAAGCGATTATTGACGCGGTATACCAGAAAGCGGGCCAGCCTGCGAAAAACCTGATCCCACCAACCATGTGGAGCTACAACGACAAGATCACCGATTACGCTTACGACCCTGCTAAAGCTAAAGAACTGCTGAAAGAAGCGGGTCTGGCAGATGGTTTTGCTATCGACCTATGGGCAATGCCGGTGCAGCGTCCATACAACCCGAACGCTCGCCGTATGGCTGAGATGATTCAGGCTGACTGGGCGAAAGTCGGTGTGAAAGCCAAGATCGTGACCTATGAGTGGGGCGAGTACCTGAAACGTGCGAAAGACGGTGAACACCAGACCGTGATGATGGGTTGGACTGGGGACAATGGGGATCCAGACAACTTCTTCGCAACGCTGTTTAGCTGCCAGTCGGCGAAAGACGGTTCTAACTACTCAAGATGGTGCTACAAGCCGTTTGAAGATCTGATCCAGCCTGCACGTGCTGAATCCGACCACGAAAAACGCACCGAGCTTTACAAGCAGGCTCAGGTAGTGATGCATGATCAAGCGCCTGCGCTGATCATTGCCCATTCCACCGTATACGAGCCAGTGCGTAAAGAAGTGAAAGGCTATGTGGTTGATCCATTGGGTAAACATCACTTCGATCAGGTGTCTCTCGACTAATTACCGCTAACCCTCCCAGCCTCCCCCTTGTCAGGGGGAGGAGCCGATTGTGATTTTTATCGATCTGCGCCCTCCTCTGTGAAGGGGAGGGCTGGGGTGGGGTCTCTGTTAGTCGTAGCTGTACTGTGAGCAATGCTTCATCATAAAAATAGAGAGTACGGGATATGTTGCAGTTCATACTCCGGCGTTTGGGGTTAGTTATCCCAACGTTTATTGGCATAACGTTATTAACGTTTGCTTTTGTTCACATGATCCCCGGCGATCCGGTCACGATCATGGCAGGGGAGCGCGGGATCTCCGCCGAACGTCATGCTCAGATGATGACGGAAATGGGCTTGGATAAACCGCTGTATCAACAATATTTTCACTACGTCAAAGACGTATTGCACGGTGATTTAGGCACCTCACTCAAAAGCCGCACGCCGGTTTGGGATGAGTTTGTGCCCCGTTTCAAAGCCACGTTAGAGCTGGGTATCTGCGCGATGCTGTTTGCCATTCTCGTGGGTATACCGGTTGGCGTATTAGCCGCGGTGAAGCGCGGCTCCGTTTTCGACCATACCGCAGTAGGCATCTCGCTGACGGGCTATTCCATGCCTATTTTTTGGTGGGGGATCATGCTCATTATGCTGGTGTCGGTGCAGCTCAATCTAACGCCCGTATCGGGGCGCATCGATGACAGCGTATTCCTTGATGATAGCTTACCGCTCACAGGCTTTATGCTGATAGATACCCTTATTTGGGGTGAGCCAGGCGATTTCAAAGACGCGGTCATGCATATGATCCTGCCTGCCATTGTGCTGGGTACTATCCCGCTGGCGGTGATTGTGCGCATGACGCGTTCCTCCATGCTGGAAGTGCTAAGTGAAGACTATATCCGCACCGCGCGCGCCAAAGGATTAGGGCGTATGCGAGTGATCATTGTGCATGCGCTGCGTAATGCGTTACTGCCGGTGGTGACGGTGATTGGTCTACAGGTAGGGACGTTACTGGCGGGTGCCATTCTGACAGAAACCATCTTCTCTTGGCCGGGCTTAGGCCGTTGGTTAATCGATGCATTGCAGCGTCGTGATTATCCTGTGGTGCAAGGCGGAGTGCTGTTGGTGGCCATTATGATCATCTTGGTCAACCTGCTGGTTGATGTGCTGTATGGCGTCGTCAATCCACGCATTCGGCATAAGAAATAGGAGGCGCAACGATGTCTAACGTTACAACAACGTCCCCAGCAATGAGCGCGCCCAAACCAATGACGCCGTTTCAGGAGTTTTGGCACTACTTCAAGCGCAACAAAGGCGCGGTAGTGGGGTTGGTTTATATCATTATCGTGTTAGTTCTTGCGATCGGCGCCAATGTGTTGGCTCCGCATCTCCCCGCAGAGCAGTTTCGTGATGCGCTGCTTAAACCACCCGTTTGGCAAGACGGCGGTAGTTGGAAATTTATTCTCGGTACCGATGATGTCGGCCGTGACGTGCTATCGCGGCTGATTTATGGCGCGCGACTGTCGTTGCTGGTGGGCTGTTTAGTGGTGGTCTTGTCGCTGATCCTCGGCGTGGTGTTTGGCCTGTTGGCGGGTTACTTCGGCGGCGTGGTTGACGCCGTCATTATGCGCGTCGTCGATATTATGTTGGCGTTGCCAAGCCTGCTGTTGGCTTTAGTGCTGGTGGCTATCTTCGGCCCTTCAATCGTTAATGCTTCGCTGGCATTGACGTTTGTTGCCCTACCGCATTACGTGCGTTTGACGCGTGCGGCGGTGCTGGTGGAAGTTAACCGCGACTACGTCACCGCGTCTCGCGTGGCTGGTGCAGGTGCAATGCGCCAGATGTTTATCAATATTCTGCCTAACTGTTTAGCGCCTTTGATCGTGCAAGCGTCGTTAGGATTTTCGAATGCCATCCTCGACATGGCGGCACTGGGTTTCCTCGGTATGGGCGCACAGCCGCCAACGCCGGAGTGGGGAACCATGCTGTCTGACGTATTGCAGTTTGCGCAAAGTGCGTGGTGGGTTGTGACCTTCCCCGGCCTTGCGATCCTGCTGACGGTATTGGCATTTAACCTGATGGGCGATGGGTTGCGCGATGCGCTAGACCCACGTTTGAAACAGTAAAAGTCTACTGACATCGCCCAGTGCAAACTGGGCAACAGAACATCAGTAGATTTTTGGGAGCAGAATATTATGGCTTTATTAGAAGTTAACGAGCTATCAGTTCACTTTGGTGAAAAAAACGCGCCGTTTCGCGCCGTAGATCGTATCAGCTACAGCGTCAATCAGGGTGAAGTCATTGGTATTGTTGGGGAATCTGGCTCTGGTAAATCAGTGAGTTCGCTGGCGATTATGGGGCTGATTGATTTTCCCGGTCGCGTGATGGCAAACGGACTGAGCTTTAACAATATCGATTTACAGAAAATTTCAGAGAAAGAGCGGCGTCAAATCGTGGGGGCGGAAGTCGCCATGATTTTTCAGGATCCCATGACCAGCCTGAATCCCTGCTATACCGTGGGCTTCCAGATTATGGAGGCGCTTAAGGTGCATCAGGGCGGGAATAAAAGCACGCGCCGTCAGCGCGCCATCGACCTGTTAACGCTGGTAGGAATTCCCGATCCTGGCTCGCGTTTGGATGTGTATCCGCACCAGTTGTCCGGTGGGATGAGCCAGCGTGTGATGATTGCGATGGCGATTGCCTGTCGGCCAAAACTGTTGATTGCTGATGAACCGACCACGGCGCTAGACGTCACCATTCAGGCACAAATTATTGAGCTGCTGCTGGATCTTCAGCAGAAAGAGAACATGGCGCTGGTGCTGATCACGCATGACTTAGCACTGGTAGCTGAAGCCGCGCATAAAATTATCGTGATGTATGCCGGTCAGGTGGTTGAAGCCGGAACGGCGCAGGAAATATTCCGCACGCCACGCCATCCGTATACGCAGGCTCTACTGCGGGCATTGCCCGAGTTTGCCGCCGATAAAGCGCGCTTAGCATCGCTGCCGGGCGTTGTTCCAGGCAAATATGATCGCCCTAACGGCTGCTTGCTTAATCCACGCTGCCCGTATGCGACGGCTTTGTGCCGTGAGGTAGAACCGGAACTTAAGGATATCAACGGACGTAAGGCGAAATGCCACACGCCGCTCGATGATGCGGGGAGGCCAACACTATGAGTCAGGCAATATTGAACAAACAGGCACCGCTGCTTCAGGCCATTGATCTGAAAAAACACTATCCGGTGAAGAAGGGCATGTTTGGCGCTGAACGTTTGGTAAAAGCGTTAGACGGCGTTTCTTTTACGCTGGAAAGGGGCAAAACGCTGGCGGTAGTGGGTGAGTCAGGCTGTGGGAAATCCACGCTGGGGCGTTTGCTGACCATGATTGAAATTCCTACCGGCGGTGAGCTGTATTACCAAGGGCAGGATTTATTAAAGCCGGACGCCACGGCGGAAAAGCTACGTCGCCAGAAAATCCAGATCGTTTTCCAGAACCCGTATGCTTCGCTGAATCCGCGCAAGAAAGTCGGTGCAATTCTTGAAGAGCCTCTCACCATTAACACCAAGCTTAGCGGTGCCGAACGGCGCGAAAAGGCGTTGGCAATGATGGCGAAAGTCGGGTTGAAAACCGAACATTACGATCGCTACCCGCATATGTTCTCTGGTGGCCAGCGCCAACGTATTGCCATCGCGCGTGGGCTGATGCTGAACCCAGACGTTGTGATTGCGGATGAACCGGTTTCTGCGCTAGATGTTTCGGTACGCGCTCAGGTTCTGAACCTGATGATGGATTTGCAGCAGGAGATGGGGCTGTCTTATGTATTCATCTCTCACGATCTCTCCGTGGTTGAGCATATTGCGGATGAGGTCATCGTGATGTATTTGGGACGTTGTGTAGAAAAAGGGCCGAAGGAAGCGGTGTTCAATAACCCACGCCACCCCTATACCCAAGCGCTGCTGTCGGCAACGCCTCGCCTGAATCCCGATATGCGCCGTGAGCGTATCAAACTGACAGGCGAGTTGCCGAGCCCGTTGAATCCGCCTCCTGGCTGTGCGTTTAATGCTCGCTGTAGTCGTGCGTTTGGCACCTGCAAGCAGCTACAACCACAGCTTAAGCAGTATGGCGATCAGCTTATTGCCTGTTTTGCCGTAGATCAGGATGAAGCTGCACAGAGCGCCTAAAGCGGATTATCCATATAAATATTTATTTGAAGAGCCTATATAGGCTCTTTTTTTTAGGTATATGGGATGGGCGTACTCTTATATGTAAATCTGTGCGGGAGGTAACTATTAGCATGCAAAAAAAAGAGAAACCCGATGTATTAGTCTGCTAACGCTATAGCAGTCTTTTGCTTTATTAGAAATATCTTAACGGATGTTAATAATACCAACCTTAATTGTCGGTTGCCGTTATTCTAAGGATACGTGTATTTGCAGATATATATTGCTAGGTTAAAGATGCATTAAAATATCCATATTAAAATAACGTCTACTCGAGGAAGATATATTTCCTGTATATGTAAACATAGATGGGCATAATGAATAAATATGTTTTTTATAGAGATATACGTAAGAAAAAAGGCCCCCATTTGGGAGCCTTTTTAGCCATTTAACAGTGTGTATTATTGCGGGTAAGGGACCCAATCACCGCCGTTGAGGCGAATGTAAGGCTTGCCCTGATACTGAATAACGATGGCATTATCGTTCTCTGAAACCGGTGCGGTTTGAGGCAATCCCTTCAAGAGATCCTGCCAGTTTACGCTTGCCTCGGTGAAGATTTTACCGTCAACGGAGCGAGCGACCAGTTCTGAAAGTGCCAGATAGCTTCTTGGCTGATCGACAACGATTTCAGTAGGTTGTGGTGCTTTCATACCGATAAACTTGATGCCCACGGGAACGTCAGTGATGCTTGGGCTTGGGATATCACGTAGGCCAGACATCTGCATTTTATCCCCAACTAAGGCAGCACCGTGCTCAGGCACAACAACAACCATGATTTTACGGTTTGATTTCTCAAGCTGGGTAAGGAAAGTGTCTAACTGATCAAACAGTTTCTGAGCGCGAGGTTTGTAATCGGCAACCTTACTGCTGCCAACCATTCGGTTACCATCGTGCAGTGGAATCAGGTTAAAGAAGGTTGCGGTACGCGCATCCCCTGATTTTTCAACCGTTTGCTCCCAGCGTTGCAGCACTTCGAGATCGTTGAAGATGGGCTCGCCGTCAAAGGAAGTCAGCTCGTTTGAAATCCCTGCCTGAGACTCTAGCGGTGGCTGCAAATCGGCATATTTACGCAGGTCTTCCAAGTAGTTACCGAATTTACCGCTGTGGTCCATAATCAGGTTCTGACCAAAGCCTAGCTTAGCTAAATTATCCATCAGATAGCACTGTTGCCCCGCGGCTGAATAAAGTTCTTTATGCGAAGGCTGTCCACAACTGGCGCGTAATAAACGAATTGAAGCTGGGCCACTGTAGGCGGTGGCTGAGTTAAAGTTTTTGAACAGGATATCGAAGTGTTTCCACAGCGGATGATCCTGTAAGCCAATGGAATCAACGTCAGACCATGCTAAAGAACAGATGTTGATAATCAGCAAATCAAAGGGTTGTGCATCCGTCGGTAGCGCCGCTGGGAACTGAGTTTGGCGCTGTTTTTCACTGGCATAGAAGGCATCGAGATAAGCAGCCAAGTTCTTGCTATCCGGTGGTGCCGTTTGTGCCGGCAGGTCGCCTGTTGCAGCGGCTGACGTAGAGCCCGTGCTGGCGTTTGCCGCCGGTGCAGTCGCGGTGTTATTACTCGCAGTATCAGGGACTAACGAGATAGCAGGGCCAGCTATTTGCAACACGTTCAGCCAAACGAGCGCACCCACCACGAATACCGTTATGCGGATCCACTGTGAGATAAACAGGTAACCGACCAGCATTACGAAGCCCGCACCGATCATTTTCCAGTTGATAAAGCGATTGACCAAATCCAGAAGGTACGACGCTGAGAAGCCCGCTAGCTGCGAGCCTTGACTCATAATGCTGTTGATACCCGGTAGCCACGTATCGTGATAAAACAGGCCAATACCAATAGGTATCGCAATCCAGTTACGCCAGCGGTGCAAACGGGCATTTGGTAACGGGAAAAGCAAAAAGGCGAGGAAAATCAGGTTAGAAAGTGCATCAAAGTTGAGATAGCCAAACCACAAGAGGGCAAATTTAAGTAGGAAATAGAAATTCCAACCGCCTAGCCCACGCCAGTAGTGCCACAGGTCCGCGATGTTGTTCTTGGTATTACTATTCTTGGTCATTTTTACGGTCTACCGTGACTGAAGTGTTACGTTGCAAACGAGTATTACGCCGCAGGATCCCCTCGGATTTTAAATAGCGCGGCGTAAATAAAACTTGGCGTACTGACTGAAGCAGCATCGGCAATTTTTTACGCAAATAGTAGCCTAATGGCAGCAAAATCACCGCACAAAGCACGATAAGCTGCAGTATATCCATCCCATTCATCATTCAGCACGCTCCTGATCCAAGGCTAGAGATAAGCTGATTGGCTGCGGTGAATGCCGAGGTGGACGCTCTTCGGCCACCGGACTGCTTTTATTGCCGACCAACGGCGCGAGCCGGTCGGAAAGATGCCAGTTTGATGGCTTATTAAGCTGCATCTGCTGCAGTTCCATGATGATCAGTTTGTCTTGATACCAAACCATGCGGTTGGAGAAAACTTCTTCGACCGGCAGTGGAAATATGTGTTTAAGCGCAACATCTAAGTCATTGATTCTGCATGATGAAAGGAACAGCGTGAGCCGGTTTTCATCAATAGTGACTAAATCACCAAAGCGGCGAGCGCGGCATAGCGTGAGAGCTTGTTCGGCGCGAAGTCCGGGCACCGGGCGCAATGCCACCAGAATTCCTTTGCTGTCTTCTGGTAATAATGCGTTATTCATCAATGACATCAACGTTTCGCAGAAAGGATTGTAAGGAATATACCCTTTCAAATTCAGCGGGCGCATTGCATCAATCAGCAGATTAATATCTGCAGGGACATGGCGTGGGTAGGTTTGTCCCTGAATCCCTTCTAGCATGGTCAAACAGCGTGAAAGCGGCGCATTATGCGGCACAATCAGATTGGCACCACAGGCCAGTAACAAACGTTCATCGCTGAAACGCAAGCAAGGGGTGCTTTCACGCACAACGAGCTTAATGATCTTGCCGCGCTGACGGCGCAAAGTATGAATTTTTCGCGCCAGAGCATCGAGCTGATCGCTGTTCGAGAGCTGGAACACCAGCGTTGAGGCTTGTGCCGCATAGGCTGCATTAAATAGCGCTAGGTTGCTCTCAAACAGATGCCAATTTTCTGACAGCGGTGGAGCACCTTCCAGCACGCCTTTATGGGCTAGATAGAGCTGTTCATCGTTGCGCGGTTGTGGCGCCTGAGACGTATCTTCTTGCGCATGCCAGCCTTGCTCATCAAAAGAAACGCTGACGTCTTGCTGCGCGGTGACACCGTTTTGGTTACACCAATACGCTACGTCATAACGGTGCAAATCCTGAAGCCATCGTAGGCTCGCGAGGCCACATAGCGTACGGTGTTGAGACTGAAGCGTTGCTCTTTGATTATTGGCGCTTTTTCCGTAGTCTAAAATCAATAACGTACAGTTTTGTTGGCGCAACCAGCGGGCAGTATTTCTCATCCAGTCGGTTAGCTCATAAGGTTGCAGCTGTTCCCAAATACTGGAAGGGGTTAATAACACTAACAGACGATTTTTGGGGTTCAACCCGCGCATTAAATCTTCAGTCAGTTGGAATAACGCTTTTTTATTTTCAGGCAGAGAATAGATAGGGAGCTTGTCGGGGCCATGAGCGTAGTTGGCACTGATGATATCCTGAGGAGGATGGTTAACGCTGATTAACGCCGCGCGTGTTTCAGCTGGCTGGCTAGAGATAACCTGCTGACAAAAACTTTTGGCATCAACCTCGCGATCTGCGCTCACCCAGTAGAGGCCGGGAGCTTGCATAATGCGAAGCTCATCCCATAGTTGATGAACTCCAAGAGAAAACGATAGCGCCATAAGAGTTTAATTTCTCTGAATGTGATTATACCTAGTAAAACTGATGTTTTTATCTAATGGACAGATTTATCTTAGCTGCACGAAATTCTTTTGCTCGTTGTTTTGCTGTGACTTCGTTTATTTGCAGGAGCATCAGTTTACTAGCGAAAAAGCATAAAGGAATGTAACATTATAAATAATTCACGACAAATTACTAAGACTGATATGTTCTCGCTATTATATTGTAGCAACAGCTTTTCTTTATCTAGCTATAATCATAAACCATAGCCGATTTTTCACGGATAGCAGAATGAATGATAAAAGAAATAATCCGATTGAGAATAGCCCTACGTTTACTTTCCAAAATGATATTGCGGCCCTAAGCAAAGCATTTTCTATTCCTAAAATCGACTATGTAGATATCTCTAGGCAAGAACATATGAATGAAGTGATCCGCCGCTGGCCTCTTTTGGCGGAGCTGATGCAATTTGCAGGGAGCGCTAAGTAATGGCAATTATTGCTTTGCAGGGAATGCGAGGAGGTGTGGGAACCACATCTATCACCGCGGCGTTAGCGTGGGGATTGCAGCAACTGGGCGAATCCGTGTTAGTCATCGACGTCACCCCTGCGAATTTGCTGCGTATGCATTTCAATACGGATTTCGCCCACACGAACGGTTGGGCGCGTGCCGAATTTGATGGCACGGCTTGGCAAGATGCGGCGCTGCGTTACACCGACCTGCTTGATTTTCTCCCTTTCGGACAGATTAGTGCCGATGAGCATGCGCAATTCTTCACGGACATACATCGCTGGACGCACTGGGCGCAAAACATTCCAGCATTGCGTGCCAATGGCCGCTATAACTGGATTTTGCTGGATGTGCCAAACGGTATGCATCCGCTGACACAGCATTTCACTTCTCTCGCCGATGGCGTTATTAACGTTATTGTTCCTGATACCAACTGCCACACGCGTTTGCATCAGCAGGCGTTGCCACAGGGAACGTACCTGCTCGCTAATCAGCTGCTCGCCACCAGTAAACTGCAAGAAGATATTTATCAGCTATGGCTGCAAAGTTTGCCTTCGCTGTTGCCTATGGTGATTCACCGCGACGAAGCGATGGCCGAGGCGAGCGCCGCCAAGCAACCGGTGGGTGAGTATTACCCGCACTCGCTGGCAACCGAAGAAATTATGACGTTGGCTAACTGGTGTTTGCTGCATTTTGATGCCGATGGCAACGTTGCTGATGGGTCGGCGTTATGAGATGGATACTCGATCTGTTTCTAATGACGCCAGCGCGTCAGGCGTTGGCCGATCGCTATCGTCAATACCGCCAGTATAACGAGGCCTCCCCTTTAGGCGCGGCGTTGGGCTGTTTTTGGTTGGCCATGGCATGGTTCTTTCTAAAACTGGAATCCCCGCGCTGGCAGCAGATCCGTAGCCAGCAAACCACGCTTTTCCCCCATATTGATGCACAGCGCCCACGCCCGTTAGATATCGTTCGTTATGCCATTCAGTCCCTGTGGTTGATCGTGTTCTCAGCGCATCGCTCGGTAAAAAACTATGGCTTAGGTGAGCGTTTTAAAGGTTTGCACAATCGCTATCATGACTGGCTGAAAAGTCTGCCTGATAAAGTACAGGAACACGGTGCGGAAGAGTCTGAAGAGGCCTTTAACCGTTTAGGGCAGGGCGTTCGGCGTATTATTTTAGGCGTGATGTGCGTTTTCTCTACTATCCTCGCGTTGTTATGTATCTCGCAGCCGTTTGATTTAAGTTCCCAGTTTGTTTTCGTACTGCTGCTGTGGGGCATTGCCATGGTGGTGCGGCGTATTCCTGGGCGGTTCTCGTCACTGATGATGATTGTGCTGTCGTTAACCGTTTCCTGCCGTTATATCTGGTGGCGCTATACCTCAACGCTAAACTGGGACGATCCGGTCAGTTTAATCTGCGGGCTGTTGTTGTTGGCCGCAGAAACCTATGCGTGGGTAGTGTTGGTTCTGGGGTATTTCCAAACCATCTGGCCGCTTAATCGCCAACCGGCACCGATGCCGGAGGACGTTAAGTCGTGGCCGACTATCGATATCATGGTGCCAACCTACAACGAAGATATGAGCGTAGTTAAACCAACGATCTACGCGGCGTTGGGTATTGACTGGCCGAAAGAAAAGCTGAATATCTGGCTGTTGGACGACGGTGGCCGCGAAGAGTTTCGTGAATTCGCGGAAACGGTAGGGGTTAAATATATTGCTCGTACAACGCATGAACATGCTAAAGCTGGGAATATCAATAACGCTCTGAAGCAGGCGACCGGCGAGTTTGTAGCGATTTTTGACTGTGACCACGTGCCAACGCGTTCATTCCTACAGTTAACGCTGGGCTGGTTCTTTAAAGACAAAAAGCTCGGCATGATGCAGACGCCGCACCACTTTTTCTCCCCCGATCCTTTTGAACGTAACCTTGGTCGTTTCCGTCGCACGCCGAATGAAGGCACTCTGTTCTATGGTTTGCTGCAAGACGGTAACGATATGTGGGATGCGACCTTCTTCTGCGGCTCTTGTGCCGTATTACGACGCACAGCGTTGGATGAGGTGGGCGGGATCGCCGTTGAAACCGTGACGGAAGATGCGCATACCTCTTTGCGTTTACACCGTCGTGGATGGACGTCGGCCTATATTCGAATTCCACAGGCGGCGGGTTTAGCCACGGAGAGTTTGTCGGCGCATATTGGTCAGCGTATTCGCTGGGCGCGCGGCATGGTGCAGATTTTCCGTTTGGATAACCCGTTGTTTGGCAAAGGTTTGAAGCTGGCGCAGCGTATTTGTTATGCCAACGCCATGCTGCATTTCTTATCGGGTATCCCGCGGCTTATTTTCTTAACCGCACCGTTGGCGTTCTTACTGATGCACGCCTACATCATTTTTGCTCCGGCGCTGGCTATCGCTTTGTATGTTATTCCACACATTGTGCATTCCAGCCTGACCAACTCAAAAATCCAAGGCAAATACCGCCATTCGTTTTGGAGTGAAATATACGAAACGGTTCTGGCGTGGTACATCGCACGTCCCACTACGGTGGCGCTATTTAATCCGCATAAAGGGAAGTTTAACGTTACTGCTAAAGGTGGCTTGGTTGAGCATCAGCACGTCGACTGGGTAATTACTCGTCCGTATCTGATTTTGGTTCTGCTGAACTTTGCCGGGCTGATACTGGGAATTTGGCGCATGTCATTCGGGCCAGAAGATGAAATCTGGACGGTGGCGATGAGTATGGTGTGGGTGTTCTACAACATGGTCATTTTAGGCGGTGCCGTGGCGGTATCGGTTGAAACTAAGCAGGTTCGCCAGTCTCACCGTGTCGAAATTGCGATGCCTGCCGCAATTGCGCGAAAAGACGGCCATATTTTCCCTTGTACGCTGCGTGACTATTCTGATGGCGGTGTGGGAATTGAGCTACGCTCAGGCAATGTGTTGCAGGATGGTGAGAACATTACGCTGATGCTAAAGCGTGGACAGCAGGAATATTCCTTCCCAGCTAAGGTTACGCGAGTCTTCGGACAAAAAGCCGGTTTGCGTATGGATAACATGAGCGTAGCCCAGCACATTGAGTTTATTCAGTGTACGTTTGCCCGCGCAGATACTTGGGCGCTGTGGCAAGACAGTTTTGCAGAAGACAAACCGGTAGAGAGTTTGGTGGATATTTTGAAACTCGGCTTCCGTGGATACCAAAGCCTTGCCGACTATGCACCGCCGATTTTACGTAGTGTGTTTGTTGGATTTACCACTCTGGTTGCGTGGACGGTTTCGTTTATTCCACGTGGGGTGAGCAGAGCTTAAGTAGGCAGGAAAAAATAATAAGCGTTTCGGGACTTTTCTTTATTCATCGATTTCAAGGCGCAGCGGAGACTCTGGGCGATGAGATACGAAGAGTAAAGTGGTGACTCAGACATTGGCTCAACATGATGATAATGCGATGAATAAAAAAATATTTTGGCTAACTGCTGTGGCATTGGGTATTAGCACCTTGGTGCATGCTGAGCCGGTGTCTCCTGTAACCGAACCAGAAAATGTGGCGACAACAAATGCCGCTACGACCGCATTGACCGATCCCGCCGCGCCAGCACCTCAGGTCGTTGGGATCCCGACGCGTGACGTTAACTTAACCTTCGCTAAGATCGCACCGGCACCGGGCAGTATGCATTTGCGCGGCGTAGATCCTACCGGACAGTTTGAATTTGGCGTGCGTAGCGATGAAGTGGTATCGAATGCGATGCTGAACTTAGAGTTTACGCCGTCGCCTGCGCTATTCCCCGTAGAGTCTCAGGTAAAAGTTTTTCTTAACGATGAACTCATGGGCGTGTTGCCGATTGCGAAAGAGCAGTTGGGTAAGAAAAACAGCGCACAGGTACCGATTGATTCTCGCTACATCAGCGACTTTAACCGCGTGCGTCTGGAGTTTGTTGGTCACTATCGTGCCGTTTGTGAGAACCCAGCGAGTACCGCCCTCTGGCTGGATGTGGGCAAAAACAGCTCCATCAGTCTGACCTACCAAGGGTTGCCGCTGAAAAATGATTTGTCGCATTTCCCTGAGCCTTTCTTTGATGCTCGCGATTATAGTGCGCTAACGCTGCCTATCGTCTTTGCCGGTCAGCCTAACTTGTCAGAACAACGCGCTGCGGGCGTGCTGGCATCTTGGTTTGGTAGCAAAGCGCAGTGGCGTGGGCAAAACTTCCCTGTTCTGTTTAACCAGCTGCCGGAAAAACACGGCGTAGTATTTGCGACCAACGATAAGCGCCCTGATTTCCTGCGCGATTATCCGGCTGTGAATGGGCCTGTGGTTGAGATGATCAGTCGCCCAGATAACCCGTATGTGAAATTGCTGCTGGTGTTGGGTCGTGATGATAAAGACCTGATGACGGCGGTGCGCGGTATTGCGCAGGGTAACATTCTGTTCCGTGGTGATAGCGTTGAGGTAGAGGGCGTTAAAACGCTGGCACCTCGCGTGCCATACGATGCGCCAAACTGGGTGCGTACCGACCGCCCAATGACGTTCTCCGAGCTACAGACCTATGCAGAGCAGCTGCAATCGACAGGTTTAGAACCGTCGCCGATTAGCGTGACGCTAAACTTGCCGCCAGACCTGTTCTTGATCCGCAGTACCGGCATTGATATGCGTATGAAGTACCGTTATACGTCGCCCGCGGCTGAAGACGGCTCCCGCATGCGGATCAGCCTGAACAACCAGTTTATTCAATCGTTCAATCTGGTGCCTGAGCAAGATAAAGGCGCATTGTTGATGCGCTTGCCGCTGTTCCAAGGGCTGATTGATAAAAATACCGATGTGGCTATTCCGGCCTTGAAACTGGGTGCAAGTAACCAGCTGCGCTTTGATTTTGACTACGCGAATCCCATTTCCGGCGGTTCAGTGGATAACTGTGTGACCTCACAGCCAGTTCCTAATACGGTGGCGATTGACGGCACTTCAACCATCGACTTCTCAGGCTACCGTCACTTTATGGCGATGCCGGATTTACGTTCGTTCGCCAACGCCGGCTTCCCGTTCAGTCGCTTAGCCGATTTGTCAGAAACTGAAGTGGTTGTGGGTAAACAATCTACGCCGGCTCAAGTCACGGCCATGCTAAACGCATTGGGCAGCATTGGTGCTCAAACCGGTTTCCCTGCGCTGAATGTATCGCTGACCGATGATTGGGCACAGGTGAAAGATAAAGATACCGATGTGCTGCTGATTGGCTCAATTCCTGATGCACTCAAACAGGATGACAAAATCGACCTGCTGGTGGATGCAACGGAAAGTTGGATCAAAATGCCGATGCGTCGACCAAACCTCGATACCATCATGCCAGAAGCCTCTGCGATGAAGCCTGACTCTCAGACGACTATTCGCTCTGAAGGTGCTATGGCTGCGGTGATTGGCTTCCAGTCTCCGTATCACGATCAGCGTAGCATTGTTGCTTTGCTGGCAGACAGCCCACGTGGCTATAGCCTGCTTAATGACGCGATGATCGACAGCGGTAAGAAAGCCTCAATGTCAGGTTCTGTTGTGGTCATCCGTGAGTCTGGCGTGAACAGTTTGCGCGTGGGCGATGTTTACTACGTGGGTCATCTGCCGTGGTGGGAACGTCTGTGGCATGTATTCTCGACGCATCCGATTCTGGTTGCCGTGTTATCAGCGGTGAGCGTCGTGCTGTTGGCCATCGTGCTATGGCGTCTGCTACGGATCTTACGTCGTCGCCGTTTATCTCCTGATGAGCGTGATTAATGATGTTTAGGTTTTTCACTCAGTCCCCCTGTGTAGGGGGACGACATGAGCCGAGATTCAGCGCGGTTGCGCTGTGTCTGCTCCTGCTGAGTTTTTGCACTCAGGCCGCTGCTAGTTGCGATTGGCCTGAGTGGCAGCAGTTCAAACAGCACTATATTAGTGAACAAGGGCGGGTGATCGACACCAGCAGCCCGAAAAAAATTACCACCTCTGAAGGCCAAAGCTATGGCTTATTCTTCGCTCTGGTCGCAAATGACCGGCCTACGTTTGAAAATATTCTGCAATGGACGCAGAACAATTTAGCGCAGGGCGATCTGAGCGCTCGCTTACCCGCTTGGCTATGGGGTATGAAAGAGAAAGATAAAAACGGCAAGCAGGAATGGGGCGTTCTCGACACTAATTCGGCTTCGGATTCCGATCTGTGGATTGCCTATTCGCTGATGGAAGCGGGCCGTTTATGGAAGGTGCGCAGCTATCAATCTCTAGGTGTTTTGCTGCTTCAGCGTATCGCGCGTGAGGAAGTGGCTGAGTTGCCAGGGTTTGGCGAAATGTTGTTGCCAGGGCGCGTCGGTTTTGCGCATGCACCGGTATGGACCGTTAACCCAAGCTATTTACCGCCGCAGCTGATGGCTCGCATGGCGGGTTTTCATGGGCCTTGGGCCGCGCTGCATAAGAATAACCAGCGTCTGTTGCTGGAGAGTTCACCGAAAGGGTTTGTGCCAGACTGGATAGACTGGCGTAAAGACAAAGGCTGGGAACCCACGCCGGATAAGCCTAACGTCAGCGGCTATGACGCGATCCGTGTTTATCTGTGGGCGGGCATGATGGCCGATAACGATCCTAACAAAGCCGCGTTGATTAAGCAGTGGCAGCCAATGGCGGCGATGACCGCCGAGCTTGGATATCCACCAGAAAAAGTCGATGTTGCGACGGGCAAAGCATCAGGGTATGGCAATTCAGGTTTTTCAGCGGCATTGCTGCCGTTCCTTGCCGGTTCTGATGCGCAAGCGGTTCAGCGCCAACGGGTACAAGATAATCCGCTGGGCAATGATGCTTATTACAGCTACGTATTAACGCTCTTTGGCCAAGGATGGGACCAACAACGTTTTCGTTTTAATTTAAAAGGTGAGCTTTTACCTCACTGGGACAGCAGCACATGCGCAAGTACCGCAACTTCTCATTAAGCGGGTTGAGTCTCTCGATCGGTTTATCTCTCGCCTCTCTGTCTGGTGCCGGCGTTGCCGCAGATGCAGCGGTTTCGCCTGAACAGTGGCTGCTCGAGCAAATTCGCGTGGGCGAAGCCAGCCACCGTGATGACTTGGTCACGCAATCGCTGTATCGCTTAGAGCTGATGGATCCTAATAATCCCGACGTGATGGCGGCGCGTATGCGCTTGGCGTTGCGTCAAGGCGATCAGCAGGTTGCGCAACAGCAGCTAGATAAATTGAAAGCGCAGGCACCGAATTCAGAGGCCTACAAGCAGGCCAAGCTGAATATGGCATTGACGACGCCGGAAGGCCGTCAACAGCTACAGCAGGCGCGTTTATTAGCGACCGCAGGCCATGTTCCTGAGGCGGTGGCCGCTTATGATAAATTGTTTGAAGGTACGCCGCCGACCGTTGATTTAGCGGTGGAATATCTGCGCGTTGTTGCGCGTCAGCCGGGTCAAGAAAACAACGTTATTGCCAAGCTGGAAGCGTTGAGACAAACCAATCCGGGTAATGGTGAGTTGCGCAAAGCGCTGGCAGGCATGCTTTTGGATACTAACCAAACGCAGAAAGCTTATGCGGTGCTAGAGAAAATGGCGGCGGACAGTAACACGCGCGGAGACGCCGCAGATCTGTGGATGGCTGAGATTAACCGTATTCCAGTCGGTGAACAAAGCGTTGCGGCTTTGCAGCGTTATCTGGTTATTTTCGCGCAAGATCCTTCCACTGTGGAAGCGCGTAAGAAGTTGGACGATCAGCAAAAATTACTCTCCGATCCTGCTTTTGTTGCCCGCTCACGCGGCTTGGCGATGGTTGACTCTGGAAAAGGTGGGGTGGCGATCCCTGAGTTGCAGAAGGCATTGGCATCAAGCCCAAATGATTCCGACGTGCTAGGCGCGCTGGGTCAGGCCTATGCGCGACAGGATAACCGTGCAAAAGCGTTAGAGTATTTCCAACGTGCGTTAAAAGCCGATCCAACCGGATATGACCGCGATAAGTGGGTCAGCTTAATTAAAAGTAATCAGTATTGGTTGGCAATCCAGTCTGGCGATAAAGCGCTGAAGGCCAATCAGTTGGATGTTGCGCAGCAAAAATATCAGCAGGCGCGTGGGATCGATAATACGGATAGCTATGCCGTGCTTGGTTTAGCTGATGTCGCGGTTGCACGTAAAGATGATGCGGGTGCAGAGCGATTGTATCAGCAGGCACTGCGCCTCGACTCAACAAACAGCAGCGCGGTGCGTGGGTTAGTGAACATTTACCAACGCCAGTCACCCGAGAAGGCAATGGCCTATCTGGATCAGTTGCCGCGTAGCCAGCGTAAGGCGATGCAGAGTGCTATAAACAGCATTCAAAGTGACGTCTTGCAGCAGCAAGCACAGGCTCTTGAACAGCAACAACAGTGGGCTGGAGCGGCAGATAAGCTACAACAGGCGCTGAAACTTTCGCCCAATGACGTATGGCTGACATACCGTCTTGCTAAAGACCTACATGCGGCTGGCCGCACCGACGAAGCCGACCGCACTTTCAATGCCTTAGCACAGCAGCTTCCTGGCGATCCTCAGCAGGTTTATGCACACGCGCTTTATCTTTCGGGTACCGATCGCGATCGGGCGGCATTAGCGCAGGTTGATGGATTACCACAGGCGAAGTGGGATGCCAATATCCGTGAGCTTTCTGACCGCTTGCACTTCAGCGAAACGCTCAAAAAAGCCCAAGACCTGCGTGATGCGGGGCATGAAGACGAAGCGATTGCTTACCTACGTCAACAGCCAGCCAATACACGCGTTGATTTAACGCTCGCCGATTGGGCATTAGAGCGCGAAGATTATGACGCGGCGCTGGCGGGTTATCGCGACGTGCTAAAACGCGAGCCCGATAATGATTCTGCTCATCTAGGCGAAATTGAAGCCTTCGTTGCGCAAGGTGAGCTTGAACAAGCCCGCACTCAGCTACAGGCATTGCAGCAGGTTAAACCGACCGAAGCGCCAAGCATGAATACCGAACGCCGCGTGGCGGGGGCTTGGGCATCCGTGGGGGATATGGCGAAAGCGCAGGCGATCTTTGATCGTATTACTCCGCAGGCGGCCAAAGAACCTGGGCAGGACGGTGCGCTGGTGATGCGCGACGCGGCTCGCTTTGAACAAAAGCAAGGGAACCCCGATAAAGCGCTCGATTATTACCGTGATGCGATGGTGTCCTCTGGCATTGCGCCAACCAAACCACAGGATAACGATACTTTCACTCGTCTAACGCGTAACGATGAAAAAGACGATTGGCTCAAGCGTGGCGTACGTTCCGATGCGGCTGATTTGTATCGACAGCAGGATGTGAATGTCACGCTGGATCATGACTATGCGAGTTCTAGCGGTACCGGTGGCTACTCCGATTTAACAGCTAATACCACCATGCTGCAGATGGATGCGCCGCTCTACGATGGGCGGATGTTCCTGCGTACCGATGTGGTAAATATGCAGGAGGGTTCCTTTAAAGGTGGGGCTTACAAAGAGAAATTTGGTACCTGCTACGTTAACGGCTGTAAGCCCGGTAATAGCCAAAACTCAACGGGTGCGAGTCTCTCCGCTGGTTGGAAAAATGACCATTGGGAAGGGGATTTCGGTACCACCCCAATGGGCTTCGACGTGGTGGACTGGGTCGGTGGGCTGAGTTATAGCAATGACTGGAACCATATTGGCTGGACGGTGAATGCTCATCGTCGCCCGATATCAAGTTCATTGTTGGCGTTCGGTGGCCAAAAAGACGATCAAACTGGCATTACATGGGGCGGTGTACGTCGTACCGGTTTGGGGATCAGCGGCAGCTACGATCGCGGCGAAGCGCATGGTGTTTGGGCTGATTTGAGCGCCGATCAACTGACAGGGAAAAACGTTGCTGATAACAGCAGCGTACGTTGGATGGCGGGGTACTATTACAAGCTGATCAACGAAAATAACCGCCGTGTGACCGTAGGCCTGAGCAATATGATTTGGCACTACGATAAGGATTTGAGCGGATATACGCTTGGGCAAGGTGGTTACTATAGCCCGCAGGAATACGTTTCCTTTGGTGTACCAGTGAACTATCGCCAACGTACCGAAAACTGGTCTTGGGAATTGGGTGGTTCGGTGTCTTGGTCGCATTCGAAAACCGACACCGTCGATCGTTACCCGATTAAAAGTCTGATCCCTGCGCCGGACAAAGCGAACAACAAATACACGGATAAATATGATACGGATAGCGGCAGCAGCAGCAGCGGCGTAGGTTATACCCTACGAGCGATTGTTGAGCGCCGAGTGACTTCGAACTGGTTTATCGGTGCGGGTGTAGATATTCAGGAAGCGAAAGATTATACCCCGAGTCACGGTTTGATTTATGTCCGCTATTCGGCGGCTGGCTGGCAAGGTGATATGGATCTGCCACCGCAGCCATTAACGCCATACGCTGATTTCAAGTAATCATCCTATATCGAATTTGATTATATCAAGCTAAAAAGGCCCGCATGTACTATGCATGACGGGCCTTTTTGTTTTTTGTCGGCATTGAACTGAGTTCAATTTGGCGTTAAAAATGGTGCAAAATGCATCGACGTCACCCGATTATGCTTAAATGCGTGTAATTGTTTGTGAAAGAATTCGGCTTAAGGGTTAAAAACAGATGTGATCAAGTATACTCTGGCTGGGTCAAAGGGGGGTTTAGCTAATAGTATCCCCCGCGTATTGGATTCTTATTGTTTAAATTAGATGTTATCGGAGAGACAGTTTGCGAGTCAGTCGTTCCTTAACGATCAAACAAATGGCAATGGTGTCGGTTGTGGCGCTCATTACGATTTGTATTTTTGTCGTGATTCAGCTGTTCCATTTTGTGGACCAGCGTAAGGAGGACTACGTCCAGCAACTGGAGAATTTGGCCCATTCTGTACGTGAGCCGCTTTCTGAAGCCATGTTGAATATGGACGCGGTGAGAGCCCAAAAAATTCTCGATAGCTTAGTCCCTATCGGCATTCTAAGCCGTGCCGACGTGATGTTGCCCAATGAGCTTCAGGCGCTAAAAGGACGTTTTCCTCAAGAGCGAGCCGTACCTGAAGCGGTGATGAAGATTTTCGATCTGCCAGTTCAGGTTTCAATGCCGCTTTACGGCATTGAACACAATATCGCGGCGCGACAGCCGTCGTCTTACTTGGTTTTACAGGCCGATTCGTTCCGCATTTATCAGTTTATTTTGTCGACGCTGTCTACCATGGTATCGACCTATCTTTTGCTGGCGTTGATTCTTACCGTTGCCATCAGTTGGTGTATGAACCGGCTGCTGGTGTATCCGTTGCGCGCGCTGGCGCAAGAGTTGCGCAGCATGCCGCTTGATACACCTAATTTTCATCAGCTTACGCCGCCTCCGTCGCATGGGGATGATGAGCTGGGCTTGTTGGTGCGCAACTATAATCGTAATCAGCAGGCGTTAGAGAAAGCTCATCAGGTGATGAGCCGCATGTCTACGCGCAATCCTCTGACTAATTTGCCTAATATGACGCTGTTTGCTCCTTTACTGGAGCAGCATTTATTGGTTTGCCGCAAAGAGAATTCCGGCATTGTTGTGATTAATATCAACACATTGCAAGAGGCGATGGGGGTATTGGACACCACACAGCGCGATGCGTTACTGGCGTCATTAGTGAGCCGGTTGAAAGAGTGTGTGAGCGAAGCCGATATGCTGGCGCAGGTTAATCAGGATCGCTTTGTGGTACTGGTGCGTAACGTTGAAAGGCCGCATTCGCTGATGCTCTTGGCGAAAAACCTGATGG
This sequence comes from Hafnia sp., assembly GCF_036648275.1. Classification (NCBI taxonomy): domain Bacteria; kingdom Pseudomonadati; phylum Pseudomonadota; class Gammaproteobacteria; order Enterobacterales; family Hafniaceae; genus Hafnia; species Hafnia sp. Next base: position 197,244 of record NZ_JAVXIQ010000003.1, on the reverse strand, counting down.
ATTCCATCACCCAGCCGCTTGATTTAGAGACGTTGGCGCTACGGCCTACGGCCAGCATCGGGATATCGTTTTATCAGCCAAATGCTGAAGAGACGATGGATGCCAAGAAAGAGGCCGAACTTCTCTTGAGTCAGGCAAGTTCAGCCATGAATATGGCGATGCGTGAAGGCAAAAACCAAATCCTGTTCTTTGAACCGAGGCTGGCACGCAAGGCTAAAGAGCGGTTAACCAAAGAAACTGAGATTATGAACGCGCTCACCCAAGGCGACTTCTCCCTCTATCTTCAACCGCAGATTGACTTGCGTACAGGGCGTTTGGCAGGTGCAGAGGCGCTGATCCGCTGGAATCGCAAAGACGGCGAACTGACTTTACCTTCTGAATTTATCCCGCTGGCGGAAGAAGTGGGTGGCATCGAAGCGCTGGATGAATGGGTGATTAGCGAGTCGATGAAAATATTGTCGGCTTGGCAAAAGCAGAATATCGGAGTGCCGATTTCACTGAACGTTTCAGGTATTCAGATTGCTAATCTCAGTTACGTTGAGCTGCTGGAAAAAATGTTGCGAGAGTACCAACTCGATCCGCACATGCTGCATCTTGAGGTAACGGAAACGGCTTATATCAGCAATATGGAGCAGGCCGCAGAGATGTTGGCGCGTTTGCGCAAAATCGGTATCAAGATTGCTTTAGATGATTTTGGTATGGGATACGCTGGCTTGAACTACTTGCAACATCTGCCGGTGGATATCATTAAGATCGATAAAAACTTTGTCGACCAGATCCCTGCCGATGACGCTTTGGTTCGTATTGTGGCGTCTATTGCCGATGTGCTGGCGTTAGACGTAGTGGCCGAGGGCGTAGAATCTCATGCGCAATGCGAGTGGCTGCTTGAACACGGTATCTACTACGCGCAAGGTTACTGGTTCTCTCCTGCGTTACCTCAGGAAGAATTTGAGAGAAAGTATTTTCTTATCTAAAGATTACGCTTAGTAAACAACTGATTATGGCCAGTTCGCTGGCCATCCTTCCATAAAAATCCCTTCCCTTTGTAGTGATAACCCTTTTTTCGTTGCGGGTTTGATGCGTTTCAGCTCATAAAAATGATAAAATTTGGTTACTAATTACAACATTGCATTTCCATATTGTTACGCCGGTGTTATTTTGCGTCCAACGCAGTACAGAGTCATAAAGGATGGTTGTACCGAGTGTAACCCCTGCCTTTAGTGCGTTGTATCTGATGCGTGCGTACCCGATAAGGAAGTGTATAAATATGAAAAAAAACCTCTTTAAAAGCCTCTATTTCCAGGTGTTATTAGCTATTTCTCTGGGGATATTACTAGGCCATTTCTACCCTGACCTCGGCGCACAGATGAAACCTCTGGGCGACGGATTCGTTAAACTGATCAAAATGATTATTGCCCCAGTTATTTTCTGTACGGTGGTAACTGGGATTGCTGGTATGGAAAGCATGAAGGCTGTTGGCCGTACCGGCGCAATTGCTCTGCTTTACTTTGAAGTGGTGAGTACCATTGCCCTGATTATTGGCTTGGTGATTGTGAACATTGTCCAGCCGGGCGCGGGTATGAACGTCGATCCTGCCGCGTTGGATGCCAAAGCGGTGGCGGTCTATGCCGATCAGGCGGCCCAACAGGGCTTGGTTGCTTTCGTCATGGATATTATTCCGGGCAGCGTCATTGGTGCGTTTGCGAGTGGGAATATCCTTCAGGTTCTGCTGTTTGCCGTGATGTTTGGTTTCGCGCTGCATCATTTGGGCGAGAAAGGACAGATGATGTTTAACTTCATCGACAGCTTCTCGAAGGTCATTTTCGGTATCATTAACATGATTATGAAACTGGCTCCAATCGGTGCATTCGGTGCGATGGCCTTTACCATTGGTAAATACGGCGTCGGAACGTTGGTGCAACTGGGGCAGTTAATTATCTGCTTCTATATCACCTGCGTACTGTTTGTGGTGTTTGTACTGGGATCCATCGCCAAGGCCACCGGATTCAGTATTTTCCGCTTCATTGCCTACATTAAAGAAGAACTGCTGATTGTATTAGGGACCTCCTCATCTGAATCTGCGCTGCCGCGCATGCTGGATAAGATGGAGAAAGTGGGCTGTAAGAAATCGGTAGTGGGGTTAGTGATACCCACCGGATACTCCTTTAACCTTGATGGCACCTCAATTTACCTGACCATGGCGGCGGTGTTTATTGCGCAGGCAACCAACTCGCACATGGATATCTGGCATCAAATTACCCTGCTGGTGGTTCTGTTGCTGTCATCGAAGGGGGCCGCAGGTGTAACCGGAAGTGGATTCATCGTTCTGGCAGCGACCATTTCAGCGGTAGGGCATCTACCGGTAGCGGGTTTGGCGCTGATTCTTGGTATCGACCGCTTTATGTCAGAAGCGCGTGCGTTGACGAATCTGATTGGTAACGGCGTAGCCACTATTGTGGTTGCGAAGCGTGTTCGCCAGCTAGATGAAAAACAAATGAAAGCGGTTTTAGGTAAAAAAGACCGTAACGCAGCCCAAACACAGACCTTATAACCCTCCTATTCCTCGGTTTTTGTTACCGAACATGACGGATTGCCCCCATTCGCTTGATGCGAGCGGGGGCATCTTTATAATGTGCCCATTCATTTCTACAACAACTCATTCGTCATACTTTCGGTTTCAGATGCGCGAGCGATCCTAACTTGCGACCTTCCTGAGCCTTTTGTTGTTTGGTGTCGATGTTGTTTAGAACTTTTTTTCTCTCCGTCGGGTGACATAATCCCACTCTTGTGGTCTAAAAATCGATGCTTGACTCATCGCGTTGAGTTAGCCGTTTTTACAGGCTAGATGGGTTATCTTCCTCAGGGGAATTCGCACATTTTTGTCAGTATTTAGTAGGGGTTCACATGCAAGGCACCAAAATTCGGCTCATGGTTGGTGGATTGTTGTTGGCAGCGGCCAGCAGCTCTGTGCATTCTGAAGCACTACAGCCCGATCCCGCGTGGCAGGAAGGAAAACTGGATAATGGTTTTTCATGGCAATTGTTAGCCACACCACAGCGCCCATCCGATCGGATTGAGTTGCGTATGATAGTGAGCACTGGCTCACTTGTAGAATCAAATCAGCAGGTGGGGTTTGCCCATTTGTTGCCGCGTTTAGCATTAACGCATAGCGATAACTTTACTGCGAGCCAGCTCCAATCGTTCTGGCAGCAGAGTATCGATCCTCAGCGCCCGTTACCTCCGGCGGTGAGCTCTTATGATTACACCGCATACAATTTAAGCTTGCCGAATAACCGCCCTGAGCTGCTGAAAGAAGCGTTGCAGTGGTTGGCGAATACCGCCGGCAAGCTGAATATTGATAGCAATACGGTGATTAGCGCCCTGCAATCCCCAGAAAATTTAGTGGCGACGCTGCCTTCTGACGCCAACGATCCGTTATGGCGTCTTCGTCTCAAAGGCTCAACGATGCTTGGGCATGAGCCGGGTCAGGGGCCAAACCGTCCGGTAGATACTCAACAGCTGAAGGCTTTTTATCAGCAGTGGTATACGCCAGACGCCATGACGCTTTACGTGGTCGGTAACGTTGATTCCCGCTCTCTGAGCGAGCAGATCAACAAGGCTTTTGCCGATTTGAAAGGCAAGCGTGAAACGCCAGCCACCTTACCAACGTTGGCTCCACTGCCGACTACGCCAATTAACCTGATTGCCGAGAATGCGCAGCAGGATACGCTATCGATCACGTGGGATGTGCCTTGGCAGCCAATCCGTGATTCACAGGTTCTTCAGCGTTACTGGAAAAGTGATTTTGCTCGCGAAGCGCTGTTCAGCCATTTGCAGCAGGTGTTGGCAAACAGCGATCTGAAAGGGTCGGTCAATCTGATGTTTGATTGCCAGGTGCAATATCAGCGTTCTCAGTGCGCCATCCATCTATCAACTACGCAGGCTAATCTGAATAAGGCGCTGAGCTTTATCGCTACGGAAATGTCTGCGGTGCATGATGACGGCGTTACGCAGCAAGAGTTTGACACCATGATTGCGCAGAAGAAAGATCAGCTCACCAAGCTGTTTGCGACTTATGCGCGTACCGACACCGATGTTCTGATGAGCCAGCGTTTGCGTTCGCAGCAAAGCGGTGTGGTGGATATTTCGCCTGAAACCTACCAAAAGCTGCGTCAGAGTTTCTTGGCGACGCTGTCTCTGGATGATTTGAATCAGGAACTGCATAACCAGCTTTCTCGTGAACCAACTTTGATCTTGCGTCAGCCGCGCGGTGAACCTGAGGAAAACGTGAAGGCGTTACGTGACGTCTACAACACTACCATGGGATTGAACATGGAAGATGCCTCGGCGGCCGCTGATGCAGTGCCAGAAGATGCGTCATCTTCGGCTACTGCACCACAGGCTGATCCGGCGGCAAAAGAAGAGCCAACTTCAGCCCAGTAGATTTCAGGAAGAGTGTTAACGGTATGATTTCCCATCCTTTCCCTTATCAAGGGGAAGGATGGGGCATCGATCGAAAGGTTATTAGCGAGGCATCGCTTCCTGTGGGATGATAGCGCCACGATATTGGATCACGGTGCTGGCGGTTTGATGTCCGCGCTGTGCCGATGCGGTTGGCGTTCCGCCAAGCAGGCGAACAGATAAATAACCGGCGCTGAATGAGTCACCCGCTGCGGTGGTATCAACTACTTTTTCTTTTGGTAGTTTAACCGCTGGGACATCTACGGTTTGGCCGTCGACTGAAACGATACAAGAATCAGCACCGCGCTTAATCACCACTTCGCTCACGCCTAGCGCATGAGTGCGTGCAATGACCTCATCTGCAGGTTTTTGTCCCCACAGCAGATCTTCATCATCCAGCGTTAAAAAGGCGATATCGGTGCAGGCAAGCATGGCGGTATAGGCTGCTTGTGTTTGTTCGATGCTCTGCCACAGACGTGGACGGTAGTTATTATCAAAAATAACTTTGCCCCCCTTGGCGCGACAGCGTTTTAATAAAGTGAGTAAGCGCTCACGACTATTGTCGTTGAGGATAGCGAGGCTAATTCCGCTGAGATAGAGATAATCAAACTGGGCTAATTGGTCACAAATCGCATCGGCGTTTTCGCCGTCTAGCCAATAGCGTGCTGCGGCATCGTTACGCCAGTAGTAAAAGGTACGCTCGCCGCTGGCGTCGGTTTCAATAAAGTAGAGGCCAGGAAGTTTGTTATCTAAGCGCTGAGTTAACTCTGTTTTTACCCCTTCACGCTGCCACGCATCCAACATTTCGTTGCTGAACGTATCGGTACCTAACGCGGTGACATAGTGCACGGCCAGTTCATTTTCAGGCACCTGACGTGAAAGATAAACCGAGGTATTCAGCGTATCGCCACCAAAGCCACGGGAAAGATCCGCACCTTTTTGCGACAGTTCAATCATACATTCGCCGATGACGGCAATTTTTGCATTGGAATGTGAAGCAATGGTCATGAAGGAAAGCCTGTTTTATTGAGGTCGTAAAAACGCAGTTATCTTAGTTTCCCCGTTGGAAAACTCAGCGTCAATATAAATAAAACAGTGTTCTATTTTTATATGATGTGGATCTAAAAATGAGTGTTTTGTGTAATGCCGTTTTGGCGATCGAGATACACGGGGCTAGTACCCCGCGGGGCCGTTATGGAACACATCCTTGTGTTCCACCTCAAGGGCCAACGCCGAAGCGTTGTTCAACTTTGCTCCAGGCAAAGTTGTCGGCGGCTTACGCCGCTACGACCCCATCGGTGTACTTCCCCTAAAATTGAGCTTAAGTGGGCGGCATTAGGTTACTGTTTACTACTGCACGCTACTTTTTCTTGCGCAGCTCGGTCACGCTTTTTCCGCCAATTCCCCAGTTATCGGTTTCGACTTCCTCAATGATAACCACGGTGGTGGCCGGGTTTTTTCCCATCGTATCGACCAGTAACTGTGTGACACCGGCAATCAGCGCTTCTTTTTGTTCAGTGGTGGCACCTTCACGAGTGATTTTGATATTAACGAAAGGCATTTTGATACTCCATTGGTGTAAAAAATAGGCTAATAAATTCCCATAAAACGAATTAATAGCGTAGCTCATTTGCCAAGCTCCGCTATTTGGTTACCGCTGATTCGTTAGCCGCATTCAAGTAACTTGAATTATTTAGGCTATAAAGATTTAAGGATCCTTGCCGATAACTGATTTTGTTCATTGTCCGTAAGGGCAAGAAAGTGGTTCTCACATGATGTATGCGGATGGTGGATACATGAAAATTGGCAAGACAATCGAGGCGGGGTGGATTATGCCCACGTTGCCCGCACTGGAGCCTACCCGCGAGCTAAATTTCTGGAGCCAGTGCCAGAGAAGCTATACCTTCCAGCCTATTTACTGTACCAGCGGTGTGCCATTAGCGATTGAATTGCTGACAGCGGTTTACCACCCTGAAAATCCTGATTGCCGCTTATCGCCTGAAGATTACTTCGAGCAAATCTCACAGGAGCTGCGTGAAGATGTGGTGTTGGAACAGCTCCGACTGATTCAGCATTGGCATAGCTTTATTCAGCAGCGCGACTTGTTGGTATCTGTGAACGTTGATGGACAAACGCTGCAGTCTATTCAGCTATTGCCAGAAGCGCGTAAGCTGCTGGAAAGTATGCCGTATTTGCGCTTTGAAATGGTTGAACACGCATATGCGGCGCTGACGATCCCCATTCAGTCGCTAGAAGATGTGCATCGTTTATGGCTTGATGATTTCGGCAGCGGGTTAGCCAATTTTTCTTCGCTGATGGAGTGCCGCTATGAGTTCGTCAAACTCGATCGCGCGCTGTTCTCGTTTTTACGCGAAAGCCATGAGGGCGTTCGGCTATTTTATGCATTAGTGGCGCTGATGAGTCGCTATACCAAAGGCGTTATTGTCGAGGGCGTTGAAACCCCTCAGGAATGGATGTTGGTAAAACGTTCAGAGGCCTGTGCTGCACAGGGTTTCTACCTCTCTCGCCCAAATCGGTTCGACTCTCTGCACCAGTTACCCACGTTCTTTCGCGAATAGTTTTTACGGGTAGCAAGCCTTCTGTTTTGCCCGTAAACGGGCATATCTTTAATATTTAACCTATGGTTATGTGTGGGAAACATCATCAATTAGATTAAATATTTAGGATATGCCATGACCAGAACAGGAAAAGCATTTAGCTGGTTAGCAGGGATCTTAGTGGTATTGATCGTTGGGATCGTTGTCTTTGTAATGACCTTTGATTGGAACCGCCTCAAGCCGACGATCAATAAGAAAGTCTCTACAGAACTTAATCGACCGTTCGCTATTCGAGGCGATCTTGGCGTGGATTGGGCACGCCCAACCGATGAAACGGGTTGGCGCTCTTGGGTGCCTTGGCCACATATTCACGCCGAAGATATTGTGCTCGGTAATCCGCCGGAGATCCCCGCGGTCTCGATGGTTACGCTAGAACGGGTTGATGCCAGCCTCGCCCCGCTAGCGCTACTCGGCAAGCAGGTTTATATCCCCCGCATTAAACTCAAACAGCCAGATGCTTCGCTGCGTAGGCTTGCGAATAGTAAGAATAACTGGACGTTTGAACTCGCCAATTCATCAACGGACGATCAAGCGAAAGATCAAAAGTCAGCGTGGTCTTTTAAGATCGATGACATTGTGTTTGATCAGGGCGTGATCGCCTATGACGATGCGATCGCTCATGCAAAATTTAAAGCCACCGTCGATCCGTTGGGGAAACCGTTGCCGTTTAGTGAGGTGATGGGAAACAGCGGTGCGGCGAAAAAAGTCGCCAGTAAGAAAGCGCCTGATTATGTCTTTGGCTGGAAAGTCGATGGGACGTACAACGGTGAATCGCTCTCGGGCAGCGGCAAAATAGGCGGGATGCTTGCGCTGCGCGATCCTGACGGCTTATTCCCACTCCAGGCCGATGTACGTTCAGGCAAAACACGGGTTGCAGTTGCCGGAACGCTCAGCGATCCGCTGAATTTAGGTGCGTTGGATCTACGATTACAATTCTCTGGCCAGAGCTTAAGTCAGCTGCATAAACTGACAGGAATCGTGTTACCTGATACCCCGCCTTATTCCACCGATGGCCATTTAAGCGCAGAGCTTAAACGCGCTAAAGGCGCGATTTATCGCTATCAAAACTTTAACGGTAAAATTGGCGATAGTGATATTCACGGTAGCCTTACCTATCAAGTGAGCAAGCCACGTCCTTCACTGAACGGTGAACTGGTGTCTAACCAGCTCCGTTTTGCTGATTTAGCGCCGCTGATCGGTGCCGATTCCAATCAGGAAAAGGTGAACCGAGGCGATAAAGCCACACAGCCGTCTGACAAAGTTTTACCCGCTGATAAATTTGATACCAAGCAGTGGTCGACGATGGATGCCGGCGTTAAGTTTACCGCCAAACGGATTGAACACGGTGAGTCCTTGCCGCTGAGCGATCTTTACACCCATTTGGTGCTCAACAATGGCACGTTGTTAATGGACCCGCTGCGTTTTGGCGTTGCTGGCGGTAATTTGAATTCGACAATTCGCTTGGAAGGACAACGTACGCCAATGCGCGGTATGGCGGATTTGCATGCGCGTGGTTTCCAGTTACAAAAGCTGTTGCCTAACGTTGAGTCGATGCGCCGTAGCTTAGGACAGCTCAACGGCGATGCCAAAATCAGCGGAACGGGCAACTCGGTGGCTGACTTGCTAGGTACCAGCAACGGTGATGTACGTCTCCTAATCAACGATGGTGTGATAAGTCGCAACCTGATGGAAATTGCAGGCCTGAACGTGGGTAATTATCTGGTGGGTAAGCTGTTTGGTGATGATGAGGTGAAGATCAACTGCGCGGCAGCAGATATCGGCATTAAAAATGGTTTAGCCGCAACTCGCCTGTTTGTGTTCGACACCGAAAATGCGGTGATCAATATTTCGGGTAACGTCAATTTGGCTACCGAACGTATGGATTTGTCTGTCGATCCCGAAAGCAAAGGCATGCGGGTTCTGACCCTGCGTTCACCGTTGTATGTGAAGGGTACATTCAAGCATCCTGATGTGGGCGTTAAAGCTGGGCCGCTGATTGCGCGCGGCGTTGCTGCCGTGGCGCTTGGCGCTGTGGTTGCACCCGCAGCAGCTTTGCTGGCGTTGATTTCACCAAGCGATGTGGACTCTAATCAGTGCGGCGGCATGCTGAAAGGGATGAAAAAATAGCCAATCGCCTCGCCATAACTGGCGAGGCATAGAATTTATACTATGCTTTCTGGGTGTAACAACATGATTGTGTTGTTCATTTTTAATACACACAGATATCAAGGAAAACGGATGATGAAAGTATGGAATAAAGTCCTGTTAGCTTCTTTTATTGGGTTGGTTGTCGCGGGTTGTGACGATTCCACTAAAGTTGATGCCAATCTTGATAAAGCAAAAGATAACGCGGAACAAATTAAAGACGCTGCGGATAATAAGGCCGATCAAATTACCGATGCCGCTAAGCAAAAAGCCAATGAGCTGAAGAAAGAAGCGGATGTGCAGGCCGATCAGCTCAGCGATAAAGCTAAAGCGATTAAAAGTGAGGCCGAAAAACGCGCCGATGCCCTTACGGATGATGCGAAAGCTAAGGCCAAATCCATAGAGCAGCAGGCCAAGCAGCAGAGCGATCAAATAATCGATCAGGCTAAGACGATTAAAGAGAGCGCCATCAGCGGTGCGAACGATCTTTCCGCCGATGCTCAAAACAAAACTCAGGCGATTAAAGACAGCATGAAGCAAAACCCACCGGCTCAGAATGGTGCGGCTCCAGCGTCAAATGAAACGCCAAAGACAAATGCCAACCCGTAGCGTAAGGCGCACTATAATTTAGGTGTGGGTAAGATTATTTTTAATCAGTAAATTTAGGGGGAGTATATGGGTATCCTTTCGTGGATTATTTTCGGTCTTATTGCCGGTATTCTGGCTAAATGGATTATGCCGGGGAAAGACGGCGGTGGGTTTATTGTTACCGTGATCCTTGGGGTTGTGGGTGCCGTTGTCGGTGGCTATATCAGCACCTTCTTTGGCTACGGTAGAGTGGATGGCTTTAATTTTGGCAGCTTTATCGTTGCCGTTATTGGTGCTCTGGTGGTGTTGTTTATCTACCGTAAGATCCGCAGCTAGATGTACTCTCGGGGCGGATTTCCGCCCCGATGTTTTATGGGTTAACGTACGATTTCGCCATCACGAAGAATAAACATCAGTTTCCCGTCCCAAAATTCCGCGATAAACACGTCTTCAGCTTTGATACCGCAGCGTTCTAGTTCTTGTTCTATCCATGCCTCGTCTTTTTCTATTTGGTTCAGCTCATAAGAACGTAAGCGCCCATCTTTCATGAGAATGATCGACGGCATTTGAGCCCCTTCACATACTACGGTTAGCTGTCCGCTTGGCTCTATTTGGGCATAGTTGATTTCTTGGAACGAATGAATACCTTGAGCGTGTAGCTGCGATGACACGTTTAAAATATCGATTTTGTTTTTCTTAGTCAGGATATTCTCCATCAGAAAACGCCCCTTTTTAATGATAGGAATGGGATCGCCGATGGTGACTGAACGAAAGAAATAGACATGCTTACTGATTGCATTCAGCAATGAGATTAAACCTACGCCGATGAGCAGCACGATAATGTATTGGTAAAGAGGAATAGCATCGCTGTAGATAACGCCGCCAATAATGCCACCTAATACAAAGTTGCCGATAAAATCAACAGGCGTCATTTGCGATAGCTGAGTTTTACCTGAAAAATTCAGATGCGTAATGACAATGGCGAATCCCAAAATAAATTTCACCAAAACGTATCCGTAGTATTCCATACGCCCTCCCAAAGCGATTAAAACAATAAGATTACCTTTATATTTCTTAATCATAAAAACAGAAGCTTTCTTTTTATACAAGAAAGCTTGCGGATGAGCTTAAGTTTATTGAGGATTATTTACGCGGGGAGTCAGGCTTGCACAGCTGTGATCTTGTATTTCCTCGATAGAGGCCAAATTCAATCGCCACCATTCACGTTGGGTTGCTAACAGCACAAAGTTGCCCTCAGCACTGGGGATCAATGCCAATCCAAACGCTCCCATGTTTTCCCGCGCCTGCGGTAAGCCCTCGGCTAACAGGATGAACGGGCTGTTTTTTCCCAGAGAGTTTCTGTCGAGCGTTCGCGCCCAGTAGCTGTGGTGATTGATCCCAATCTGTACCGGCTGCCATTGTGATGACAGTGAGGGGGCCAAAGATGCAATCCGCGCAAGTACCTTGGGTTTAGTGCAGGACATATGGATATGCAGCTGATTTTGCGTTCGACCATATTCAGAATTAATGGTGAATGACAGCAGGTCATCCGGCACTGGCTTGCCATAACGCGTTGACAGCCAATCGCGCTGTTGCCATGCGGCGGCAAAATAGTTGGGTTGCTGTGGGTTTAACAAGAGGGGCGATTCAATGCCGGTGACCTTGGCGGTTGGCATCAATAGATATTGCAGAGGGCCATTGCGGTCTTTAAATACCACAAATCTCTGTGCAAGGTTGACCTCGGCACAGGGACTTGGGTTTTGTCGTTGTTGCTGATGCGGAACACACTGCTGGCTAACAATTTTCCACAGTGCATCAGGATGCGAAGGCCGAAGGAAAAAGAAGCTGGTAATGACGAGGAGCACAATAACAAGCAGTACGATGAATCCTGTTTTGCGCTGAAATCTCATCATTACCATACTTCCCAATAAAGTCGTCTAAAGGACGCTTACCTTACTGAGCACATGCCCGTTTGTCTAATGCGCCGCTCCAGCGAGTCATACCAAATGCGAGCAGAACCACAATTGCGCCAACCCACGGTGTCACCATCAGGCCATAGTTCTCAACGATCATACCGCCGACCCATGCACCACCGGCGATGCCGAGGTTAAATGCTGCGATGTTCAAACCAGAAGCTACGTCAACGGCGTGAGGGGCATAGCGTTCTGCCTGCTGAACTACGTAAACCTGCAAACCAGGGACGTTACCAAAGGCGACAGCACCCCAGAACAACACGGTAATCAAGGCCAGCACTGGGCTGTGTGCGGTGAAGCTGAACACGGCAAGTACGGCGGCTAACAGTAAGAAAATAATTTGTAGTGCTTTGATTGGGCCCATGCGGTCAGCTAAGCGTCCACCCCACAGGTTACCTGCTGCCACAGATACTCCGTAAATTAGCATTACCCACGTTACGGCACTGGCGCTAAATCCACTGACCTGCTGCAAAATAGGCGCAAGGAAGGTGAAGACGACAAAGTTACCGCCGTAGCCCAATGCAGTTTTCGCATAGACCATCAACAAGCGTGGCTGTTTTAAGATGGTTAACTGGCGAGCGATGGACGCCGGTGGTGTATGTTTTAAACCGTTAGGGACAAAAATCAGGCTACCAATAAGGGCGATAATCCCCAGCAGAGAAACCGCTAAGAAAGTTTCATGCCAGCCGAAATGTTGACCAATGAACGTCCCTAAAGGTACGCCGGTAACTAACGCCACGGTTAAACCGGTGAACATAATCGCGATGGCGCTGGCGGCTTTTTCTTTCGGCACTAGGCTGGTGGCCAGCGTTGAGCCTATAGAGAAAAAGACCCCATGGGCTAAGCCGGTCAGTACGCGAGCGGTCATCAGCGACATATAGCCGGGCGCTTTCCACGCTAACAGGTTACCGAGGGTAAACAGCACCATCAGGCCAATCAGCAGCGTTTTACGCGGCATACGGCCGGTTAACGCGGTGAGCACCGGTGCGCCGATGGCAACGCCGAGCGCATATAAACTCACAAGCAGGCCAGCAGACGGCAGGGAAACCTGTAAATCTGCGGCGATAGTTGGGATCAGGCCCACGATAACAAACTCCGTGGTGCCGATGGCAAACGCACTGATGGTCAGTGCAAACAGAGCTAATGGCATAACTGCAAACTCCTATCCTCTTCATCTTTCAAGCCACAGACAGCGGGGTTTGAAATCTCTTGGGTATGAATAATTGATGGCGCTGAGTTTGCACGGATTATTTTTGCAGAAAAATAGGTCTATACTCACAAGATAATTGATTGGTGAGCAACAATGAAAACAACAACCGAAGAGCTGGTGGCTTTTGTCGCCGTTGTCGATGCGGGAAGCCTGACCGGTGCCGCAGAGCAGTTAGGTCAAACGCCTAGCGGTATTAGCCGTGCGCTAGGGCGCTTAGAACAAAAGCTGGAAACCACGCTGCTTAACCGCACCACGCGGCGTATTGATTTAACCGAAGAGGGGCGAATTTTTCTCGAGCGCGCCCGTGCAATTCTTGAAGCGATTGAAGAAGCTGAAGAGCAGTTGGCCTTGCAGCGGCATCGCCCGGCTGGTCGTCTGCGTATAAACGCCGCATCGCCGTTTATGCTGCATGTGGTGGTTCCTTTGATTGAAGAGTTCACCGCACAGTTTCCAGAGATTGATCTGGAACTCAATACCAGCGACCAAATTATCGATTTGCTGGAACAGCGCACCGATGTGGCGATCCGCATTGGGACTCTGCAAGACTCAAGTCTGCACGCGCGTCCTATTGGGCGTTCGGGATTGAAGGTGCTGGCAGCGCCGGAATACCTGCAAAAATTTGGTACTCCAGAGCGGGTAGAAGAACTGAGTGAACATCGGCTGTTAGGCTTTACCCAGCCACAATCGCTTAACCAGTGGCCGCTTAAGCAGAGCCAGTGTGCGACATTTTCCGTTACGCCTAACATTGCAGCGTCGAGCGGTGAAACGCTGCGTCATTTGGCGATAAACGGGCGGGGTATTGTATGTCTTTCTGATTTTATGACGCATCAGGATATCGCTGAAGGGCGTTTGGTACAGGTGCTTGCCGAGCACACCTTGGAGACATATCAGTCAATTCATGCGGTGTATTATCGAAATAGTCAGCTTTCGGCACGTATTCGCTGTTTTCTGGATTTTTTGGCGGAGAGATATCCGCTGCACAAGTGACTGAGCGGTTAAGATATCTGCCAAGCTTCCCCCTTTGCAGAGGGAAGCTTGGAGTGGGATAACTTATGGCTGCGGCTTTTTGCGTTCGACGGTGGTGTCGCCGTCATAGTTAGCGGTGGCAATCCACGCGGCGCAAAATAGCGTTAAGCGGGCGAAGAAATAGAAGAAAGCCATCAGACCAATGACCGAGCCAAACGCCGCCCCAGAAGGTGAACGCGCAAGGCTAGGCAGCGTCCACGTCATCACAAATTTAATCACTTCAAAGCCAATAGCCGCAATTAAGGTTCCACGGAGCAACGCTTTTTTCTTTGGCTTATGACGCGGCAATACTAAGAAAATCCAAAGAAACAACAGATAGTTAGCCATGATCGAAATAGACAGCGCAATTGCCGTCATTACGGGGCGTAACCATTCAATGCCGTCTAAACCTAAGGCGCGAACAATAGAAGCCTGCGCGGCACCGGCGATAGACGTAAAAGAAAGTGAAACGATTAACGCAATCACTAGACCCGTTAGCGAGATAAAATCGCGCAGGTAGCGGAAGTAGAATTTTTCCTGATCCTGTGGATTGCGCTCCCAAACCTCTCGAGACTGCGCGCGAATCGCCTCACGCAGATTTCCCATCCAACTAATACCTGAATAGAGCGCAATGGCTAAACCGGTTAATCCCACGGTGGTGCGCTGCTGGATGGCGGTATTCACGGTATTTTTCAGGGTCGTCGCCAAGTTGGGATCGCTGATACTGCTGACTATTTTGTTAATCAACTCAGTAAGCAAATCGGGATTTGAGGCAAGTACAAAACCGACGGCGGCAAACGACACCATCAAAATAGGGATAAGAGATAAAAACGAAAAGTAGGTAATCGCTGCCCCGAACTGACTGCCCAGTCGGTCATTAAAACGATCAACTGCGCGGATAACATGGGCCACGCTGGGAATGGCTTTGAACCAGTCCATGACGCCATTGGCTTTATCCAGCGTTTTCGCCACTTGGGTGGTGACGGTTGCTTTACTGCTTTTGTGGTCTAATTCTTTTGGCATAAGCATTTTCACCTGTCTGCGTTTGGGAACATAGGCAAATTCAGGCGCTTAATTTCTCACGTCAGGATGGGCGAATAATCTAGATCCTAGCAGAGTCGAGCTGTAAGGCAAAATAGGTGAAGAGAAAATCTAGGTTAATAAATATTTTCTGATGGCTTTTAATGCCATTTTTTTCGTCATTGAGCCGTGAGTATTAAGAATATTCTGCTAATTTAACTCGAACTGAGTAAATTACGACATAGATTGCATAATATGACGAAAAAATAGAGCGTAATATCGGGGTTAAGCTAAAAATTAAACAAAGAATCTGTGAAGCAGGTTTTTTATTTAATGAGTGCAATTCAGTATGTTATGGCATAATTAGACCGTTCAATTACTATTTTTCAACTCTTAGTAAGATGTGTGTTGGTCATGCATAATCAACCAATTCACAGACTTGGGTGAGCCGACAAGAATTTACCGGTTTGCAGCCTTCAAGCAACTTAAATTATTTAGGGTATAGACGAATAGGAAATAGTTTTTGATTTATATTCGTCCTCAGCTAACGATTCAAGGTAAAGGCATGCTCGATATTGATGTTAGCGTTATCCGAATTTTTCTAACGGTGATGGATACACGCAGTGTCACCTTAGCGGCAGAGCTGCTGAATAGTTCAACGGCGTCGGTTAGTCGTGCCCTCAAGAAAATGCGTGATAGTTTTAACGATCCACTTTTTATTCGTACGAAGAAAGGATTAGAACCCACCGCTCTGGCCTATAACATTACGCCCAATTTAGCGCTGGCTCTGAATAGTATTCAGAGCGCGGTGAGTGTTTCGACTACTCTGCGCAATGGTGATAATCGTCAGACGCGTTTAAAGTTAAGCTTGTCTCCGATGCTTGAATATTACCTGACGAGCATATTGCAGCATCAAGGGTATCCTTTTGACGATGTCGCCCTAACTAATGAAACCCATGACGGTGATTTGACCAAAGACATCACACGGCTACGTACCCGCAAAATCGACATTAGCTTTACACCGCAAAAATATGCAGATTGGATGATAACCAATGTGCCGCTTTTCGATCTAGTGCCGGTGGTAATGTGCCGCAAGGATCACCCGCGAATTAAAGCCGGATTTAGCTTACAGGAGCTTGAGCGGGAAGAGTATTTAAGCCCAACGATGTGGCCATCTTTGTTTGAAGATAACATTGTGCTGAATCCGCATAACAAAGCGCCTATTTATTCAAGCACCTCGGTACTCAATTTGATGATGATGACGGCTACCACAGACTATATTCTGATTTGTGGCCAACCTTTTGCGCGTGAATTTGAAAAATTGGTTGATGTGCAGGTTCTCGAATTCCCACACGCAAAGCCGATGGGAACCATTTATGCCCATTATCATAAGAGCCGAGCGACGGACGTTAATATCGTTAACCTGATTAATAAAATTAAGGCTGGGGCTTTACACGAATAAAAACAATAGGAATTAACTGATAGTTAATTCCTATAAATTCTTTTTTCAGCTTAAAATTACATTTATTTGTTCATATATAAAAATGGATAACTAAAGTGTTATCCATTTTTATTTCTTCAATAGAGAACTATTAGCGTTTAGCAAGCAAAATATCGCATATCTATACACGTTTTACTCTGAACATTTAGTGCTTTTTTTGTGATCTAGGTAACATAACTGAAGTTGTGCTGTGAATAGTCTTAAAGCTATCAAAAAACGAACACATGTTAAAAATGTTTAGTAAGTTAATGAAGTTAAATGATTTTTTATATCTTATTAATCTGATTTTTGCTTTCGTTCACCTACATGACAGACACAAAAAGACTACATTTCGTTTTGCGCAAAAGGCATTTCCGCCCACGGTTATTGTTAAGAGTCTTCTTTCTGCCTAACTTGTACCCAAGATATACCGAATCATATTCAGCTTGCTGTTATTCTGCATTGAGGATGTCTTGGTTATTAGTCCTCCCTAATTACGATGCACTTTACTTTCTATCTGTTTACGTTTGATTGAATAAACGTAACGGGGGTGAAAGGCACTCATTTGGTATTTGTGGATGATATTGAAAATCATCCTATTGCGTTCTTATCTCATGACTGCTTGATTTTATATTGCAGCTGCATAGCGTCGGATTGGAGTTATCACAAGGATGTACTACTAGGCAAGATACCCCGCAGTGGTGTTGCCGATGATATTTAAGGTAATAAAAAGTGAATTCATTATCCACATCATCATCTGAGCTTGAAGTCATTAATATTGATAACGCGGTGATCGCTATTTTATCTGACGATCCTATGTTTGCTGCGGGAGTAAAAAGCCTATTGAAGAAAATTGCACCTCTAGGCCAAGGGGCTGTGATTGATTCTGATAGAGCCAAAATTGTTATGGTTGATTTAGACAGCTTGAATCAATCTATTTTTCAGGTGGTTCGTACTCTGGCCGGTTTACGTTCGTATGATGCTTATCGCACCGTATTTTGGACATCGAATCAGGCAGAGCATACGCTGAATTTCGTTCGACTCATTGATAACGCAAGTTTTATTAACAAGAAAGCGTCCCTTGAGTCGGTAGAATCAGCGGTGCAGGAAGTCCTGCGCGGTGGTCGTTTTGTGACGCAAGAAGTTCAGCATACGTTCCAGACATCCAATGGTCCGGGTCGCGTCACTGAAGAAACGTTCACGATCTTAGATGACATGATGAGCGGCATGCGTGTGAAGTGTATCGCCGCCAAGCTACATACTGCGGACAAGTCGATCTACAGCAAGCTGCGTCAGTTCCGTGAACGTCTATCTTTGCTGCGTAAAAGCGACTTTTTGAGCTTTATTCACGATATTTCGTGATCGTGCAATAACATCAAGCCTGAGAGAAAGATAAACAAAAGGCCGAAGAGAGATCTTCGGCCTTTTCTGTTACTGCGCTATCAATGATTAGCGCATGGTCACAAACTCTTCCGAGCCTGTTGGGTGGATTGCTACGGTGTTGTCGAAGTCTTTTTTGGTTGCACCCATTTTCAGTGCAACGGCAAAGCCCTGTAGCATTTCATCCATGCCGTAGCCAATACCGTGAATGCCAACGATCTTCTCATCTTTACCTGCACATACCAGCTTCATGCGGCACGGTTGGCGGTGCTGAGTCACAGCGGTATACATTGCGGTGAAGGAGGATTTGTACACCTTCACGTTGTCTTCGCCGTGCTGCTCTTTCGCCTGCTCTTCAGTCAAACCAACGGTGCCAATTGGCGGATGGCTGAATACTACGGTTGGAATATTGCTGTAGTCGAGATGCTCATCCGGCTTGTTGTTAAACAAACGCTCAGATAAACGACGGCCAGCAGCAACGGCAACCGGTGTTAGCTCAACGGCACCGGTGTTATCACCAACGGCATAAATGCCTTTTACGTTGGTATTCTGATATTTATCAACGGTGATGTAGCCTTTATCGTTGGTTTTGACACCCGCGGCGCTCAGGTTGATATTGTCGTTAGCGGGTTCACGGCCAATGGCCCAAATCAGGCAGTCAACTTCAAACGTTTTGCCATTTTCCAGCGTTAGCGTGAGGCTACCATCGCTATTTTTAACCACGGATTTTGGAACCGACTGGGTGTGCAGCTGCGGGCCTTCGGCGTTCATCACTTCAACCAGCGCTTCAACAATCATTGGGTCAAAGGTACGCAGAGGCGCGTGTTTACGCACAAACAGATGGGTTTCAGAGCCCAAGCCATTCAGCACACCGGCAATTTCAACGGCAATATAGCCAGCGCCGACCACTGCCACGCGTTTTGGCAGTGCATCTAACTCAAAGAAGCCATCGGAGTTAATGCCGTATTCTGCCCCTGGAATATTCGGGCGAGAAGGGCGGCCACCGGTTGCGATCAGGATATGATCGGCGGTGATGGTTTCGCCGTTCACTTCAACGGTATGCGCATCAATAAATTTGGCAAAGCCGTGGATCACGTCAACTTTATTGTTGCCCAGTCCACGTTCATAGGACTGATGGATACGGTCGATATAGGCGGTGCGGCTTTCGATCAGTTTGCCCCAATCGAACTTATTCACCGTGGTATCAAAACCATAATCAGGGCCATACAAATGGATTGCTTCCGCGATTTGCGCGGCGTGCCACATTACTTTTTTCGGCACACAACCCACGTTTACGCAGGTGCCGCCCAGATACTTGGCTTCAACCAGCGCACATTTTTGGCCATACATGGCCGCACGGTTGATGGAAGCAATACCGCCGCTGCCACCGCCAATTGCGAGATAGTCATAATGTTTAGTCATCAGGGAGTTCCATGAGTTGTGTACCCGTCATACTTCAAGCCGCATCGATGCAACTTGAATTATTTAGGGTATATACCGGCGGTGCAAAGCTAATCACTGCCAGTGAGAAAATTGCCTTAGAGTGTAACGCTACTCACGCTATTGCCGCAAAGGTTGCGTCTATGGTTGTGATAGGCCACGGTTTTGCGTTGGTAATCGTTGGGCGTCGCTACTCGTTGGCTTGTGCCACAAGCCATTGCTGAAACTGCTGCATGGCGGGAGATAGCGGTTTGGATTTTAGCCATGTTAACCAATAACTGCCGATTTCAACGTTGATATCAAAGGGGCTCACTAATATGCCATTTTGCAGTTCGTGTTCGAACATTTTGGCCGGAGCCAACGCGACGCCCCCATTTTGAACGGCAGCTTCAACCATCAGGCGTGATGAATCAAAAATAGGCCCGTTAATTCTTATTGGCTCAATACCCGCCGCAACAAACCAGTTGTTCCACTCTTCGGCTCGATAAGAGCGCATAAGCGTTTCTTTGGCTAAATCTTGAGGCTGCTCTAATCGCTGAGCTACGCTGGGAGCACACAGTACGCTGAGGGGGGCATCAAATAGCCGAACGTTATGGGTCGCTGGCCACATGCCGTTACCAAAGCGTATGGCAAAATCTAAACCCTCTCCGGCTAAATTAACCAGATTGTTATTGGTGAGCAGTCTAAGCTCAACAAAGGGATGGTCAGCGTTAAAGCTTTGCAAACGAGGCATCAGCCAGCCCACGGCAAAGGTGCCCACCGCGGCGACGGTCAGCACCTCATGGAAATGACCGCCGTCAAACTGTTTAAGCACCGCCTCAATCTGGCTAAATGCTTCGCTAAGCACCGGCATCAATACATGAGCTTCATCGGTGAGTTCTAATCCTCGCGGTAGGCGTTTAAACAGCTGCGTTCCTAACCGCGCCTCGAGAGTTCGAACTTGCTGGCTAACGGCTGCCTGCGTCACGCTGAGCTCCAGTCCAGCACGAGTAAAACTAAGGTGGCGGGCAGAGGCTTCAAAGGCGCGAAGCGCGTTAAGCGGGAGATGGGAACGCATGATGATGGCCCTTAATGAAGCTAGCTATAAGTTTTTCTTTACCCTAAGGGAATTTAATCTCGCTTGTCAATCTACGGGTGATAGCGGATATTCCTGCCGCCACGATGAGTTTGGCGTAGTGGTGCCATAGCCTCATCGTGTGAATGATTATTTCGCTAAACTTTTTCTTTTGCATGCTGATAGGCGTGCAAGATTCAAAATATCTCCGATTAAAAGGTCATTTAATATGCGTAAAAAAATGCAGAGCACATTGAAGCTGTTATCCGTGATTACCTGTCTGGCGGTAACGGCTCAGGGCGCCATGGCGTCAGAAATGGATCAGGCCAAAATTAAAGACACCGTTGATAGCCTGATCCAGCCGTTGATGCAGAAGAACAATATTCCGGGCATGTCGGTGGCAGTAACGCTGAACGGCAAAGATTATATTTATAACTATGGCTTAGCCTCCAAACAGCCACAGCAACCCGTAACGGACAACACGCTTTTTGAAGTTGGCTCGTTGAGCAAAACCTTTGCAGCGACGCTGGCGTCTTATGCACAGGTCAGCGGCAAATTATCGCTGGATAAAAGCATTAGCCACTATGTGCCAGAACTGCGCGGCAGTAGTTTCGATCACATCAGCGTGCTGAATGCGGGAACGCATACCACAGGTTTAGCGCTGTTCATGCCTGAAGAAGTGAAAAATACCGATCAGTTGATGGCTTATCTGAAAGCGTGGAAACCTGCCGATCCTGCGGGGACTCACCGTGTTTATTCCAATATCGGTACCGGTTTGTTGGGCATGATTGCCGCGCAAAGTATGGGAATGACCTACGAAGACGCGATTGAGAAGACGCTTCTTCCTAAGTTGGGTATGACGCATACCTACCTTAATGTTCCAGCAGACCAAGCGGAAAATTATGCTTGGGGCTACAACAAAAAGAATGAGCCGATCCACGTTAATATGGAAGTCTTGGGCAACGAAGCGTATGGCATTAGAACTAACGCGAGTGACCTGATCCGCTACGTGCAAGCCAATATGGGACAACTAAAACTTGATGGAAATTCGACGCTGCAAAAAGCGCTAACCGACACGCACACCGGTTACTTTAAGTCAGGCAAAATCACGCAGGATCTGATGTGGGAACAGCTGCCATATCCGGTTTCTCTGCCGGATCTGCTCACAGGTAACGATATGGCGATGACAAAAAGCGTTGCTACGCCGATTGTTCCACCGTTGCCACCGCAAGAAAAAGTATGGATTAACAAGACCGGTTCCACCAATGGTTTTGGTGCCTATATCGCGTTTGTTCCAGCTAAAAAGATGGGTATCGTGATGCTGGCGAACAAGAACTACTCTATCGATCAGCGTGTAACGGTGGCGTATAAAATCTTAAGCGAGTTGGAAGGGAAGTAATCAGTTCGGTTGTACAAACCCCTCCCAGCCTCCCCCTTGACAGGGGGTGGAGCAGGCCGAGTACCTAATCAGCATCGATCGTTAGCAGTTCGAATCTTTGATTGAGCACCGTTCGGCTCCCTCCCCTGCGAAGGGGAGGGCTGGGGTGGGGTAACTTCTGTCAAAACTTATAAAACGCCCTGTGCCAGCATGGCATCGGCGACTTTCACGAATCCTGCAATATTCGCCCCGCGCACATAGTTTGTTTGTTTATCTTCACCGCCATATTCCACGCAGGCTTGGTGAATATCTAGCATGATGTGGTGCAGGCGCAAATCCACTTTCTCCGCCTTCCAACCCATGCGTGCCGCGTTCTGCGCCATTTCTAAACCAGATGTTGCTACGCCACCGGCGTTAGCCGCTTTACCCGGCGCAAATAAAACACCCGCTTCAAGGAAGAGATCCGTGGCTTCAATTGTGGTTGGCATATTTGCGCCTTCGGCCACCGCTTTGACTCCGTTGGCGATCAACTGACGTGCGGCTGGTGCATCCAGTTCGTTCTGGGTGGCGCAAGGCAGAGCGATATCAACGCTGATGCCCCAAGGCTGCTGGCCTTCAAGATAGGTGAGGTCGAACTCTTTGGCATAGTCGGCAATGCGCCCATCCTGCTGAGATTTTATCTGGCACAGACGCGCCAGTTTTTCCGGCGTAAAGCCAGCTTCATCAACCACGGTGCCGTTAGAGTCTGAAGCGGTGACGACGCGCGCACCCAGTTCCATTGCTTTCTCGATGGCGTATTGAGCCACGTTGCCCGAACCTGATACCGCGACCTTCATTCCTTCAAAACCTAAACCATGGCGTTTTAGCATGGCGTCGGTGAAGTAGACCAGGCCATAGCCCGTCGCTTCAGGACGGATTAAACTGCCGCCAAACGACAGCCCTTTTCCGGTGAATACGCATGCGGTGTTGTTCGACAGCTTTTTCATCATGCCGGCCATAAAGCCCACTTCTCGTCCACCCACGCCGATATCACCCGCGGGAACGTCGGTGTCGGCCCCTAAATGACGGTAAAGCTCAGTCATTAAGGCTTGGCAGAAGCGCATGATTTCGCCGTCGCTTTTTCCTTTTGGATTGAAATCGCTACCGCCTTTACCCCCACCCATCGGCAGCGTGGTGAGCGCGTTTTTAAACGTTTGCTCAAAGCCGAGGAATTTCAGGATCGACAGATTAACCGAAGGATGGAAGCGCATTCCGCCCTTAAATGGCCCAATGGCCGAGCTGAACTGTACGCGCCATGCGCGGTTGACCTGAACCTGCCCGCGATCGTCAACCCATGTGACGCGGAACTGAATCACACGTTCAGGCTCGATCAGGCGTTCTAGCAGGGCGGCGTCACGATAGCGTGGATTTTTCTCTAGAAACGGCCACAGGGTGGTCATTACTTCTCGCACGGCCTGCAAGAATTCGGGTTGGTTGGGATCGCGTTTTTGTACGCTGGCGAGAAAGTTTTCCAGAGACAATAGTTGCTCCATAGTTTGGTACTCCTTATTCCCCTGTAATCCTTCACGTGAATTATTTAGAGGGTGTGGTTGATGTTTTATGCGTTTTTTATGGTTATAAATGCAATTATGCTTTGTGTTTGCTTTTTGACTATATCACTGGGAATAGGCTTTTAATCAAGCGATTTATTATCACGTAGCAAATAAAAACGCCTCCAGATGGAGGCGTTAGGGGAAATGACAAGAAGACGTGTATTTATGCTTTTTGGCTTTCCGGTTGGGTATTCATCATGCGGTTTAGCCATGGCACCATCGCGGCCATAATGATGGCAATAACAAAGGTGGCGATGCCGATTTTGCTGAATACGCCGGTATAAATTGGCAGGGTTTGCAGCGGATCGCTAATACCTTCAGGTACGGCGGTAAAGGTTGCCACATAGCCACCAAGCAGGAAGGCGGCGGCCTGAGTCAGGAACCACATCCCAAGAATGAAGCCCATCAAATATTGAGGTACCAGCGCAGCCACCATTGCTAAACCTAAGGCGCTGATCATCAGCTCACCCAGACTTTGGAACAGATAAACCAGCACAATAAACCACGGAGACGTCAGCCCCTGCGCATCGGCAAACCAGAGTCCAGCCGCTGCGGCAGTTAGGAAGCCCAGCGAGCACAGGAACATACCCAGCGTAAATTTAGCAGGCATAGTCAGGTCTTTGCCTTTAGCGCCGAAACGCGTATAGAGTGAGGCCAAAATCGGGCTGGCAACGACCACCCAGAATGGGTTTAGTGCCTGGAAGCTGACTGGGTTAATTGCGATACCAAGGATTTCATGGTGTACGTTGTTAATCGCAAAGAAGTTCAGCGAGGTAGGCATCTGGGCATACAGAATATAAAACAGCACGGCTTCAATCATTAAAACGAAAGCCACGTACATGCGGTTGCGGTCGCTTTTGTTCTGCTTAAACGCTTCACGGAAGAAGAAGAAAATCACGATGATCGACAGCACGATCAGCACGATATTGGCGACTTTGACGTTATGCATCAGCCATGCACAAACGTACACCATAACCACGGTGCCGATGAGCACCAGCAACAGGTTTTTGAAGTTCATTGGTTTGGCATCAGGCTCAGAACCGATGTCACGCACCATGCCACGGCAGCAGAAATAAACCAGCAAGGCCACGACTAAACCAATGCCGCATAAGTTATAGGTTACGGCGTAGCCATATTTGTCGGCAATAATCGGAGCCAGTGACAATGACAGCAGCGAGCCGATATTGATAGACATATAAAACAGGGTAAATGCGCCGTCTAAACGGGGATCTTTTGGCGGATAGCATTTTGATAGCAGGCTGGCCGGGTTGGCTTTAAATAGGCCGTTACCAACCGCGATAGTCCCTAGAGCGATAAAGATCATATCGGGATTATGCAGTGACAGACCGGTCATGAAGTAGCCGAGCGCCAAGACAATTGCGCCGAGTACCATGGTTCGTTTGGTGCCAAGCAGGTGGTCGCCGACGTAGCCGCCGATGGAGATCAGTCCATAAACCAAAGCAGCAAATGCGCCGAAGGTGATGAAGGCCTGTTCCTGTGAGAAGCCTAGCTGTTTAACGAAGAAAACAGCCAGAATGCCTTGCACGCCGTAATAACCAAAGCGTTCCCATAGCTCAACAAAGAAAATCATGAAAAACGGTTTAGGTTGCTGCAATAAACCGACTGGGGCGGGCTTATTCATATTAGTTCGCCTTCGAATATTGATTAATTAAGTGTAGGCATGCGCGGAGCCTGCTGCCGAAGATACATCCCTGATGAAATAGAATTCCGTTTTTATATGTTCTGATGCCGTGTTAATGCCAATTTTTGGTGATGATGTAGATTATTGTATGGACTGATTGCGATCCTAGTGGTTGATCACACTATTTAAAAGATGATTCGTGGTTTTTTTGTAGAGAATTCAATGACCCGACTCTAGGTTTCTCGCGGGATAAGAGGTGAAGTTGGCAAAACAACCCCACCCTAACCCTCCCCTTGGCAGGGGAGGGAACTGTGCTGTGATGCTTGTAAGAATCTCGTTCGGCCCCTCCCCCTGTGAAGGGGGGAGGCTGGGAGGGGGGTTGGTAGGGTAAAAACAAAAACGCCCGCAGAGCGGGCGTTGAAAGCTTAATTGAGCAGAAGAGCGAAAACGTTAGTCTTCGTCTTCGTCACGCAGTGGAACAATCAGCATGTCGATGTGTACGGTGTTGATTAACTGGCGCGCAGAAGACATCAGCTTGCTCCAGAAATCCTGATGATGTCCGCACAGAACCAAGTCCATATCATATTTCTTAATGGCATCAACCAGTACCTGACCCAAATCGCCGCTGCCGCTCAGGGTTTCGGTAATTGGGTAGCCTGCGTTTTGAGAAAGCTCGGTCAAGGCGTGGTGAGTTTCGTCAGAAATACGTTTCTGCATGTCGCCCAGATTCACGTCAATTAGGCCGGTGTACAGGTCAGAATAGTTAACATCCACGTGAATCAGAGAAACTTTAGCGTCATAAGGGCGCGCCATAGATACTGCTTTCTCAACCAAGATGTTACTTTCTGGGGAAAGGTCTACAGCAACCAGAATGTGTTTATAAGCCATAAGTTTACTCCTTCCATAAAGCCGGTTAACGGGGTAGCAGGCATTAGGTGTCGCTACCTGGCTTTTCTTGCATGCCTGCATGTTAGCATCGTTTATACCCATCATATTTCAAGCGACATTTTTGTTGGCTATGCCCACTCAATGCAACTCGAATTATTCCGGGTGTTGATCACGAGGGTGTCGTTTTGCTCACACTCGTCACTCAAATCCTTAACATATTGCTTCTATCTAATGTTTTACTCTTTTGAGCCTAAGCTGAACATGCTTTCGTCACAAAAGACGCGGTTTTACACGTTAAAACTGCGTAAACGGCGAAAAAATCGTCTTATTAGGTCCTCAGAACCATACGTTTCAGCTTGTGGCTAAAAATAGTAGACCCGTTTTTTATAAGGATAGCGTGGCTGTAAAGCAAGAGTTGATTATCTTGTGAGGAAAGATTTTCACCTTTTTTTGCTTTTGTTATCTGGTTTATCTCTATTGGGGCGATTTCTTATAGGGATTAATCGCGAGGTAAAATCATTCGCCAGCGTATTCTGCGCTTTAACGCTTAGTCCGCTAAATTAATTTTGTGATCCCCATACCGTTTCTCCGTTCCTTTCCTAAACTGATTAATGGGCACTGTTGCGGAGTGTGACGCGTAATTTTGCCGACGTTGATAATAACCATCGTGGTTTAGCCTGATGACGCCTGTCAGGCTAAGGTTGTCTGGCGAGAAAATAGAAAGGCACCGTTATCTCATCGCTGATGTTTAGCTAGAGAAGATGCCGGGAGGAGATCATGATTAATACTGTCGCGCTTTTTTGGGCGCTGTTTTTTGTGTGCGTGATTAACATGCTGCGCTATTACTCCTCGTTGCGTGTGTTGCTGGTGGTATTGCGTGGTTGCGATCCGCTGCTTTATCAATATGTTGATGGCGGTGGTTTCTTTACTTCGCACGGGCAGCCGAGCAAACAGGTGCGTTTGGTGCGTTATATTCAAGCTCAGCGCTATCTCGATCACCATGACGATGAGTTTATTCGCCGCTGCGAACGGCTACGCCGGCAGTTTATTTTAACCAGTGGGCTATGTGGTCTGGTGGTGGTTAGCCTGTGCGCCATGGCCGTTTGGTATTAGCCGGTGAGGGAAGCATTGGCGCAACGGGATGTTGCCGAAAGGTAAAAGTGAAAAATAATGATTGCAGGCACGATGCACATTGATTAGTTTGAAAAGGTATTCAATTTTAGGAAATCCTAACGTGCAAGCAGTTAACCTCCAACTCAGCCTCCTTCTCCTTATCATCTAGGTGGCCTGCACGCATTCAAATTTCACAAGGCCGCCGGAAGGGCGGCCTTGTTGTTTCTAGCACCCTCCGGCAGCATTTATTCAACACCGGAGCATCAACATGAAGTTCAGCATTTTTACCTCCCCTTGGAGGTTCGCATGAGTCAGCAGTGGTCATCTCGAATTGGGCATATTTTGGCTGCCGCAGGCTCTGCGATTGGCATTGGTGCTATTTGGAAATTCCCTTATGTGTCTGCCACCAACGGCGGCGGCGCATTTCTGATCGTGTTTTTGGTGTTCAGTTTTACGCTGGGTCTGGCCGTATTCATGGCGGAGACGCTGCTGGGCAGCCATACCCGCGAGGGCGTGGTTAAGGCATTTAAACAGCTAGCAGGGCGTCATTGGGGCTGGGTTGGCGTATTGGGCGTAACGTGCTCATGGTGCATCTTCAGTTTCTACAGCGTGGTTGGCGGTTGGACGGTGGGATATACGTTCATGGCGGCGGCGGGCAAGCTGAATATTACCGACTCAAGCCAGCTGAACTCACTGTTTACCGATTTTATTAGCAATCCGTTTTTGCCGGTTATTACCCATCTGCTGTTTGCGGCGCTGACCTGCTATGTGGTGTTAGGCGGAGTGCAGCGCGGCGTTGAGAAAGCGGTTAAGATCATGATGCCGTTGCTATTCTTAATCATGCTGGTGTTGATTGTGGTGGGTATGACGCTGCCGGGATCGAGCGCTGGGCTGAAGTTGTTCTTGTATCCTGATTTTAGCCATATGAGCGGAAAAAGCGTTTTGGATGCGCTGGGGCTGGCGTTCTTCTCGCTGTCGATTGGCTTGGGCATTCATGTGACCTACGGGGCTTATTTGCCGGATAGCAAAGGCATTGCGCGCTCAAGCGTTTGGGTTGTCACGCTGTCGTGTCTGGTTTGCGTGCTGGCGGGCTTGATGATTTTCCCAGCGTTAAGTTCGGCGGGTCTGGACCCTGCCGCTGGTCCCGGATTGACGTTTATGACCATGCCCGTGTTCTTCGCGCATTTGCCGGGTGGTGCCGTATTGGCCGTCGCGTTCTTCTTGCTGTTGCTGGTGGCTGCGCTGTCTTCGTCGATTTCTCTGCTGGAAAATATCGTTGCCTTTACTCAGGGGCGCTGGGGCTGGTCGCGCCGCAACGCGAGCCTGATTATCACCGCGAGTATTATGCTGGCGGGTATTCCTGTGACCTTATCATTTGGCGAATTAAGTGGCTTTACGCTGGGTGGCAAAACGCTGTTTGATGTGCTGGATTTCTTAACGTCGAATCTGATGATGCCGCTGTTCGGTATTATTATCTGCTTGGTATTTGGCTGGTCGCCGCGTGCCGCAACGCTGATGCCAGCGGATATTTCGCCTTTCTGGCGTGCCAGTCTGCGTATCACTTGGCGCTACATTGGCCCGCTGTTTATCGGTGTGATTTTGGTGCGAGGGCTGATGTAAGGCAAAAAAAAAGCCCGTTCAATGAACGGGCTTTAGACTGTGGTAATACATTAGATCACGAAGGTCAGCGCCAGCCAGTACAAACCACCAGAAAGCACAATCGCGACTGGAAGGGTAAGAACCCATGCCAGCAGAATGCTTTTGATCGTTTTACTCTGTACACCGCCGCCGTCCACAATCATGGTACCTGCAACCGCAGAAGAGAGTACCTGAGTGGTGGAAACCGGCATACCTGTGTAGCTTGCCACGCCGATAGAGATGGCGGCAGTCATCTGCGCAGAAACGCCTTGCGCATAGGTCATGCCTTTCTTACCAATCTTCTCACCGATGGTGGTCGCTACGCGACGCCAGCCAACCATGGTACCCAGAGACAGCGCCAGAGCGACTGCAACGATAATCCACATCGGTGCGTACTCAACGGTCTCCAGCAGGTCTTTGCGCAGGTCGTTCAGGAAGCGCTTATCCTGAGCATCGGTCTCTGGCAGTTTGGCAACTTTACCCGCTGTGTCAGCAACACACATCAGCAAACGACGCATCTGATTACGTTGATCAACGGTCAGCTCATCGTAGCGTTGCAGGTTGTTCAGCAGGGCTTTGCTGTGGTCGATAGCAATCAGTGCGCGTGAAGAATCACAATGGAAATCATTGTTGCCGGTGCTTGGTGCAACGGGCTGGTGTTCTTCAATGCCAACGATATGCGGCAGTGCTTCCTGATGCTTCTGATAATACTGTTCCAGATGCGTGATGGCATCGCGGGTACGAGTGATGTCATAGCCAGTGGCGTCCATGTTAACCACAAAGCCGGCCGGAGCCACACCAATCAATACCAGCATCAGCAGACCAATGCCTTTCTGACCATCGTTAGCGCCGTGAGAGAAACTCACGCCGATAGCAGACAGGATCAGGGCAATACGTGTCCAGAACGGTGGCTTACGTTTGCCATCAATCTTTTCACGTTCAGCAGGCGTCATATGCATGCGGCGACGTTTTTTCGTGCCACTCCAGTAACGACGCAGTACAAATACCATCAGGCCGGCCAAAACCAGACCGATGAGTGGCGAGAGAATCAACGATAGGAAGATTTCCAGCATCTTCGGAATGTTGAGTGCATCCACCACAGAAGTGTTGGTCATCAGTGCGTTTGTCAGTGCAATACCGATAATCGCGCCGATTAGCGTGTGAGAACTGGATGCCGGCAGACCAAAATACCAGGTGCCGAGGTTCCAGATAATCGCAGCTAGAAGCAGAGAGAACATCATTGCCAGACCGTGAGTCGAGCCCACGTTCAACAGCAAATCTGTTGGGAGGAGGTGCACAATTGCGTAGGCGACGCTGAGGCCACCCAACATCACACCTAAGAAGTTGAAAACACCCGCCATAACGACCGCGATCTGCGAGCGTAGTGCACGAGTATAGATAACTGTTGCGACTGCGTTTGCTGTGTCGTGGAAACCATTGATGGCTTCATAAAACAAAACAAACATCAGTGCGAGGACTAACATAAGGCCAGTGTGAAAATCCAGCCCTGCAAATAGATGTAGCATAAGCGTTACGCCAGTTAGTGGTCATGAACGCGGCGCATTATCTGCGAGAACGCGTGCTGGGGAAAAGCAAAATATGACGTTTTTTTGATTTGTTTACATTGGTTATCAATACATATCTCGGATTAGTCCTATCATTTCAGTATGTTGAGTGAATATCTTAAGATTAATTTTTTCTGACACTGGCGGTGAAGAATTACCCCGTTTACAATCCCCCGCCGCTGGTCTGGGATTATTTCGTCATTTATTACCAGATTAGCTCATATTGGAAAAATCGGTATTTACGTTCGCGGTTGCGTTCAAAACCGCAAAATAAGAGGTTATGTGTGGAAAATTTTGATGTAGTGATCGTTGGCGCTGGTGCCGCTGGCCTGTTTTGTGCTGCTCAGGCAGGGCAACTTGGTTTGCGCGTGCTGGTTGTTGATAACGGCAAAAAAGCAGGACGCAAAATCCTGATGTCGGGTGGCGGTCGCTGCAACTTTACTAACATGTATACCGAACCTGCGGCCTATTTGTCGCAGAATCCACACTTCTGCAAATCAGCGTTGGCGCGTTATACCCAATGGGACTTTATCGAGCTGGTGAGTCGCTACCAAATTGCCTACCATGAGAAAACCTTGGGCCAGCTTTTTTGTGACGACTCCGCCGAGCAGATCGTGGATATGCTGCTAAAAGAGTGTGAGCTGGGGCAGGTAGTTATTCGCTTGCGCAGTGAAATCTTAAACGTTGAGCGGATGGAGAACGGCGAGTTTTCTCTACAGCTAAACGGCGAGCAGGTTAACTGCCGCTCGCTCGTGATTGCCAGCGGCGGTCTTTCTATGCCGGGCCTTGGCGCGACGCCTTTCGGTTACAAAATTGCCGAGCAGTTTGGCCTTAATGTATTGCCAACGCGTGCGGCGTTGGTGCCGTTTACGCTGCATAAACCGCTGTTAGATCATCTGCAAACACTGTCGGGCGTGGCTGTTCCTTCGGTCGTGACCGCAGAATCAGGCACTAGCTTCCGCGAAAGTATTCTCTTTACCCACCGTGGTTTGTCCGGTCCGGCAATTCTACAGCTTTCCAGCTATTGGCAGGCCGGTGAAAAAGTGACGATTAACCTGCTGCCGGATTGCGAT
This sequence comes from Hafnia sp., assembly GCF_036648275.1. NCBI lineage: Bacteria > Pseudomonadati > Pseudomonadota > Gammaproteobacteria > Enterobacterales > Hafniaceae > Hafnia > Hafnia sp. The sequence goes on along the minus strand of NZ_JAVXIQ010000003.1, from coordinate 165,981 downwards.
CTGTCTGCTTTTCTCGATGCAGAACGCGCTGAACATCCGAATCAGAGCCTGAAAAATACGCTGGCAAAACAGCTTCCTAAACGTTTAGTTGAGTGCTTACAAACTTTAGGGCAAATCCCTGATGTCACGCTAAAACAGTTAAACGCTGCGCAGCAGATGCAGGTGGTGGAAACATTACAAACTTGGCAGGTGATCCCAAACGGCACTGAGGGGTATCGTACCGCAGAGGTGACGCTAGGCGGCGTTGACACCGATGAGCTGTCGTCGAAAACCATGCAGGCGCACAAAGCTCCAGGGCTGTTCTTTATTGGTGAAGTGGTAGACGTAACCGGCTGGCTGGGAGGATATAACTTCCAGTGGGCGTGGAGCTCGGCTTGGGCCTGTGCGCAGGCGCTCGTAGCACGATAACATCTCGCTTCCGCCCCAACCGGGGCGGATAGCGTTGAGTGTTACCCTTTCAGCCACGCTTGCCCTTCGGCTTTCATTTCTGTTTCTAGCACGCTGCCTTTGCTGGCAAATTCACGCGATAGTGGGAAACCGCTCTTTTCCAACAGGTATGCCAGTGGCGCATAGGCGATAGGGAATTTTTCTGCCGTGGCTTTATCGATTTCAACGATGCCCTGTGGGAAGTTGAACGAGCCAAAATCATAGATAGACTGGCGGTGGGTGATTTTCCACACGCCGTCACGTTTTTCCACCCAGTCGTAAAAACGGTTATGAACGCTGGCACCGAGTTTCATTTGCGCATTTTCAATCACGATCATGGCGTTGGTTTCAGCGATAGCTTTGTCTCCGTTAAACTGGATCATCGGTGAGCCAATAAGATGTTTGGTGACTAGCGGTGAACTTTCCATACGTTGAGAGCCTTTCACGAACTCGGTAAATAAGCCTTCAAACCATGTCACCTCGATGGTTCCGTCTGGGTGAAACAGCTCTAGCATTTTGTCCCACTCTGCCAGATCTCTGTGCATCCAACCCGTCATTAAATCGGCAATGATTAAACGGTCTTCCCAAGAATTTGTCATGTGATGTCTCTAAGTAGGATGAGCAGCATGTCGCTGATTGTGTTGTTGGCGCACGAATGGCACTAGAAATCAGTATAGGCTGCTGATGTTTAAATTAATTATGCGAGAAGTGCCGCAGAGATTATTCCACGCCGCTGGGGATACATTTTTTGTTTGCGAAGCAGGGTAAATAACGGCGTTTAGCGGTTAGCCACTTCATTCAATTCGCTCTACATTGCGCTCAAATTTTCATCGCAAAACGCTTGCCATGATATCAAAATTTGATATCGTTATCGCGTGAGCGACACGGATGAGGTGCAAGGATGTCGACTCATAAGCTCAGTGCCAGACACCAACGAACGCTATACGTCATTTTCACTAACCCGCCGATACGAACGCTAGAGTGGCGGAAGATTGAAAACTTGTTAATCGCCCTCGGTGCCGTGGTTTCTGAAGGTCAAGGCTCGCGCGTTAAATTTGAAATTGGTGGTGTTGTTGTATTGCTCCACCGTCCGCATCCTAGGAAGGAGGCGAAGATCTATCAAATAACAGAATTGAGAGCCTTTCTTGAAGTGGTGGGAGTGATTCCATGAATGAAATGACTTACAAAGGATATACCGCACGTATCGAATATAGCCATGAAGACAACTGCTTAGTTGGCCGTTTGGCTGGTATTCGCGACTTAATTAGCTTTCATGCCGACAACGTGGCTGATTTGCGTAAAGAGTTTGAGATTTCTGTGGATGATTATCTGGAATATTGCGCCTCACGAGGGCGTGAGCCACAGCGTCCCGCGAGCGGCAAAATTAGTCTGCGTGTACCGCCGGATGTGCATTCACAGATCAATGTGGCGGCAGAGGTTGCGGGTAAAAGTGTGAATCAGTGGATCAGCGATACCTTAGTTAAAGCCTGTTCTTAACATAAAAAAGAAAAAGCCGCGGCATGATGACCGCGGCTTTGAGGTTTAATCAGAATTTGAGATTAGAACCACTGTCCGAAACGGCGAATATAGAAACGTTTCATTAGCTGAGTGACAACGCAATAGCTGAACAGCGTACCCACTAACCATGGGAAGTACTGCCATGGCAGCGGCTCTAAGCCCACCCACGCACCGAGCGGTGAGAATGGAATATATATGCCAAGTGCCATGATGATGCCCGTAGTGAGCATGACCGGCAGCGCCGCCGTGCTTTGAATGAACGGGATCTTCTGTGTACGCAACATATGCACAACCAATGTTTGCGACAGCAAGCCTTCAATAAACCAGCCAGACTGGAACAGTGCCTGATGTTCAATGCTGTTGGCGGCAAAGACAAACCACATAATGGCGTAGGTCGTAATATCAAAAATGGATGATGTCGGCCCAATCCACAGCATGAAACGTCCAATGTTTTTGGCATCCCATTTACGCGGTTTGCGCAGGAACTCTTTGTCCATTTTGTCCCATGGCAGGGTCAGCTGTGAGATGTCATACATCAAGTTTTGCAGCAGCAGCTGAATGGCGAGCATCGGCAAGAACGGAATAAATGCGCTTGCGACCAACACGGAGAACACGTTGCCAAAGTTAGAACTGGCGGTCATGTTCAGGTACTTGATGATGTTCCCGAAGGTTTCGCGGCCGGTAATGACGCCTTCTTCCAGCACCATCAGATCTTTTTCCAACAGAATTATATCAGCGGACTCTTTGGCGATATCGGTGCCGGTATCTACGGAGATACCAACGTCGGCATCGCGCAGCGCTGGGGCATCATTGATACCATCGCCCAAGAAACCGACGGTATGATCGTTGCTTTGCAGCGCTTTCAGTACGCGTGATTTTTGCAGCGGCGTTAGCTTAGCAAACACGGTGCGTTGCTCGGCCAGCAAGGCAAGGTGCTCGTCGCTCATGCTTTCGATCTCGCTACCCAGCAGAGGCTCGCCCGGTTCTAAACCCACATCACGGCAGATTTTGCTGGTGATAATTGGGTTATCGCCAGTCAATACTTTAACCATCACGCCGTTTTCACGCAGCGCGGTGATTGCCTCAGCCGCAGACTCTTTTGGTGGATCGAGGAACGTCAGTAACCCGCAGATCACCAAATCGCGTTCATCGCTGTTGCTCAGTGGGAAAACACAGCCATCGATACCTAAATCACGGGTACCCACCATCAGCACGCGGAAGCCTTGCTCATTATAGTGAGTGGCTAATTTCAGCAGCTCGGCACGCGCGTTGTCGTCGAGTGGCAAAATGTTGCCGTCATCGCTGATATGCGTAGCAATGGCCAGCATCTCTTCGACGGCGCCTTTACAAATCAGCGTATGGCGACGTTGTTCATCGCTCACCACAATCGACAGGCGACGGCGAATAAAGTCGAAAGGCAGTTCGTCGATTTTACTAAACCGAGCCATGGCCTCAACTTCAGGACGGGCACGCCCGAAGCGGATCACCGCTTTATCCATCAGGTTTTTCATGCCGCTCTGGTGGTAGCTGTTTAGCCACGCCAGCTGTAGCACTTCTTTGTTCTCGTGCCCATTGATGTCGATGTGATGCTCAAGAATGATGCGGTCTTGCGTTAGCGTACCGGTTTTATCCGTACACAGAACGTCCATGGCACCAAAGTTTTGGATGGCATTCAAACGCTTAACTACAACTTTACGACGGGACATGGTAATTGCCCCTTTCGCCAAGTTAGAGCTCACGATCATTGGCAGCATTTCTGGGGTTAAACCCACGGCAACCGCCAAAGCAAACAGTGCGGCATCTGCCCAATCGCCTTTGGTGAAGCCGTTGATTAACAGAACAACGGGCACCATGACCAACATAAAGCGGATCAGTAGCCAACTTACGCTGTTAACACCACGGTCAAACGACGTTTGCGTGCGCGTGCCAACAATGGATTTAGCCAGAGAACCAAAATAGGTTTTGCCACCGGTCGCAACCACAACGGCTTTCGCGGTGCCGCTGGCTACGTTGGTTCCCATCAGACAAATGTTGGACAGCTCTAATAGCTCGCTTTCGCTATTATTGCCGCTGCATGATTTTTGGCTAACGCTGGCGGTAACATCATATTTTTCAATTGGAATCGCCTCACCGGTCAGAACGGCTTGGCTGATAAACAGATCGCGCGATTCAATCAATTTAACGTCGGCAGGAACCATATCGCCTGCAGAAAGCAGAATAATATCGCCAGGCACCAGCTCTTGCAGAGGGATCTCTTTGCACTCGCTTTTGGCCGCAGGATGTGCCCGACGCAGCACCGTTGCGGTGGTTCTCACCATTGATTTCAGGGCATCAGCGGCTTTGTTGGTGCGAAACTCCTGCCAGAAACGCAGCAGTCCGCTTAATGACACCATGATCAAAATAATGATGACGCCGATGAGATCGGTTTCTTCACCGCGTTGTAGCGGTAGCCAGTAGTCGGTGAAGAAACTGATCGCAGCCAGCACCATTAGAACAAAAATGAAGGGGTTGTTAAACGCGCTGATCAACTGCACCAAAGCAGGTGGCACTTTTTCGTGGGCCACCTGATTTGGGCCAGTTTCCAGCAGGCGTTCGCGTGCGTCTTCTTCCTCAAGTCCACTGAGGTTTGAAGAGAGATTTGATAGGGTTGCATCCAAGCTGACCGCAGATTCTTCTGCAATCAGATAGGTCACTTTTTTCTTGTCTTTGCGGCTGCGTTTTTCAGCGGCCTGATCGATTATCTGGGTCATAACACAGTACTCATCACTGTTTTTTGCGTGCAGAAATCCGCCCCAAAATGAGGAGTTTTCTTTCGCTAAATTACTTAATTAGCCAATGGCTAAGAGTATGCGTTGCAGACTAGGGGCGGAGTTCGCTCACGTCAGCCCGTGCAACGCGGATAACGTTGCTTCTGGGGTGCTCGTCCATATTGATTCCTTACGCCTCGCGGCGAGAGTGTTTGCTGTGTGTCCAAAGTGGACGTATATCGAAATACCGGCGTGAGAAAGCCTTCCTGCGCAGGTTGATTTGGTGCAATCAACAGCAACAAGAAAAGCTGACGCGAGAAAGTAGGCGACGTTAAACGTTACCGACAACTCACATCGATAGGTTTCTCCCCGGAGGGAATAGGGCGCGAGTATAAATTTGCATGATAACTGTCCGCATCAAATCCATCAGCCTATTGGCTGATAACGTCTTTTATGGGTACGCAACAGTTCTGGTATGAGAAATGATGCTGCCCGCCGAGTCTGGCAAGCAAAGCATCTGGGGAGATAGTCAGCTTGCCAGTGATATGTCACTGCTATGTAAGTTACTACTCTGACTTTCCAAGGAAGGATCTCCGCTGATTAACTGCGCAAACTATAAGTGTGGTTATTGGTTATGTAAAGGTTGATTTAATAAACCAATAGTCAACGTAAGTGATTTATTGCGTCTGGATGTAACTTGGCTGCAAAAACACGGTTTATCCTATTTTTGCAAAAATTGATCATGACGCATCTATGTATTTTTGTAAAAAACCATGTTTTTAGATATGACCCCAAAAATGTACACCCTGCACAAAAATGGGGCGATTTTGGGCAGGCCAATAAGTTCAGATTCATGATAAACATGCTAATTATATGTAAACCATGGTGTTTTTTTACCTTGCATTCACAAATGTTATCGATTTGGCACCTGAAATAGATCTGACTTTCGAATGAGGTAACATTTATTTAACACCTCATTCACTTTGTGGGTATAGGAATCTTCTGAGCAGTCTGTTAATCTTTTTCTTACTTTCTATCTGGTCATGTTTATAAGGATGAGCTAAATCGAATTAAAAAATAAATAACAAATCTCTTGGTTAATTACGCATATTCCTCTCGGATAAGAGGAACGCTTCCTGCTATGTGAACGCATAGAAAAGTGGTGTTAGCCGATATATAAGGTGAAGGATCATGAATACATTTTTGTTTGTTTTGAAATGCACTTTTAATTCGACGTTTTTGTTTTCCTTAGATAACTAAAAACTTGCTTTAGGTCTCTACTCCAGAGTGATCGCGCTTCACTCTGCAGTAAACACCAAATGGCCCGTTTTTATTCTAGCGACTAAAAAAACAGGGATATTTAAATTAATAAAATCGTTAAAACAAATAACGATAGTCATCTGTATAAATTAAAGGATAGAACCTAATGAATAAATCTATTTTATCAATCGCATTAATGGCGGGCTGTTTTGTTTCTGCATCGGCAATGGCAATCAGTGCGAATACCATCACTTTCCAAGGTGAAGTTACCGCTCAGACTTGCTCTGTTTCTATTAACGGAAATGATGCGAGCCCAATTGTTTTACTGCCAACCGTAGCTGCTACTGATTTGGCTACATCTGGTGACACTGCTGGCCAAACGATATTTACTCTGGGCGTAACAGGCTGCACCAAAAATGATGCGGCAGACACCAATATTAAAACCGTTTTCGTTGGTAATAACGTTACCAATAGCGGCAATTTAGGTAATACCGGTGGTGCTGGAAACGTCGAATTACAAATCCTGAAAAGCACGCAAGACACGGCGGGTATTAATTTAACCAGCCCACAAAGCGTTGATGGTCTGGTACTGAAACAAGGTGCTACCGAAGCAACGCATGACTTCGCTGTTCAGTATTACGCAACTGCAGCAGCAACAGCGGGCACCGTAGCAGGTTCATTACAGTACGCAATTTCTTACCAGTAAGCCATACAGACCGGGATACCGGTCTGTAAATTTTTAGGAACAACAATATGTTATCTGTCAGGGATGTTTTTACTGGATGTGTTTTGGCGCTCTGCCTGATTGCTTCGGCGCAGGCAAGCGTGGTGATGACAGGAAACCGTGTGGTTTATCCTGCACAAAACAAAGAGGTAAATATCCAACTGACTAATCACGATGATTTTCCTAATGTGATTCAGGTATGGATGGACAGCGGTAATGAAGACTCAACGCCTGAAACAGGCCAAGCGCCATTCATTATTACACCGCCATTTTTTAAAATGGCGGCTAAAGCAGGTCAAACAGTACGGCTAATGTTTACTGGGGAACAATTACCTCAGGATCGTGAGTCTGTCTATTACCTTAATTTTTTACAAATTCCACCAAGAGAAGCAAAAAGCAGCAGTAATCAAATGTTGATAATGCTGCGTAACAGAGTGAAGGTTTTTTATCGCCCGACTGGAATAACGACATCACCTGCAGAGATTGCTCAAAACGTAAAACCAAAAATAGTTCAGCGTGGAAACTCTTACTTGCTGGAATTAGAAAATATGAGTGGCTATTACCTGTCTATTTCAGGGGCCAGCATTTTGTCAGAAAATAAAGTGATTCAACTCGGCAATAAAATGATCGCCCCGTTTAGTACTGAAGCATGGCCGGTGCCAAGCAGAACAAAAAATCCTGAGTTAACGATTAATTATATTAACGATCAGGGAGCGAAAATAACGCACCGTTACCAACTATGATGGATTCCTCATTCATCTCATGGAATGAGAGGGTATTTAGATGAATAATCGTAAATTAGCTTCGTGGATTACCTGTGCATTATTCCCGATGAGCGTTTATTCGTGGGCGACAGATAATAGCCAATATACCTTTGATGAGTCATTGTTTTTAGGTGGTGGATTTGCTAAGGGACTAAAGCGTTTTAATACGGATAATAATACCGCTGCGGGAAAATATTCAGTCGATATTTATCTGAATGGCCGTTTTATGCAGCGAGACAGCGTTGACTTTGTTAACAACTCAGCTCAAGAAAAGAGCGAACCTTGCCTTAGCCGCGATTTTTATTTGGAATCAGGTGTTAACGAAAGTTCGCTGCCGCCCGTCGATAAAGCCGCCGATCCACAACAAAAAGCGGTATGTCAGGCGCCTGAACAGCTGCTAAAGGGAGCCAGTTGGGCTTTTGACCAGCCTCGGCTGCGTTTGGATCTCTATATTCCTCAGGCTTTGCTAGCGCGCTCACCGCGTGACGCAGTTCCCGTGGAAAGTTGGGATGCTGGTGAATCGTTAATGTTCCTCAACTACAGCACTAACTATTATCAAAGTCACTATCGCTCAGGCTCTGGTGGAACCAGTCAGTATGGTTTTCTTGGCTTGAAGTCGGGTATCAACCTAGGTTTATGGCAGCTACGCCAGCAATCATCGGCAACGTATAGCCAGTCGCCGAGCCAATCCCATTATCAGTGGCAATCGCTGCAAACTTACCTGCAAAGGCCGATTGCGGCATTGAACAGCAACTTGATGATTGGCCAAAGCTATAGCGGTGGCTCGTTGTTTGGCAGCATGGCATTTAACGGCGTCAAGCTGGAAACCGACCAGCGTATGTGGCCACAGTCGCGGCGCGGCTATGCGCCTGAGATCCGGGGAACAGCGCAGACCAACGCGCGCGTAGTGGTGAGCCAAAATGGCCGTACTATCTACGAAACCAATGTCCCTCAGGGGCCTTTTGTTATTGATGATTTGAGCAGCACCCACTATGAGGGTGACTTGAAGGTTGAAGTTATCGAAGCGAATGGGCGTAGCTCAACGTTTACCGTGCCATTCTCTGCGGTACCTGATTCGATGCGTCCTGGCGTTGGTCGCTATAACGCTCTCATCGGTAAAGCGCGTGATTACGGCGGTACGCAGAATCTGTTTGGTGATTTCACCTATGAGCGCGGGGTTTCCAATAGCCTTACCGGCAACCTCGGCTTGCGTGTTGCAGATGACTATCAGGCTATTTTGGCCGGTGGCGTATGGAGCCATTGGTTAGGCGCATTTGGCGTGAACACCACATGGTCGCATGCCAAAATTGATGATGAACAAAGCCAGTCAGGGTGGCGAGTGCAGGCTTCATATAGCCGAACATTTGATTACACCGGCACTAACGTTGCGCTGGCGGGTTATCGCTATTCCACGGAAGGCTATCGCGAGCTGAGTGATGTATTAGGCGAGCGAGCAAGTAAAAAACATGACTCAAACAATGTGTTTAAGTCAGATACCTTGAATCAGCGTAATCAGTTTACCGCGATGATCAACCAGACGCTGGGTGATTACGGCAGCTTGTATTTGTCGGGATCGGTGATGGATTACTACGATAATCAATCGCGTAATACGCAGCTTCAACTGGGTTATTCCAACAGTTGGAAAAGCATTAGCTACAACTTGGCGATCAGCCGTCAGCAGTCGGTATACCGTAACCAGATGGATATTGGTGGTGATGATGATTCTGAGCGCAGGTATTCCTCTTCCTACGTGGGCAATACTGAGAACCTGATTACATTAACGTTCTCAATCCCGCTTTCGTTTGGCGGACGTGAAAACTACGTTTCGACGTCGCTCAGCCATGCTGATAGCTCCGGTAACTCAGCGCAAACATCCCTTTCTGGCATGTTAGATGAGCAAGGAACGCTGAATTATTCTGTATATGCCGGATATCAGCAAAACCGCGAAAACCAAGCGGGTAGCACTAATAACTGGGGCGCGAATCTGCAAAAGAACTCTGCGTTCGGTACGCTTAACGGCAGTTATTCCGCCTCGAGCGAATACACCCAATGGGGTGTCGGGGGACGCGGCGCTGCCGTGATCCATCGAGGTGGCGTTACGGTTGGACCTTATCTGAGCGAGACGTTTGGTTTGGTTGAAGCCAAAGGCGCTAAAGGCGCATTGGTGAAAAATGGGCAGGGCGCGCGAATAGACGGCAATGGCTACGCCATTATTCCATCGCTGACGCCTTATCGTTACAACACGATCAGCCTTGATCCTAAAGGGATCAACAAGCATACCGAACTTAAGAGCACGCAAAGCCGCGTGATCCCTTATGCGGGTGCTGCCGTGAAGGCCTCTTTCGATACGCTGAGTGGTTATGGCGTGTTAATCAAAGCCAAAATCAATGGCACGGATGCTCTGCCAATGGGCGCAAACGTGGTGGATGACCAAAATCACGTAGTAGGGATGTCTGGTCAAGCGAGCCTGATTTATGCTCGCGTGCGTGAGCGTCAAGGCACGTTAACCGTGCGTTGGGGCGAGAGTGCAGAAGAGATGTGTCGCGTGAGCTACGTCTTACCAGAGTCGTCTGAAGAGCAGGAGTTGGTTTCTGTTTCTGGGCAATGTGTACATTAAGGGGAAGGAAATGTTCAGGATGAAAGCCAATACTAGCGCAATATCAACGCTTTTCCTGCTGATGATATCTTCATCTGCGTTTGCTACTTGTATAAAAATAACGGCCCAATCGCAGCTGAGCAGCTCCAGTGATGGCGTGGCGAGTTCATGGCCTGGTAGCTTAGATTACAACAACGGATCTTTAGGCTTACCTAGCGTGGTGGACATCAGCACCAGCAATGACTTCCAGCCCGATGGCACGCTGTTAGCCTCTAGCGTCGCTCCGTTTACCTCCTACGCGATTAACTCAGGCTATGAGAGCGAGCGGGTGTTATTTCGCTGCGATGCGGCAGATGCGACCCAAATATTTGAGATGTATGCCACTAACGGTGATGCGGCTTATGCCGGTCTATATGATGACGGCAGCATTACCGGTGTCGCACCGAAGGCTTATGCCACCTATGTACGCAACGTTGCGATTCGGTTTACCAATATGGAAACCGGCCAATTCTACGACAAAATATGGAAATCACGTCTGCTTACCGGGCTTGATACCGATAGCCAAGGACGTTTGCTGATTAAAGCGAAAAATTTTAGTGCGGTACAAACTGAGGTTTTTCGTCTGAACTATGCCCGTGCTGGCACTAATAACTCAGCTAGTTATTTATATGCCTATACCCAGCCTAATGCGTATATCGCATTTCGTGGTCCTGGGATTACCGGCCCCGCTGATGGCGCGGATTCACAGACTAGCTTCCCCGGTTGGTATGGCACTTGGCCTGCATCGATTGGGTTGTATCAATACGTGACGTTCCGCCGTGGGGCGACCTGTAAGGTCAGTAATTTCACACCGGTGGTGACATTGCCCGCGATCAATATCAGTGCGCTACAGACGGGTGAAGTGAGCCAGTCGCCGTTTACGCTGGATTTCAAATGCCAGTCTGCCGCAACTTCGGGTTTGAAAACTGGCCAGATAGCATTAGGGTTTTTAGCCCCGCCGGCCAGTGTTGCGGCTGCAACCAAATATGGGCTGATAACGTCAGGTGCAGCGAACTATTTGCTGGATGAACAGTATGGTACACCGGGTCATGCCCGTGGTGTGGGGGTGAAGATCTACCGCAATAACCAACCGATGCAATTTTTAACCACCGATACCACTAAAACGACCGGCTGGTCACCGATTCTTGGCGGTGATCAAACAAAAGTGGATTCAAATACGGCTCAGGGAATTGATAGCTACACCGAAACCTTTATGGCGCAGCTAGAGAAATTTGGCTCGGATGAACTCACCGCAGGGAGCTATCAAGCGCATGCACAGATTCTTATCCGCATTCAGTAGCATTGGCTGCATTATTTTTGCTCTGCTCGGCGTAGCCAATGTGCAGGCGGCGGTGAACGCAGAGGCGACTCGCGTTGTGTTTAACGATGGCGAAACAGAAGCGTCGCTACAGCTGGTGAATAAAAATACCTATCCCGTGGTCGTTCAGGCTTGGTCTGACGATGGAGATCCACAGGCAACGCCGGATAAAAGCGCTTCCCCTGTTTTGGTATTGCCCGCTGTATTTAAGCTGCAACCCGAAGAGATGACGAATTTACGCTTAATGGTGATGAACAATCAGCTTCCAAAGGATCGTGAATCGATGTTTTGGCTGAATATTTATGAGATCCCTCCACGTTTGGCCGGGGACTCTGTGCAGAAAATTACGATTGCGCTACGTACTCAAATGAAGCTCTTTTTACGCCCAAAAGGACTGGGTAAGCCAGAGAAGTCGATTGGTCAAAAGATCACATTTATGCGGCAAAACGAGAGCCTAACAATTGAAAATCCAACCGAGTTTTATTTAAGTCTTATTGGTGTGACAATAAATAATATTCCTTTAGATATAGGAACGTTACCGCCCAAAAGCCATCATCAAATTACGTTGCCTTCGGGCATAGAAAATACGAGCAAGAAGATATCCTTCTCGCTAATAAACGATGAAGGGAACTACTGGGATTACAACCAGATAATCAACTAATCATTTAGGTGACAATTTTTCATCGGCGCTATTTTAGATGTGATTAGCTTTAAATATATATGGTTGTAATCGCTCTACATTAATACAGAATTTGTAGGGTCGATATCTAAACAATACAGCACAAAGGCAAAATATAATCCCATGTATTCTTCTGCTAATGTAATGAAAGAATCATGCAATGTCAGCGTCATATTCTCATGAGGCGTCATGAGATTTTTCTTGGCTGCGGCATCAACAATCCTACGTAAGTGAGTACGTGAAACAGAAGTTTCTTTGGCAATTTGGCTATAGGATATATTGGCAGTGACGCCATGATTTTCCTTTTGTTTTAACGATTCGATGTAAAGACGTATAAAGATCATATGTCCTGCATCTTTTAATAAAAACACTTGAGAGTCAGGAAGAATATTGCTCACTATGACATCATTGAACATCAGGTCAGCACAGCGGATGAAGAAATTTTTTAATCCCTCATAATTTTCAAGGTGATCTTTTTTTAATCGATAATCCGGTAGAAGATCGGGAAAAATAGCGAGAGAATTTGCTAAATAACGACGAGTCTCATCCAAACCTTTTTCCGTTGGGCTGAACAATAAAATTCGTTTGTCTTTTTCGCTTTTTTTAACATTAAGCCTTCCACCAACGCGAAGGAAAAACATCAATGATTCTAGGCTGTTATGACTACCAAGGCCGTGGCTAACACAGTAGTTCTTAACATCGGATAATGTGGGGTCTTTACGCGTAAAATAAAAGCATAATATCGTTATAGCGATATTGAAACGCGTGTCTTTAAACATCGTTTTATAGAATAAAGGATGAGTGTTACACATTGATAACATCAAATCATAATGCCGCCCGATGGACTGCCTAAAATTAGGCAGTGTTTGTATAACTGAACTATAAAGAAATAGTTCTTTTGCTAAATTGTTTTTTTGCATATTTCTCTTTTTTATATTGATGGCAATTACCACGATTGAGGTATTTGCTCTGTGTGTAAAAATTTAGGTTAGTGTCCCAGATTCATTATATCTAGATTAAGCGCAAAGTCATGATGTCAATGCTATTTGTTAATTGTATAACCTATTATTTGATTGAGTAAAATACAGCCATAAAATAACTTTTTCAATATGCTAAACTTCATTTTAGTAGGTGATAATTCTGGTTTTTTATAAATTTTTGGTTTTTTGTTTCGCAAAAAGCGATGAAATTATATACAAAACATACCAGAAATGTTCATGTATTGATAACAACTTAGAGTGTTATAGTTTTCTTTAAGGTTTGTGAATAATTATTTTCACTGCTTTAGGAATTTATACATTGCATTGCAAATTTGCAGGATAATTTGAAGATTTTTCCTCATATAATTATCATTAGGGATAAAATGTTAAGAATTGCATTAGTTGAAACCTCTCATGTTGATGCGATGGGAATATATAGTTGCATGGATGGCATGGATATCAAATGTCAGCCCTTCAATCTATGTTCTCAGTTTGTTCTTGAGCACACGCTAAAACCATTTGATGCATTAATTATCGAAATTGTTCCTTTTGAATATGGCTTATCAGGCGCATTAGATACGTTGCATTTTCTGAAGGCGGCTTTTCCTAAACTTCCAGTGATCGTCTTAACGCGCTCGGAAGATCCTTATGTTTTGTCGAGAGTCATCTCACATAACACTTATACATTACTGTCTAAGCAGGAACCAATTTCGTCGCTGCGTGAGGCGATTTTGGCTCGTTTATTATCGGGCGTGATTGATCATAGCGATGCCATTAGAGGCTTCCTTGAAAAGCGAGGAAAACAAGCCGATGTTAAGATAACGCGTAGCGAAGAAAGGGTAATGAGTTGTTTGCAGCAGGGACAAACGCTCGGAGAAATTGCGCGTAAATTGAAGGTGAGTGAGAAAACGATTAGTGGTCATAAGCGTAGCGCAATGCGCAAGCTTGGGCTAACCAACCACGCCAATTTCTGTCGTTATCTGGTCAGCCACAAGGAAGGGTTGCTACAGGAGCACGCGTAGTCTCGCCATATGGAATGCATCAACGTAATCACCATCACGATAAGCGTAGCTACGGCTGGTGCCTTCCATTTCAAAACCAAATTTTTTATATAGCGCGATGGCGCCGACGTTGTCGGTAAACACCGTAAGCTCAATTCTTTTTAAATCCAGCCATTTGTCGGCAAGTTCCAGCATCGCTGTCATCAATTTGCTTCCCACGCTGCGCCCTTGAAAATCATGTCTAACGCTGATGCCAAATGTTCCGCTGTGGCGCATACGTGGCCGCTGATAGGCGTCTAAACTCACACATCCCACGATGTCATTTTCATGCACCGCCACGAGATGATAGGTGCCAGCCGGCGTTTGATTAAGTCGTTTTTCCCAAACTTCTGTCGTGGCATACGGAAGCTGTAGCGTTTGGGCGTAGACCTGCGGATAAGTATGTAATTTGTGCAATTCTTCGACATCTTTTGGCGTTGCTGCGCGAATTATAATCTCGGCCATTTGTTTTTCCTGTCAACGAGTTAGCAAATAACCCATTCAATATAAAGGATAAAAACTATTTTAGTAGGGTTATTAATAGATAAAAAAACGCTTTACAAGTGATATTGATAATGATTATCATTGCCGTGCGTTCTAGGGAAGACAACCTTAGAGAAACGTCAGTCAAGTAGCTCATATTTGACTCACGCTATCCAAGGAGTCCTTTCGAGAAGGCACGACATTGCTCACATTGCTTCCAGTGTTTTTTTAGCCAGCTCGGGTGCTGGCTTTTTTTTTGCCTAAATTCGGCAGTGCTTCGAGTATCGCCTATGATTTTTGGGGATAAAAGCACGGTCGCTGCTCCTCGATCAGTTACACTATTTACCATGTGAAACCTGCCATGTGAATGAAGGATATTTTCCATGGGTGTCAGCCAGATCGATTTAATTCTCTCCCTGCTTCAACAGATGTGCGTGTATCTGGTTATCGCCTATTTGTTGAGTAAAACCCCGCTGTTTATCCCGCTGATGCAGGTCACTATTCGTTTACCGCATAAGTTGGTGTGTTATCTCACCTTTTCGATGTTTTGCATCATGGGTACCTATTTTGGCCTGCACATCGATGATTCGATTGCCAATACTCGTGCCATAGGCGCCGTTTTAGGTGGGGTTCTTGGTGGGCCATCGGTGGGCTTTCTGGTGGGATTGACCGGTGGCCTACATCGTTATTCGATGGGCGGCATGACGGCAATGGCCTGTATGATTTCCACGGTGGTGGAAGGCTTGGTCGGTGGGTTGTTACATCGCTATATGCTGAAAAATAATCGGTTAGATCTGCTGTTCCAACCGCTGGTGATTGCTGCAATTACATTTTTGGCTGAGTGTTTCCAAATGCTGATCATTTTGATCGTGGCGCGCCCGTTCTGGGAGGCCGAAGAGCTGGTGGAAAATATCGCTTTGCCGATGATGATCACCAACACCGTTGGTGCGGCCATGTTTATGCAGATCTTGCTCGATCGGCGGGCGATCTTTGAAAAGTACACTTCGGCGTTCTCCTCCAAAGCCCTACAAATTGCGGCTCGAGCTGAAGGTGTCATGCGGCAAGGTTTTAACCCGCAAAACAGCATGAAAGTTGCCAAGGTGCTGTATGAAGAATTAGGGGTTGGCGCAGTGGCGATCACCGATCGTGAAAAGCTGTTGGCATTTATAGGCATTGGTGACGATCACCATCTAGTGGGGTCGCCCATTACCTCCCATCACACGCATCGCGCCATTGAGCTTGATCAGGTGGTCTATGCCGATGGCAACGAAGTGGCGTATCAGTGTTCGGTTACGCCGAACTGTAAGCTTGGCTCGACGCTGGTGATCCCGCTGCGCGGTGAAGATAACCGCGTGGTAGGCAGCATCAAACTGTATGAGCCAAAGAATAAGTTGTTCTCCAGTATTAACCGTACATTGGGTGAAGGTATTGCTCATTTGCTTTCGGCACAGATATTGGCGGGCAAATATGAGCAGCAGAAGCAATTATTAGCTCAGTCTGAGATTAAGCTGCTGCATGCGCAGGTGAATCCCCATTTTCTATTTAACGCGCTGAATACCTTATCAGCGGTGATCCGGCGTGACCCCGACCATGCGCGCAAGCTGGTGCTTTCACTGTCGACGTTTTTCCGCAAAAATCTAAAACGCAGCAGCGACGAAGTGACGCTGGGTGATGAAATTGAACATGTAAAAGCTTATTTGGAAATAGAGAAAGCGCGTTTCTCCGATCACCTAATGATTGATTTTGATATCGATGAGTCCTTACTGCACATACGTTTACCCGCGTTTTCGTTGCAGCCGATTGTGGAGAATGCGATTAAGCATGGCACGTCGCAGCTGTTCGGTGTGGGCGAGGTTCGCTTGCATAGCTGGAGAGAGGGCGACGATATTCTGATTAGCGTTGAAGATAATGCGGGTCTCTATCAGTCCAAACCACGCGGCGATGGTTTAGGCATGAACCTGGTCGATCGTAGGATCAAAGCTCGCTATGGCGATAGGTTTGGTGTGAGCGTGGAAAGAGAGGCTGATAAATTTACCCGTATTGTGATTCGCGTGCCGAAGGTGGTGGTCGAGGCGTGATAGTGACGGAATGGAAACCCTCTCCAACGAAGGAGAGGGCTAATCATTTACAGTACAAACTTCAGCATGCGACGCAGAGGTTCCGCGGCGCCCCATAGCAGCTGATCGCCAACGGTAAATGCAGAAAGGTACTGTGGCCCCATGTTCAGCTTACGTAAGCGCCCGACTGGCGTTGACAGCGTACCGGTGACGGCGGCAGGCGTTAACTCTCGCATGCTAAGCTCGCGGTCATTCGGAACCACTTTCACCCAGTCGTTGTGGCTGGCCAGCATTTGCTCGATTTCAGGCAGGGAGACATCTTGTTTGAGCTTGATCGTGAAAGCTTGGCTATGACAACGCAGAGCACCAACGCGCACGCATAAACCATCGACGGGAATGATCTCTTTGGTGGCCAAAATCTTGTTGGTTTCAGCCTGACCTTTCCACTCTTCTTTGCTTTGACCGTTATCCAGCGCTTTGTCGATCCAAGGGATCAGACTACCCGCTAGCGGTACGCCGAAATTATCGGTTGGCAGCGTGCCGCTGCGGCTTAGTTCAGTGACTTTGCGTTCGATATCTAAAATGGCGGAAGCTGGGTTTTGTAGCTCTTTGGCAACGCTGTTATGCAGCATACCCATTTGGCTGAGCAGCTCACGCATATGGCGCGCACCGCCGCCGGAGGCTGCCTGATAAGTCGCCACGGATACCCAATCGACCAAATTATTGGCAAATAGGCCGCCCAGAGACATCAGCATCAGGCTTACGGTGCAGTTACCGCCCGCGAAGGTTTTAATACCTTTGTTGAGCGCATCATGAATCACATCGCGGTTAACCGGATCGAGGATAATGACTGAGTCTTCATTCATGCGCAGCGAAGACGCGGCATCAATCCAGTAACCTTGCCAGCCGCTGGCGCGCAGCTTAGGGTAAATCTCGTTGGTGTAATCGCCGCCCTGGCAGGTGATGATAATGTCCAACGCCTTCAACGCGTCGATATCATACGCATCTTGCAAGGTACCTTGCTGACCAGTAAAGGTTGGCGCAGGTTCACCGTGCTGAGATGTGGAGAAAAAAACCGGGCGAATGGCGTCAAAATCGCGTTCTTCAATCATGCGTTGCATGAGCACAGAGCCGACCATCCCGCGCCAACCGATAAAACCAACGTTTTTCATATGTAGTCCTGCCTTGGAGTTTTTATATTAAGAAATTAAAGCCGCCTGTCTGTGCGGTGGGGCTTGCCCCATTAACCAAACTTACAAAATGTGTGACGATGCGCAAGTGAATTTATTCGATATGGGAGAATGTATTCATGTGTGTAACTAATAATCACCTTTTTGGTTCATGTTCCGCCGACAATATGGTTATCACTCCCTGAACGAACGCTTTTATGCCACAATACGAAACAGCTATTTCTTGTGCGATTGCTCACAAAATTACCAAAGGACAATAACGGCTCCTATGCCTCCTCTGAACCAAAGCTGGTTACAGCGCGAGAACGAATTCGCCGCATTTACCACCGGTCCATTACTCGATTTCTGGCAACAGCGTCAGGAAGAGGTTTTTATGGGCGTGGACGATGTTTCGATTCGGTTTGTCCGCTTTACGTCAAAACAGCATTCCCGTGTGGTACTGGTTTCTCCAGGGCGCATCGAAAGCTACATGAAGTATCCCGAACTCGCCTACGATCTGTTTCACAGCGGCTATGACGTGGTGATTATTGATCATCGTGGTCAGGGAAAATCAGGGCGAATGTTGGACGACCATCACCGCGGTCACGTTGTCCGTTTCGATGATTACGTCGATGATTTAGAGATTCTGTGGCAGCAAGAAATTTTATCTAAACCCTACAAACAGCGTTTTGCGCTGGCCCACTCCATGGGCGGTGCGATACTCGGGCTGTTTTTGGCTCGTAAGCCGCAGGGCGTTACCGCCGCCGCACTGTGTGCGCCCATGACAGGGATAAAATTGCCCATGCCATTATGGGCTGCCAAGCGAATTGCGGACTGGGCAGAACGTTATCCTAAAATGCGGGATAATTACGCATTAGGCACCGGGCATTGGCGTCCATTGCCTTTTATTGTTAATGAACTCACTCATAGTCGGGTTCGATATCGCCGTTTTTTACGCTATTACGCTGATTATCCTGAATTACAGGTCGGCGGGCCGACTTACCACTGGGTGCGCGAAAGTATTCAGGCGGGAGAGCGTGCCATCGCCAGCGCTGAAAATATCACCGCGCCGCTGCTGTTATTACAAGCGGGTGATGATCGGGTCGTTGCAAACGCATCGCATTTTGCTTTTTGTCAGTCACTCACGAAAGCGGGGAATCCACCTTACGGTGGGGCTCCCCATATTATTAAGGGCGCACGCCATGAGATCCTGTTTGAACGGGACGCAATGCGCACTGAGGCGTTAAATGCCATTTTGCATTTTTACGCTCTTCACTCCGATTCGTCGGCAGAAACTGCCGCCAACCCCAGCTGAGGTTAGAACAAACTTTATGTACCACATTGTTGCTTCTGATATGGACGGCACCCTGCTGTCACCTGCACATACATTGACTCCGTTTGCCCGTGAAACTTTGCAACAGCTGACCCAGCTAGGGGTAAACTTTGTGTTTGCCACAGGCCGTCATCATATTGATATTGCACAGGTTAGAGACAGTTTAGGTATCAGCGCTTTCATGATCACGTCAAACGGTGCGCGTGTACATAACACCGCCGGTGAACTGATTTTCAGCCATAACGTGGATGAAGATATCGCCCGCGATCTTTATAACATCGTGCATAACGACCCAGACATTCTGACCAACGTCTATCGTAATGATGATTGGTTTATGAACCGTGAAAGCCCTGAGCAGAAAGAGTTTTTCCAAGAGTCTGTTTTCCACTATCAGCTATTTGAACCGGCATTTTTACCTACCGACGGCATCTGTAAAGTCTACTTCACCAGCGATACTCATGAAAAACTGCTGCCGTTGGAAGAAGCTATCAATGCACGCTGGGGCGACCGTGTAAACGTCAGCTTCTCACTGCCAACCTGCTTGGAAGTGATGGCGGGTGGCGTATCAAAAGGCCACGCGCTGGAATATGTGGCAAAGCTCTTGGGTTATACGCTTAAAGATTGTATCGCTTTCGGCGACGGCATGAACGACATGGAAATGCTGTCGATGGCGGGTAAAGGCTGCATCATGCGCGATTCTCATCAGCGCCTGAAAGACGCGTTGCCAAATCTGGAAGTGATTGGCAGCAACGTTGACGATGCAGTACCGCATTATCTGCGGAAGATGTATTTAGAGAGCTGATTTTTAAGTTGGGAAAACATCAATCGTGCTCCTCTGCAATAAAAAACCCGCCATGCATCGGCGGGTTTTTTTATGAAGAAATAGAACGGGTGGGGTTTATTCCCCTGGGAACAGGAACGGGTTAATGCTGCTGCGCCCGAAGCCTTCTTCTTCCATTTTTGCATCGAGCACTAGCGTTGCTAAGTCGTCGGCTACAGGCTCAACTTTCGGGTCTTTTTCCTGATAAACCATTTTCAGGTAAGTCCCGCAATCTCCACAGCTTTCTGCTTTAACGGCGGCATTTTCGCTGTCGAGTGACCAGTAGTTCAGATCGCGCGTTTGTTCGCAGTTGGTGCATTTTACGCGTACTACGTGCCATTCGCTTTCGCACAGATTGCAGTGCAAATAACGCAAGCCGTTAGTGGTGCCCATGTGAATGACGCTGGCTACCGGCATGCTGCCGCATACCGGACAGAATTGGCGATGTTCGCCATATTCGGCTTTGGCTTTGCCCGGAATTTGGGTTGCCATTTGCGCCCAGTATAAAGATAACGCAGCCCAGATGAATGGGGCTTTATCGCTGCCGACGACGCCGTAGTTACCCGCAAACAGATCCTTCGCCATGATTTCCAGCTCAGAGTCAGATGTCTTAGATAGGTTCTCCAGCACCGGCTGAACATGCTCTGGCGCATCAGGCATCAGTTCGGCAATCAGCGCCTGCAACAGGGTGTGCCAGTGATGAGTGCGTGGGAAAATGCTCGTGTCCAGAGGCGGTTTGCCCATGGCGGCTGCGTTAGTTAGCGTTTGGGTTAAATCGATGGTTAATGGATTGTCGTGCAATGCTTTTTGCTGAGCATCAGCAATCGCCGCTGCAAAATTCAGGTAGTCGCCCAGAGGATTATTTTCCGCAAGTTGACGCAGACGTTCCGCGCGGCGGGAATAGAGGCTCTTGAGGTTAGCAAACAGCACGGGAGGAATATTGTCTAAACCACCTGATTTTTCGCGTTCTGCACCTAGCTGTTCTTTCGGGACGATTTTAATGCTCATGAAATTGATCCAGTGTTAAGACCTCCTCTCGTTCTCCCCCTTATCAGGGGGAGATGCCTGCGCAAAACGACGCTGGCGTATGGAGGAGATAAGGTTACTTCCGCTCTTGCTCTTTGGCTTTCACTTCTCGATACCAGCGCGGATGATGTTTTTTGGCCCATGCAGCAGGTACCCAGCCTTCGACCATCGCGGTGATCGTACCTTTCACCCACAGCGCCGCATAGATATGTACCATAATAACAATAATCAGCAGCACTGCGGCGAATGAATGCACCATCAGCGCCAAACGGATCACTGGAATGGAGAACGCATCGGCGAAATAAGGACGCCAAATCACGATGCCGCTGGCCAAAAGGAGGAGCAGGCTACCGATGGCGGCCCAGAACACACACTTCTGCCCAAAGTTATAGCGACCGGTATCACCCACTTCTTCATTCATCGCGATCTTATGAATGTTTTTTGCCCATGTGATGTCTTCGCGATTGATCAGGTTATGTTTCCAATAACGGAAGAACATGATCAGGAACGAAGCGAACATCACCACCCCAAAGAAGGGATGCAGGATGCGTGCGAGCTGCGGCGTACCAAAGACATTCATCAGCCAGTTAAACGAGGGGAAAAAGAACCCCAAGCCGCTGATGGATACCACAATAAAGCAGAACGCCACCACCCAGTGGTTAATCCGCTCTGGCGCTGAGTAACGCTGAATCGGCTTTTCCTTCTTCATTTGCGCTCCTCCTTATCGTGCTGTTCGGTATCTGGCGGGATATCGTCGACTTTGCCATCCACCTCGTTTTCTTCCTCGTCGTGAACGCGGTTAGGGCCAACGCCTACGTAGTGGAAGATACTGGCGGCAAACGTGGCTGCAAAGCCAATGGCGGCCAGCGGTTTCCAAACACCTTTCCAGAACTGTACGGTTGGGCTGATGGTCGGATCTTTCGGCAGACCATGGTAGAGCTCTGGCTTGTCGGCGTGGTGCAATACGTACATTACGTGAGTACCGCCGACGCCAGCAGGATCGTACAGCCCTGCATTTGCAAAGCCGCGGGTTTGCAGCTCGGCAACACGCTCTGCGGCAAGATTCTTCATCGCTTCTTTGGTGCCAAAATGAATGGCGCCGGTTGGGCAGGTTTTCACGCAGGCGGGCTCTTGTCCCACGGTCACGCGGTCGACGCATAGGGTACATTTGTACACCCTGTTGTCTTCTTTGTTCATGCGCGGTACGTCAAACGGGCAGCCTGCGATGCAGTAACCACAGCCGATGCAGTGCTCTGACTGGAAATCGACAATGCCGTTGGCATACTGAATGATTGCGCCTTCCGATGGGCAGGCTTTTAGGCAGCCCGGATCGGCGCAGTGCATGCAGCCATCTTTGCGGATAAGCCATTCCAGCTTGCCGTTTTCCTCAACTTCGGAAAAACGCATCACCGTCCAAGATTTAGCGGTTAAATCGGCGGGGTTATCGTACACCCCGACGTTATGACCAACTTCATCACGGATGTCGTTCCATTCGGAACAGCCCACCTGACAGGCTTTGCAGCCTATACAGGTGGTCACATCTATCAGCTTTGCCACTTCTTCCTGATGGTTACGCGCCTCGGGAGGCGGCGTCAGGGAATTGGTGGCAGAGCGCCGGATTATGTCCTGAGATTGATAAGCCATAATGCGTCTCCGTTACACCTTTTCCACATTGACCAGGAACGCCTTGAACTCTGGCGTTTGCGTGTTGGCATCACCGACAAACGGTGTCAGGGTATTGGCGATAAAGCCTTTCTTTGCCACGCCTTGGTAGCCCCAGTGGATTGGAATACCGATGGTATCGATATCTTTGCCGTCCACCTTCAGCGTGCGTATACGTTTGGTCACCACCGCCTTGGCTTTGATGTAGCCACGGTTGGAGCTGACTTTCACAGTATCGCCATGCTTGATACCTTTTTTCTCTGCCAGCGTTTCACCGATTTCGACAAACTGCTCAGGCTGAAGAATGGCGTTCAGCAGGGCATGTTTAGTCCAGTAGTGGAAATGCTCGGTCAGACGATAAGTGGTGCCCACGTAGGGGAACTTATCGGCTTTACCCATGGCAGCCAGATCGTCTTTAAACACGCGAGCAGCAGGGTTAGACACCACGTTTGGATGCAGTGGGTTGGTTCCCAGCGGCGTTTCAAACGGTTCATAGTGTTCAGGGAATGGGCCCTCGGCCATTTTATCAATCGCAAACAGTCGTCCCATACCTTCCGGTTGCATGATGAACGGGCCGACACCGCTGTTTGGCGCGGCGGTGCTGTAGTCAGGAATATCAATGCCTGACCATTTTGCGCCGTCCCACTCCAGCAACTGACGTTTTGGATCCCACGGTTTACCCGATGGATCGGCTGAAGCGCGGTTATACAGAATGCGGCGGTTCAGCGGCCATGCCCATGCCCAACCTAAAGTATTGCCTAAACCGGACGGATCGCTATTGTCACGGCGCGCCATCTGGTTACCTTCTGGCGTCCAGCTTCCGGCGAAGATCCAGCAGCCGCTTGAGGTGGTGCCGTCGTCACGCAGCTGAGCAAAAGAACTAAGCTGTTGGCCTTTTTTCACCAGAACGGCACCGGTAGCTGGGTCAATCAAATCAGCCAGCGCTTTACCGTTGCTTTCCCTTGCCACTTCTTCCGGCGCAGGATTTTCTGGCGTGAGGTAATCCCACGTCATATTAAGCACTTGCTCAGGCACGGCGCCGCCGTCTTTGGCGTACATTTCACGCAGACGAAGGAAAATACCGGCCAGAATTTCACCGTCATTTAACGCCTCACCTGGGGCGTCGGCTCCTTTCCAGTGCCATTGCAGCCAGCGGCCAGAGTTCACGATCGAACCGTTTTCCTCGGCAAAGCAGGTTGAAGGCAAGCGGAAGACTTCTGTCTGAATCTGTGACGGATCAACGTCGTTGAATTCGTCATGGTTTTGCCAGAAGGTCGAGGTTTCCGTATTCAGAGGGTCAATCGTCACCAAGAATTTCAGCTTGGAGAGTGATTTCACCACTTTGTTTTTGTTCGGGAACGAAGCCACAGGGTTAAAGCCTTGGCATAGATAGCCATTCACTTTGCCCTGCGACATCATCTCGAAATACTGCAGAACGTCGTAGCCTTTGTCCCACTTCGGCAGCCAATCAAAGCCCCAGTTGTTTTCTTTCTGCGCTTTATCACCGTAGAAAGATTTCATCAGGCTAACGAAGAACTTAGGCGTATTGCCCCAGTAGTTCACCTGACCCGGTAACGTTGGTTTTGGCGTTGTCGCAGCAAGATAGGTTTGCAGATCGGCCTGTTTTTCTGACGGCAAATTGAGATAGCCCGGCAGGCTGGTGGACAGCAATCCTAAGTCGGTTAGACCCTGAATGTTGGAGTGACCGCGCAGGGCGTTAACGCCACCACCGGCCATCCCCATGTTGCCCAGCAGCAGCTGGATCATCGCCATGGTGCGAATGTTTTGCGCACCGACGGAGTGCTGGGTCCAGCCCAAGGCATACAGGAACGAGGCTGTTTTATCGACGGCGCTGGTTTCAGCGATATATTCGCAAACGGTGAGGAAATCGGCTTTTGGCGTGCCGCAGACGTTTTCCACCACTTCCGGCGTATAGCGGCTGACGTGTTCACGCAGCATATTCCACACACAGCGCGGATCTTGCAGTGTGTCATCGCGTTTGGCGAAGCCGTTTTCGTCGAGCTGATAGTTCCAGGTCGTTTTGTCGTAGGTACGTTTTTCTTCGTTATAGCCACTGAATAAACCGTCGTCGAAGGCATAGTCTTCGCGCACCAGCAGGCTGGCGTTGGTGTAGTTCTTAACGTATTCAGCGTTAATTTTGTTGTTGGTTATCAGATACAGCAATACGCCCGACAGGAAGGCAATGTCGGTACCAGAGCGGATCGGCGTGTAAAAGTCTGCCACCGAGGCAGTTCGGGTAAAGCGTGGATCGATAACAATCAGCTTGGCTTTGTTATGGATCTTGGCTTCCATCGCCCAGCGGAACCCTACGGGATGCGCTTCGGCGGCGTTGCCACCCATAACGACGATCAGGTTGGCGTTTTTAATATCAACCCAATGGTTTGTCATCGCACCGCGACCAAATGTTGGAGCAAGACTTGCTACCGTTGGTCCGTGTCAGACGCGCGCTTGGTTATCCACGGCAAGCATGCCGAGGGCGCGACTAAATTTTTGGGTTAATAAACCTGTTTCGTTGCTCGATGCAGAGGCGCAGAGCATACCGGTTGAGAGCCAGCGGTTAACCGTGGTTCCCTGATCGTTAGTGGGAATAAAGTTGGCGTCACGGTCGGCTTTCATCAGCTTGGCGATGCGCTCAAAAGCATCGTCCCAAGTGAGGCGTTGCCATTTATCAGAGCCGGGAGCGCGGTATTCAGGGTATTTCAGACGAGATTCACTGTGGATGAAATCCACCAGACCTGCGCCTTTCGGGCACAGAGCGCCACGGTTTACCGGATGGTCCGGGTCCCCTTCAATGTGGAAAATGCTTTCTTTTGCGTTTTTTGCGCCGTCGCCGAGGCTGTACATCAATAGCCCACAGCCGACAGAACAGTATGTACAGGTATTACGGGTTTCGCGTGCTCGTAGCAGTTTGTACTGCCGAGTTTCCGCGAGCGCTACCGCTGGAGCAAAGCCCAGCGCCGCAGCCGTGGTGCCTGCCATACCGCCAGCGCAGATCTTAAAGAACTGTCTTCTGCTGACCTGCATGGTGATCTCCTTCCTATCACATTGCTTCAAAAAGTGTGTTTTATTTGGTTTGTTTGCAAATTCATCGTTAAACCCGCGCGCAATTTTTCGATATGGCAGGTTTAGAGTCATAAGAACTTAACGGACTTGCTCACTCTTAGCGGCGAGCGGAGTCGCTTTGTGCTTAAATACTACCACATGAATCCTGTGGTTGTTACAGGTAGGTATCAAAGACGTGAATAAGATGAGTTTTTTAAATAATAATCCAGTTAATGGCGTTCGTCAGACAATGGTGCAACAACGTGGGCAACTGCACACTTCTCAGCCTGATTGGGTGGCGGAGGAAGTCCCGGTTGCGCTGGTGTATAACGGCATCTCTCACGTGGTGATGATGGCGTCGCCGAAGGATTTTGAGGCTTTTGCGCTCGGATTTTCGCTTTCAGAAGGCATTATTCGTACTCCGCAGGATATCTACGGTATGGACGTGGTGCCTGCCTGTAACGGAGTAGAAGTGCAAATTGAGCTTTCAAGCCGCTGTTTTATGGCGCTCAAAGAGCGTCGGCGTTCGATGGCTGGGCGAACCGGTTGCGGTGTGTGTGGCGTCGAGCAGATCACCGATGTCGTTCGTCCGCTAGAGCCGTTACCGTTCACTCAAACGTTTGATCTACAAAATTTGGATCAGGCATTGCGCCAGCTGCGTAGCGTGCAACAAATCGGTGACCTCACCGGCTGTACTCATGCTGCGGCGTGGATTGATCCGCAAGGTGAATTGCTCGGAGGCTGCGAGGATATTGGTCGCCATGTGGCGCTTGATAAACTACTGGGCATACGTGCTAAGCAGCCGTGGACGCAAGGCGCGGTACTGGTTTCCAGCCGAGCAAGCTATGAAATGGTACAAAAAGCGGCGATGTGCGGCGTCGAAATTTTGTTTGCCGTATCGGCAGCCACTACGCTGGCGATCGATGTTGCCGAAAAATGCAATCTCACGCTGGTTGGTTTTAGCAAACCGGGACGTGGGACGGTATTTACTCACCCGCAGCGGCTGCGGTAGTTTGCGAAGCGCTGCGCAGAAGTCACGCTAGAGCGGTGCTTTGAAGGCAATTGCTGTATAAAATAAGCAGCGTTTATACTCAAACACGGCAAGGAACATCAGATGCGTCAACAATACCGATTAGAAAGCATAACACTGCGCGATGTTGGCGTGTTTGAGCATACCCATTTTGATTTTCCACAGATCAAAAGCGAAGAAAAAGACGCTGAGAAAGCGGAAATCCATATTTTCACCGGTCCAAATGGCTGTGGGAAAAGTACTCTGCTGTATGCGTTGGCGGCGGTGTTTGAAGGACACTTTACTGGGCAATCTCCCATTGTTAAGCGATTTCGTTCATCTCAGGGCAGGATAAATTATCTGTTCAATGAGGAGCAAGGTTCTTATATTGGCAGACACTTTGATGAGGATTTTGTCGGTACCGATTACAGTGTCTGGATTGGCTCCAATCATGAAGTAATAAAGGAAAGGCATCACTCAATCCGGAATTTTACATCTGATAAGATGATAACATTTCCGTTTTCTGTATTTGCATACTCCGGCTATCAGCATAGTCATGTTCAAAATAAAATAGATATTTCACAAGATATTGAATTATCACCATTTGAAAATTCTTTATCTTTTTTCAATCCTGTAAATACGGAGGGGTTTTTAAATTGGGTTGCAAGAAATCGAATGAAGAGCGTTCTTTCATCAATTAATGACGCTTCTAATGTTGCACTTTTATATGATGGTGCAATCACTAAAGTGAGGGGTTTTTTAAAAGACATTTGCGATTTAGATATTGATTTTAAACTACAGGTTCAATCTTTAGATATTGAAATGCTTATTGGGGATGAGCAAGTTAGTTTTGAGGTTCTTCCTGATGGACTGAAGTCTATTATAAGTTGGGTTGCCGATTTAGCTCGCAGGCTGGACGCTATTCCTTGGCAAGAAAATCGCGATATTTTTTCTCAGCCTATTATCTTATTCCTTGACGAGGTTGATATTCATCTACACCCTAAATGGCAGCGCCGAATCCTTCCTGCCATTCAAAGACTGCTACCAAATGCACAAGTGTTTGTCTCAACTCACTCACCTTTTGTAGTGGGCTCCGTTGAGGATGCCTTTGTTTACCGCCTGCCAGATCCTCAGAGAACGGTATGTAGAGATCCTGCATCGGCAGAGGTGATAACGCCAACCCCGTCTGCCGCAGGTAAAAGCTATCAGCTGATTTTAGATGAAGTGTTTGGCATTGAAGAGCAATTTGACGTTGAAACTGAAGCGTTGCTTGAAAAATTCTATCAGCTAAAAAAGGCCTATTTATCCAATCCACAAGATGATAGCCAGCTCGTTGCGTTGGCGGCAGAATTAAGCAGCAAAGGCTCTGAAGTTGCAACCATCGTGAGTATGGAACTGCGTCAAATAACGCGGCTTGCTAAGAAAGGCTAAGAGCCAAATATGTATAAATTTACCCGCAGTGAGTGCCCAGACTACTTAGCCTTATGTTGGGAGTCACTTACTGTTCAACACCGTCAAGCCAAAGAAAATAACCCTAAGCATAAGTTTTATTGGTATGCGGGTTTTAAATATGACACGACATTAGACATATTATTCACAATGAATGTCGGCCATTGTGCGTTTTGTGACGGTGGTGGAATTGGCGAACAAAGCCGCAAGACCATTGAACATTTTAAACCTAAAAGCCTTTATCCAGATTTAGCCTATAAGTGGGAAAATCTTTACCCTTGTTGTGATCAATGCCAAAGCCAAAAACGCGAGCGGTTTGATCCTGATTTGCTTATCGCCGATGATATGGCCTACCAATTTGATGGCTATTTTATGCTCAATTACAGCACTGGTGCCATTGAGCCCTCTGCGGCAGTAGATTCAAACCATCAGCGACGTGCACAAGTGACCATTGAGCACTACGGGCTAAACTTACCAGAAAGAAAAAAAGGGCGTTTGCGCGAACTGCAACACTATCAACGCCGAGACAAGGAAGTAAGCCTGCTTGATGATTTTAGTTATCGTTACTTTCTGCAGGATTGGGCAGATTAATCGATGCTATTTATATGGCTGTAGTCTTGTATGTTAACTATCGCTATGTTGCTGCCTTTTGAGTCCTTGCGTAGGCGGGTTTAGAAACCGTTAAGAATATCTTTTTTATCTCGATAGGCCAAAAGTACGATCGCCGTCACTTTGCGTTGTGCACTTATCCAAAAAATAAAACTTTTGCTCTCTATCTTCTAGGCAATAGCACATACCTTCAGGTTGATTAATCCCTTACTATTAAAGCACCAATATATTGGTGAATATTACTCTTATAAAATACATATATATACCCGTGATACTTCAAGTTGTATGTGCGTTGGCTACGCTCGTTCACCTCAGTCACTTACTTGAGTAAGCGACTGAGGATTCGCTCACTTGCCGCCTTCCTACAACTCGAATTATCTAGGGTGAAAATAGAACATCTTGGGGAATAAAAATGGAAGACCTACTGAGTTGGTATGGCGCCCTAATAGGGCTGTTCGTTGCAATATTTCTTATTCTAAAAAAATTCAATCCGGTATATTCATTATTTTTCGGCGCCATTGTTGGCTGTATAATTGGTGGCGCTGATTTAAGTAAGACTATAAGCATTATTATTACCGGTACTCAAAGCGTGATGGGTACGGTTATTCGCGTATTAGCCGCGGGAGTGTTAGCGGGCGTGATGATGCAGTCGGGCGCGGCGGGTACTATTGCGCAGGCTATCGTTAAAAAAATGGGTGAGAAAAAAGCGATTCTTGCGCTTGCCCTAGCAACGATGGTAATCACCGCCGTTGGCGTCTTTATCCCTGTTGCTGTACTTATCGTGGCGCCTATTGCGCTGGAAGTGGGCAATAAAATGGGGATCTCAAAGCTGGCGCTGCTGTTGGCGCTTTCCGGTGGTGGTAAGGCAGGGAATATTATCTCGCCAAACCCAAATACCATTGCCGCAGCAAACGGTTTTCATATTAGCCTGAGCGATGTGATGATTGGCGGCTTTATTCCTGCACTCTTTGGCCTCGCGATGACCGTTATTGTCGCTTCTATGATTAAACATCGTGGGGTGATGGTCACAGATAAAGAAGCTAATTTAATTTCGTCTAAAACAGAGGGTGACGACCAAACAAGACCACCGTTGAATAAAGCCATTATTACGCCGGTGATTGCGATTGTATTACTGATGGTTAACCCGATTGGTTCTATTCTTAATATTGACGCGTTATCTCACTTTAAGCTTGATGCATTATATGTTCTGCCGTTTGCCGGTATTGTTGGCATGATCGCGATGGGACAAAAAAATAAAATAATATCTTATACAACCTCTGGCGTTGAAAAAATGACGGCGACGGTATTAATTCTGATTGGCGCGGGTGCAATTGCCGGGCTAATTGGTGCGTCAAACCTTTCAATGGAAGTTGTTAAATTAATCGATATTTCAGGCATTTCAGGCACTTTCTTAGCGCCAATATCAGGGATACTCATGGCTGCCGCCACGGCTTCAACGTCAACCGGCGTCATTTTAGCAACAGGTACCTTCGGGACCGCCATTTCGCAGGTAGGGCTATCTCCATTGGCCTCTGCGGTGATGGTTCATACGGGGGCCACCGTCATTGACTCTTTACCACAAGGCAACTATTTCCATGTCACCGCTGACAGCATGCATATGTCGATCAGACAGCGTATGGCGTTAATCCCTTATGAGGCGATGGTGGGCGGAACAATGACGATTGTGGCAACAATTATGTATGGATTCATCTAAGGGAATAACCATGAAAAGAATGAAGTTTGTTTTGGCTCCAGATTCGTTTAAAGAAAGCATGACCGCTAAAGAAGTGTGTAAGGCAATGGAGGCGGGGCTCAAAGTCGTATTCCCTGACGCTGAGTTCATCCATGTTCCGATGGCTGACGGCGGTGAGGGAACGGTTCAATCGTTGATTGATGCCACCGATGGCGAAATTTATCACCAGACGGTCACTGGGCCGTTAGGTTCGCCAGTTGATGCACAATTCGGGATTATTTGGAGCCAGCAAACGGCGGTTATCGAAATGGCGTCGGCGAGCGGCATTCAATTCACTACCAAAGAAACCAAGAATCCGCTAACGGCGACGACCTACGGAACCGGCGAACTGATTAAAGCCTGTCTTGATAAAGGGATTAACAAGATCATTTTGGGTATCGGCGGCAGCGCTACTAATGACGGCGGGGCAGGCATGGCTGCTGCGCTCGGGGTTCGCTTCTTAGATAAAAACGGTTTACCACTGCCTGCGGGCGGTGGTGCGTTAGGCTCGCTATGCAAAATCGATCTGAATGGCATAGATCCGCGACTTGCTGACGTAGAGTTTTTGGTTGCCAGCGACGTGACCAATCCGCTGTGTGGCGATACGGGCGCATCAAAAACGTTTGGCCCGCAAAAGGGTGCCACACCAGAAACCGTGGCGATTCTGGATAGCGCGTTGGCTCATTATGCTGATGTGATCGATGCACAGCTGGGACGCAAAGTGAAAGACGTACCGGGGGCGGGTGCGGCTGGAGGTTTGGGCGCCGGTTTGATGGCATTCACCCACTGCAAAATGGCGCGTGGCATTGATATCGTGACCCAATACTCTGGCTTAAGTGAAAAGCTGGTGGGTGCTGATTACTGCTTTACTGGCGAAGGTGGCATCGACTTTCAAACCAAGTTTGGCAAAACACCTTATGGTGTTGCTCAGGCGGCTAAAGCACAGGGAGTACCGGTTATTGCTCTGGCTGGCTATATCGGTGAAGGCGTGAGTGAGCTTTATAACGAAGGTATTGATGCCATTTTTGGTATCGTGCCAGGCGCAGAAAACATTGATTCGCTGCTTAAGAATGGCTGCCCCAACGTTGAACGAACCTGTGAAAATATTGGCAGGCTGCTGAAGATCGCTCGCATGTAATAAGCTTTAGAGACATGAGCTCATGAAAGAGCAATACGTTGGATCGTATTGCTCTTTTTTTATTGTCCTGCTTGAGGGAAGTGACTAATTGAGTCTGAATCGCCAGCAGGGTAAAGGAAGCCGCTGTCTAGCTGTAATGAGATATAAATCAGCAAGCGATCGTCAAAGCTATTGAGATCGAGCCCCGTAAGTTCAGAAATGCGGTGTAAGCGATATTCCAAGGTGTTTCGATGAATAAACAGTGCCTTGGCGGTTGCGCTTGGCTGAACGTTATTCATAAACCATACGGTAAGTGTTTTTCTTAGTACGCCGTTGCTATCGATGGCTCGAAGCCGTGACAGTGGGCGAACCAGCTCTTTGGCTTGCCACCCGCCACGCAGGCTATCGAGTAAAACGGGTAGGATCAGGTCTTGATAAAAATAACTGCGTTGTTCTGGCGTGCGCTGTTTGCCCACCATCATCGTGGTGTAGGCCGTGCGGTATGAGCGAGCAATGCCGCTTTCATCTGGGAAGTAGTTGCCCAATGCGATTCTGATTTTCAGCTGGCTATTTTTGGCTAATTTTTTGAGCAAAAGATTAATTTGGTTGCGCTGACTTTCTGGCTCCCAGCGCCCGAGCGAGCTAAATGCAGGTCTGAGAACCACCATCTGATTAAGCGATACGATCGCCGCAAGATTATCGTGTTCGGCGGTAGTGAGTAATGTCTGCAACTGCTGAAGATCGACGATGGCACTATCAACGCCAAGTTGGCCGCTATCCACTTCCACCACCACCACAACGCGTGGCTGATTGAGATCTATCCCTAGGCGCTGAGCCCATTCCTGAAGCGCGGGAGAGAGCTTTTCGGCGCGAATCAGGTTAAGCACTAACTCTTCGCGCAGGCGAGTGTCTTGTGCCAGCATGTGCATCAGATGCGCTTGCTCCAGCATCATTTCTGCGGTCATGCACACCAGTTCGCCATATCGCCTCAGCTCAGAGGGATCGCCGGTGAGCCCAATAACGCCAACAATTTCACCGTCGAAATGCAAAGGAAGATTCACGCCGGGGCGAACGCCGTGCAGGTGGCGGGTCATGTTTTCATCAATATCAACAATTCTTTCCTGCGATATAGCCAGCAATGCACCTTCGTGCAATTCACCAATGCGTTCTTGAGCGCCACTCCCTATTATTCTGCCCCGTGCGTCCATGACGTTAACGTTGCTATCGATAATTTTCATGGTGCGGTCCACGATATCCTGAGCAAGTCGGGTATCGAGGTGATAGGTCGCCATGCTGCGCTCCGTATATGTTAAGTAGAATATTCCGAGCATACCGAGGCGGATACCGGTAAACATTGTGCAATTGCACAATGTTTAAGATAGCAGTTAAGAGTTGCAAAAGAAGTCACAGTTTTTTTGCTCACTTTTAACTCGTTACCACCACATCGTGTGGTCATTGGTGCTGGCAATCGCAACTATTGATATTAACGATGGTGCTAAAATTGAACGCGAACATCGGGCTGAGAGCCTTGCTAGGGCTGAATATGCGCTCTTTTTCTGCCAGTTTTTATCATACCCTTACCGCTTATAAGCGATTGATAATCATTTTCAATATCATTTAATTAACTATAATGACCAGACTGCTTAACCGGAGCGGATGTTTTGCTCCTTTGAAATCTGGAGAAGATGAATATGAGCTATACCCTGCCATCCCTACCTTATGCCTACGACGCATTAGAGCCTCACTTCGATAAGCAAACGATGGAAATCCATCACAGCAAGCACCATCAGGCCTACGTCAACAACGCGAACGCCGCACTGGAGTCTCTGCCAGAATTAGCTAAATTAACCGCCGAAGAGCTGATTGCTCAGCTTGATAAAGTCCCTGCTGAAAAACGTACTGCGCTGCGTAACAACGCAGGCGGTCATGCAAATCATAGCTTCTTCTGGAAAGGTTTAAAGCTTGGTACTGAACTGAAAGGCGATCTGAAAGCGGCTATCGAACGCGATTTCGGCAGCGTTGATAAATTTAAAGAAGAATTTGAAAAAGCAGCGGCAACGCGCTTTGGCTCCGGCTGGGCGTGGCTGGTGCTGAAAGTAGATGGCAAACTGGCCGTGGTTTCTACTGCAAACCAAGATAGCCCGCTGATGGGCGAAGCGGTTTCTGGTGCTTCCGGTTACCCAATTGCGGGTCTGGACGTTTGGGAACATGCTTACTACCTGAAATATCAGAACCGTCGTCCAGACTACATCAAAGCGTTCTGGAGCGTGGTGAACTGGGACGAAGCTGCAAAACGTTTTACTGAAGCGAAAAAGTAATCGGCTGTAGTCATTGTCCATCGTGAGACAGCTGTGATCGGAGCGTGGGGAAACCCACGCTTTTTTTGTTTTTAAACCCCATGGGAACGGTATAGTAAGGGTATTATCATTTTCTTGATGAATCTGCTTTGGGGAGCTCTGCATGCACTATCCAACGATTTACACCGGTACCATCATTCCTTATGAAGGCAGCAAGCCGAGTGCAATTGGCAAGCGTCAGATTTCCGGAGGCGTGATGCTTAATCGCCTTGGGTTGGAAGGTGATGAGCAGGCAGAGAAGAAAGTCCATGGCGGTCCCGATCGGGCGCTGTGTCAGTATCCGCGTGAGCATTATCAGTTTTGGCAACAGCAGTATCCCCAGCAGGCTGAGCAATTTTGCGCTCCGGCCTTAGGCGAAAATATTTCCACTGAAGGGATGACCGAAGAGAATGTTTTTATCGGTGATATCTACCGTTGGGGAGAGGCGCTGATTCAGGTCACTCAGCCGCGTTCGCCGTGCTATAAACTCAACTATCACATGGATATCGATGAATTCTCCGTGCAGATGCAACAAACTGGCCGCTGCGGCTGGCTGTATCGCATCGTTGGCGAAGGCGTGGTCAGTGAAGATCAGCCGCTGGAACTTGTGTCACGTAACAGCGATATCAGCGTGGCAGAAGCGATTTCCATCTGCTTCCATATGCCGTTTGATGAAGAAGAGTATCGCCGTCTGATGCGTGCGGCAGGGATCTCGGCCAGCTGGAGTAAAACGCTCCAAATGCGGGTTCTCAACGGCAAAATTGAAGATATGAATCGAAGATTGCTCGGGGTTTAACCCCTAGTATTTAACCCTCAGTATTGCCAGCCATCGTTTTAAGCCATTGAATAAAAGCGTTGATCTTTGGCCACTGGCGCTCCGAAAGAGTTGAGATGTAGTAGCGTTGCTCGCACTGCATTTCAAACTCTGGGAATGGCGCAATTAACTCTTGGCTCTCAAGCCGCTTATTCACCAGATTTTTACGTCCCATCGCAATACCCACATGGTTCATTGCAGCGATTACCGCCAGATCGGAACGATCAAACCCCATACTTCGCTGATCTTCAGCGATATCAACGTTAAAATTCCGTGCCCATGAATGCCATTCACTTTCGTTGGAGTCGTAACTCCATGCCTGACGATCGTGCAGCAACGTGCTTTGGCGCAGATTAAATGGTTTCCCGACGAGATCGTGCTGTTTGGCATATTCGGGGCTACACACCGGTATCATTGATTCATTCATCAGGTGCTGACATGACAGGGTTTCTGGTGGTTTATCATCAAAATAAATCGCCAGATCGATTCCCGCGCCGTTGAAGTTAACCATCTCGTTGCCGGTTAAAATGTTTAAGCTGATCGCCGGATATTGTTTAGCAAAATCAGCCAGTTTCGGCACTAGCCAACATTGTGCGATTGATGGGCGAGAATAAACCGTCAGCGTTCCCGACAGCTCTTGGCTTTTTATCTCAAGAATTTCTTGATTGAGATAGCTGAGAGAGGATTTTAGCGCCCAAAATACCCGCTCTCCTTCGGGCGTTAGCCCAATGCGGCGATGAAATCGCTGGAATAGCTTAAATCCCAACTCTTCTTCAAGCTGATTGATGCGATGGCTAACGGCGCTGGGGCTTATCGATAACTCTTCAGCCGCGAGCGCAAAAGACTCATGTCTGGCCGCAACTTCAAAGGTATAGAGCTTTGATAGCTGATAGCCATTAAGCAGTTTGTTACGTGCGATGTATTTTGAATGCTCGAACATAGCGACCTCGTTTGGACAGAGCATCAGCATACGCTAGCGGAGCGTTTTAGCGTGCTCACAGATGAGTTAATGTGATTCAATCGCGATAATTCCTCTCTGTTTTGACCAATATCACCCATTTGATTCAATCTGGCTCATGTGAAGGCTGAATTTGATCGTTTGTCAGCGATGTTCACTTCTTATCCAATAGACAGGTGATTTATTACAGGGTGAGGTTGGAAATGAGCTCGCAAATTTGGGTCGTTGGAACGCTATTAACAAGCATCATAATAATTATATTAACCATCGTTAAATTTAAGATTCACCCATTTTTAGCACTACTGCTGGCCAGTTTTTATGTCGGCGTGTTAATGGGAATGAACCCGTTGGAAATGGTGAATGCCATTGAAGGTGGGATCGGTGGAACCTTAGGCTTTTTAGCCGCCGTGATTGGTCTGGGAACTATTCTGGGCAAAATGATGGAGGTTTCCGGTGCCGCTGAGCGTATCGGCATTACGTTGCAAAAATGCCGTTGGTTATCACCAGACGTCATTATGGTTTTAGTTGGCTTGGTTTGCGGTATTACGCTGTTTGTGGAAGTGGGCGTGGTATTGCTGATCCCTCTGGCATTTTCAATTGCTAAAAAGACCAATACTTCTTTGCTAAAGTTGGCGATCCCGCTGTGTACCGCGCTAATGGCGGTGCATTGCGTTGTCCCTCCGCATCCGGCGGCCTTGTATGTAACGAATGCGTTAGGCGCGGATATTGGTACCGTCATTGTATATGGTCTGTTGGTGGGGCTGGTGGCTTCGCTGATCGGTGGCCCGTTATTTTTGAAGTTTGTCGGTCATCGCCTTCCGTTTAAACACGTCCCCGCCGCGTTTTCTGAGCTGGAAGTGCGCCGAGAAGAGGATCTGCCATCGCTGGGCGCCACGTTATTTACCGTGCTGCTGCCAATTGTACTGATGCTGATCAAGACGGCGGCCGAACTCAATATGACCAAGGGTTCGGCGCTATATAACTTCTTTGAATTCATTGGTAATCCGATTACTGCGATGTTTATCGCCGCCTTCGTTGCCTATTACGTATTAGGCATCCGCCAGCATATGAGCATGGGTAAACTGCTGAGCAAAACGGAAGATGGTTTCTCTTCAATTGCTAACATTTTGCTGATTATCGGTGCGGGTGGGGCATTTAACGGCATTCTTAAAGCCAGTGGCCTTGCTGACACTTTGGCTGTGCTGCTCTCCAATATGCATATGCATCCGATTTTGTTGGCTTGGCTGGTGGCGATCATCCTTCATGCCGCAGTGGGTTCTGCCACGGTGGCCATGATGGGAGCCACGGCGATTGTTGCGCCGGTATTGCCGCTTTATCCCAACGTGAGCCCTGAAATTATCACGCTCGCCATTGGCTCTGGCGCGATTGGTTGCACCATCGTCACCGACTCCCTGTTTTGGCTGGTTAAGCAATACTGTGGTGC
The DNA here is from genome assembly GCF_036648275.1 of Hafnia sp. Taxonomy (NCBI): domain Bacteria; kingdom Pseudomonadati; phylum Pseudomonadota; class Gammaproteobacteria; order Enterobacterales; family Hafniaceae; genus Hafnia; species Hafnia sp. The sequence goes on along the minus strand of NZ_JAVXIQ010000003.1, from coordinate 128,809 downwards.
AACGCTGAGTGAGACATTTAAATATTACACAGTGGCGACTTTCATCGCGTCGCTGATCGCTTTAGGTACGACTTTCCTACTCTCTTATATCGTTTAATCGAGAAGATACTATTTATGAATACGTTTGAAATTGAACATTTGGTTGAACAATATCCATTGGTTAAACAGCTGATTAGCTTAGATGAAGTTACGTGGTTCAACCCAAATACCACCACGTTGGCGGAGGGGCTTCCTTACGTTGGTTTAACGCAGGATGACGTTACGCAGGCGGAGGCGCGCCTTCAGCGATTTGCCCCTTACCTTTGCTTAGCGTTCCCAGAAACGCAAAAAACGCACGGTATTATTGAGTCTGAAGTTGTTGCGATTCCTGAGATGCAGGCTGCGCTGGAACAGCGCTATCAGCAAAAAATTGCTGGTCAGCTGATGCTGAAAAAAGACAGTCATTTGCCTATCTCTGGGTCGATCAAAGCGCGTGGCGGGATTTACGAAGTGCTTACTCATGCTGAAAAACTGGCCATTGAAGCGGGAATGCTGTCAGAAGAAGATGACTACAGCGTGCTGTACTCTGATAAGTTTCGCCAATTCTTTAGCCAATACAGCATTGCGGTAGGCTCTACCGGTAATTTAGGTATGTCGATCGGCATTATGAGCGCCAAACTTGGCTTCAGCGTTAGTGTGCATATGTCGGCTGATGCGCGGGCGTGGAAAAAGCAAAAACTGCGTGAGCACGGCGTGAATGTGGTGGAGTATGCGCAGGATTATGGCGTGGCCGTTGCTCAAGGACGCAAAGAGGCGGAATCAGATCCTCATTGTTTCTTTATTGATGATGAAAATTCACGCACGCTATTTTTAGGTTATGCCGTTGCCGGTGGGCGTTTACGCCAACAGTTTAGCCAAATGAATATTCACGTAGATGCTGAACATCCGTTGTTTGTTTATCTGCCGTGCGGCGTAGGTGGTGGCCCTGGCGGAGTCGCATTTGGCCTGAAATTAGCCTTTGGCGACAACGTGCATTGCTTCTTTGCGGAGCCCACACATTCACCGTGTATGCTTCTGGGAGTTCATACGGGTCTGCATGATGAAATTTCAGTTCAGGATATTGGGATCGACAACATCACCGCCGCCGATGGTTTAGCCGTTGGCCGTGCATCCGGCTTTGTTGGGCGAGCGATGGAGCGCCTGCTTGATGGTTTATATACCTTAAGCGATCAGGAAATGTATAACCTGTTGGGACTTTTAAATCAGCAGCAAGGTATTCAGCTAGAACCTTCGGCGCTGGCGGGAATGCCGGGAGCAGCACGAGTCTGTGGGGATGCTCAATATCTACAGAGCCACGGATTAGACACACAGAAAATGCAAAATGCGACTCACTTGGTATGGGCAACGGGTGGGGGCATGGTGCCAGCAGATGAGATGGCGAAATATCTCGCGGCGGCAAAAATCTAGTTTCTAGCGTGATCAATAGGCGAACGGGGCGAATTGCCCCGTTTCTATATCTATCTGAGGATTATCAGCGGATCCTACAAATACAACGAACGCACAATCAAGAAATGACCGGCAAAATAGCTGGCGGCAATAATGGCGTCGGCAGCGCGGAAAGTGAAGCGATAGCTATTGACCAGCCATACCACGTTCGACAGCAGCAACAGCGATGCCCCCACCAACAGTGAGAAACCATAATCAGTACCGCGAGCAAAGTATTGATCGCCCGCCATCCACACCATCAATAGCGTCATCGCGATATAGGTCACAACCGGCCAGCGCATATCGTCTAAACGCGTCCAAATGGTGGCTATCAAAGCAATCCCGATAACGATTAATACCGCCAACATAGGCAGATAGAACGAGACCGTTAAGGCACTGGCGAAGCTGATGGTGTACAGAAGATGTGATAAGAAAAACGCGCCAATGGCGTACAGCACTCGCTCGCGTGGCAGCAATAACAGCGCATCGGCGGCAAGTGTGGCGAGCAGGCCAAGTAGAATCAGATAGCCGCTGGCCTGAATATTGGGCGCACTCCATGCCAGCAAAAGCAGTAACAGTAGGGTGACGGGTTTGAAGACCCAACGTTGCCAGCGCGGGCCACGATAGCTGGCATCAACAAATAGCCAACCAGAAAATAAGACTGCAAGAAAAGCCCAACTCATCATTTATCCTTTTTTTAATTAGCAGGTTAATTTTCTGATTCTTATGATGCTGACGTCACATCAAGAATAAGAATAAATAGATAGTCACTTATCTTCTGAGTGTAGGGGATCACCGCGGGCGACGACAATCACTTTACCTGCTATCGGTGCGGATGAAGTGTAAACAACTTCATGTTATGTTAACCCGCTGTATCCATAGCGCATATGCTGCTGAGCAGGCGTTGTGGCCGCCATAAAGTTATTGAATTTGAAATTGCCCATTGGCAGTGATGAGGAACGTCATGTCTGGTCAAGCGCCTTTGTACCGAATTCAGTTTATGAACAACGGTAAAAACTATCAGCTTTATGTGCGTGAAATTGTACAAAGCAATTTGTTTGGTTTTCTCGAAATCGCCGATTTTGTTTTTGATACCCAAAGCGCCGTGTTGGTCGATCCCTCAGAGGAGAGGTTGAAGAACGAATTCTCTGGCGTAGAGCGCAGCTATATTCCTATTCAGGCCGTTATTCGCATTGATGCCGTCACCGAACGCGGCAGCGCACGAATCTCTGATTTAGGCGATAATGTCACCGTCTTCCCTTATCTTTCCGGCAAAAAACCATGAGTAAACCACCGCTGATATTTGTCGTGATCGTCGCTGTTATTGTGGTATTTGCGGCTCAACGTTTCATGCAGCAACGCCGTCAAAATGCTATCAACGATGCCGCACCTCTGAGCACTCAACAGGTTGAAGTGAGCGCTAAGCGCGAATTTCCTGCGCCTAACCGACGTTCACGCCAGCGTGAAGTGATAGCGGGGGAAGATATGCGTTATGAGGTTTATTTCCAGCCAATAATGGGGGGGAGTGAGCTGAAATTTGTTGTGCCGGAAAAAACCTATCATCAGATAGATAAAGGTTCGCGCGGTACACTCAGCACGCAGGGCACGCGCTTTGTGAGTTTTGAACAACAGGCGCAATAGCCAAAACCTCCCCTGTTGGGGAGGATTATTCAGCCAGTCGTTATTTCTTCGGCGGAGTATTCTTTTTCTGCCAAGCCAGCAGCTCAAAAACGCCAAACAGGAAAATACGGACTTCCTGCCATTTGCCGATCTTAGGTTGGTCTTTGGTTAACGTAGTTTTCAGCATCGTGACCTGCAAGCCATGCATCAACACCATAAACACCAGCGCTACGTTCATAAAAATATTCAGCGGGCGGGTGTAAGGATGGATGATGTTAACCAGCATAAATCCCCATACGCACAGCATGAGCAAGCGGCCAATATTAATTCCCATTGTGATTTCCTCGAATTATGACGCGCTGCGCGTATATAAACGATAAGCGACCTGACCCGCCACTTTTTCGCGATGCAATGTCCAGTTTGCAGGGACGTCAGCCGCAGCACTTTCCGCTTCGGCCTCAACGTAAATAAAGGCTTCATCCGCGAGCCAACCATGCGCTTCTAACAGCGTAATCGTTTCTTCCAACAGCCCTTTTCTAAAGGGAGGATCGAGAAAAACCACCTGATAGGGCGTACCCGGCTGTGATAACCATTTTAGCGCATCGGTGTTTTGCACCGTGATTTTGTCGGTACCAATCAGCGCGACATTTTTTTTGAGCTGCGCAGCCACCGTGCGGTCGGCTTCAAGCAGCGTAGCGTGCTCGGCATAGCGAGAAACGGCTTCAAAGCCCAAAGCACCGCTGCCGGCAAAACAATCGAGACAGCGAGCGCCATTCAGCTCGGGAGCCAGCCAGTTAAACAGCGTTTCACGCACGCGATCCGTGGTGGGGCGCAGGCCGGGGCTGTCTGGCACAGGAAGTTTTCGGCCACGCCATAGGCCGCCAATGATGCGGATTTGTCCGCTGGATTGGGATGCAGGTTTTTTTGCCATGAATGCGGTATTTTTTGTTTGGGTTGCAGTATTAGACGGTGCCATTACAGGCCAATCTTCATTGTTGCCGTGCAAGGTAACCGTTTATTGATGGAAATGCCACTTGAAACCCATCGGCATGCATGTTGCGATAAGGGGTTAAGTGATAAACTTGTTCAATTGCAGTTTATCAACAATTTTGAATTTCAGGCGGGAGAGTCGTCGCACTATGGCAAAAGATAAAAAACGTGGTTTTTTCTCCTGGTTAGGGTTTGGTCGTCAGGAAGAGCAGCCGGAAAAGGCGCAAGAAGACGAACAACAAACACCACCAGTGGTAGAAGAAACAGAACAACATCAAGCTGATGCGCCATCAGAGCAGACAACTACGCCAGAATCGCTGGATGACAAACTGCCTGAGCGTGAATCTGACTATGCGGCTTCAGTGGAAACTCCCGGCGAATGGGATGCCACCGTTGCACCAGAGCATGCCGCTGAAAATCTGCCGTTGGCGGAGCAGCATGCCCAGCGAGAAGCGCCAGCTAAAGTATTAGCTGATGAACTGGTTGAAACGACGGAGCATTTAGCATCAAGCCACGAGCATCGTCCCGATGCGCAAGGTGCCGAAGTTTTTGCTGAGCAAATTGTAGAGCTTACTCAGGCGCATCACGAAGAAGCACCTGCGCTGGAAGCTATCGCTGAACCGGAACAGATCGAACCTGAGCACACGCCAGTTTCCGCTCAGACAACCGCTGAAAATATTATTCATGCCAGTGAACCACTGGTGAACAAGCACGATAATCACCACGGCGGTGAGCATCTCGAACATGATGCGGAAGTGTTTGCCGAACAAGTGATTACGCTGACTGAAGCAGCACATCCGCATGTTCATCAAGAGCCGGTAATTGATGAGCCGTACATCGAAGAGCTGGTTGAGCAGGAAATCGCTGAAGATGATGCGATTAAACATGAGCCAGTGGTGGGGGAATCCGTTTCCGAGCCTGAGCCTGAAGCCATCGACGTAATCGCTGAGATTGCGCGCTCGGAAGAAGTTGTCGATCTGGATACCGACGTCGTTGATGAAACAGATACTGACGAAACAGACATTGATGACATCGATGAGGATGAATCTCAGGTTGAAGCAGAGCCAGAAGCCGTGGCGGTTGTTCAACATGAGCAGGAACGCCCAACGAAAGAAGGTTTCTTTGCTCGCCTCAAACGCAGTCTGCTGAAAACCAAGCAAAATCTGGGTTCCGGATTTTTCGGCTTGTTCCGTGGTAAGAAAATCGACGACGATCTGTTTGAAGAGCTGGAAGAGCAGCTACTGATTGCCGACGTGGGCGTTGAAACCACCAACAAAATTATCAAATCTCTGACGGAACACGCTAGCCGCAAAGAGCTCAAAGATGCTGAGTCGCTGTATGGCAAACTGAAAGAAGAGATGGGTGAGATTTTAAGCACCGTCGATAAACCGCTAGACGTCAGTGGTCATACGCCGTTTGTTATCTTGATGGTTGGCGTTAACGGCGTGGGTAAAACCACCACGATTGGTAAGCTGGCTCGCCAGTTCCAAGCCGAAGGCAAATCGGTAATGCTCGCGGCGGGCGATACCTTCCGTGCGGCGGCGGTTGAACAGTTGCAGGTCTGGGGTGAGCGAAACAATATTCCCGTGGTTGCACAGCATACCGGTGCTGATTCTGCTTCCGTCATCTTTGATGCGATTCAAGCCGCTAAAGCACGTAATATCGATGTGTTGCTGGCAGATACCGCAGGACGCTTGCAGAACAAGTCGCACTTGATGGAAGAGTTAAAGAAAATCGTTCGTGTAATGAAAAAGTTAGACGAAGATGCGCCGCATGAGGTTATGCTGACGATTGATGCGAGCACCGGACAAAACGCGGTGAGTCAGGCAAAACTGTTTAACGAAGCGGTTGGCTTGACCGGTATTACGTTAACCAAGCTGGATGGCACCGCTAAAGGCGGGGTGATCTTCGCCGTGGCCGATCAGTTTGGCATTCCAATCCGTTATATCGGGGTTGGTGAAGGTATCGAAGATTTACGGCCATTCAAGGCCGACGATTTTATTGAGGCACTTTTTGCCCGTGAGGATTAATACGGATGATTCGCTTCGAACAGGTCAGTAAAGCGTATCTGGGCGGGCGTCAGGCTCTGCAAGGCGTAGATTTCCATCTACGTCAGGGCGAGATGGCGTTTCTCACCGGTCACTCAGGCGCAGGGAAAAGTACCCTGCTTAAACTGATATGTGGCATTGAGCGCCCGAGCGCAGGACATATTCTTTTTGGTGGTCATGACATCAGCCGCTTACGGAACTCAGAAGTTCCGTTTCTGCGTCGCCAGATTGGCATGATTTTCCAAGACCATCATCTGTTGATGGATCGAACGGTGTACGACAACGTGTCGATGCCGCTGATTATTTCAGGTGCCAGCAGCGAAGATATTCGCCGCCGTGTCTCTGCTGCGCTGGATAAAGTGGGGTTATTGGACAAAGCCAAAAACTTCCCGATCCAGCTTTCCGGCGGGGAACAGCAGCGCGTTGGGATCGCCCGTGCGGTGGTTAACAAGCCTGCCGTGCTGTTAGCGGATGAGCCAACCGGTAACTTGGATGAGGCTCTGTCAGAAGGTATTTTGCGCCTGTTCGAAGAGTTCAACCGAGTGGGCGTTACGGTGCTGATGGCAACCCATGACATGGGGCTGATTGCGCGCCGTCGCTACCGTATGTTGACGCTCAGTCAGGGACGTATGGACGGAGGTATTTCGCATGGCTAAGGCTCCAAATCGTTCGGCCTCGCGCGCGAAAATGCCGGACAAAGCCAAGGCGCTGCGTGGCGGTTGGCGTGAACAGTGGCGCTATGCATGGGTTAACACGCTGGCTGATATGATGCGCCAGCCGTTGGCGACCCTGCTTACGGTGATGGTCATTGCTATTTCACTGACGCTGCCCAGCGTGTGTTATCTGGTCTACAAAAACGTCAGCGAAGCGGCTTCACAGTGGTATCCAACGCCGCAGCTGACGGTTTATCTGGATAAAGCGCTCGATGACGACGCTGCCGAACAAGTGATGACGGTGCTGAAAGGCGAAGAGGGCGTGGATAAAGTTAACTACCTCTCGCGAGAAGAAGCGCTGGGCGAATTCCGCAACTGGTCCGGCTTTGGCGGCGCGCTTGATATGCTGGAAGAAAACCCGCTTCCTGCCGTAGCTATCATTACGCCAAAAATGAATTTTGAAAGCAGCGATACTCTCAACACCCTGCGCGATCGCGTGGCGGCCGTGAAAGGGGTTGATGAAGTTCGCATGGACGACAGTTGGTTTGCGCGTTTGGCTGCGCTAACGGGGCTGGTCGGGCAGGTCGCGGCGATGATCGGTATTTTGATGATTGTGGCCGTGTTCTTGGTGATTGGTAACAGCGTGCGTCTGAGCATATTCAGCCGTCGCGACACCATCAATGTGATGAAGCTGATTGGGGCGACCGACGGATTTATTCTCCGGCCCTTCCTTAATGGCGGTGCGCTGTTAGGCTTTAGTGGTGCAATTCTATCGCTGATTTTGTCTCAGGCGATGGTCTGGCAACTGGGCTCCGCGGTTGCCAAAGTCGCCTCGGTATTTGGCACCACATTTGTGCTGCACGGTTTAGGTTGGGACGAGTGCCTGTTGTTGGTGCTGGTTTCCGCCATGATTGGCTGGATTGCCGCGTGGCTGGCCACCGTCCAACATTTACGCCGATTTACACCACAATAGTGAAATAGTGTTATACTCTTCCCTCGTTGAGTTGCTGACGGGGGAAGAGCCATTCTGGTTAAACCCGATACCGGTTCTCCATCCTATACTCCCCCCATCACGTTCCCAATGAGTTCATATTTGTTGTAGAATTGTGCTAAATTTATGCACGCAACATTGAACTTGTGGGGTAACTCACGGTCAAATTTTGCAGAATCGTGTTAGTGTCCGCGCTGTTATATCGTTAGAATTGCTACGGCGTTACTAGTACGGCTGGATTGAATATTGAGAGGGTTTGAATGACCAAAGAGATGCAAACTTTAACCTTAGTTCCTCAAGGTAGCTTGGAAGCTTACGTTCGTGCGGCCAACACCTATCCGATGCTGACAGCAGAGGAAGAGAAAGAACTGGGTGAACGACTGCATTACGAGGGTGACCTGGATGCAGCAAAACAGCTGATTCTGTCGCACCTGCGCTTTGTTGTTCATGTTGCCCGTAACTATGCCGGCTACGGGTTGCCGCAGGCAGACCTGATTCAGGAAGGTAACATCGGCCTGATGAAAGCTGTGCGTCGTTTTAACCCAGAAATGGGCGTACGACTGGTGTCCTTTGCGGTTCACTGGATCAAAGCTGAAATTCACGAGTATGTGCTGCGTAACTGGCGCATCGTGAAGGTTGCGACCACCAAAGCCCAGCGTAAGCTGTTCTTCAACCTGCGTAAAACCAAGCAGCGTTTAGGCTGGTTCAATCAGGACGAAGTGGAACTGGTTGCTCGCGAGCTGGGCGTGTCTGAAAAAGACGTGCTGGAAATGGAATCGCGTATGGCCGCGCAGGACATGGCTTTTGACATGTCTAACGATGACGATGACAGCTCACCTGCTGCGCCAGTGCTGTTCTTACAGGATAAATCTTCTGATTTCGCCAACGATATCGAAGATGACAACTGGGATAGCCACGCCGCCGACAAACTGAGCTTGGCGATGGAAGGCTTGGATGAGCGTAGCCAGCACATTATCCGTGCCCGCTGGTTAGACGACGACAACAAAGCAACGCTGCAAGAACTGGCCGATCAATACGGTGTGTCTGCAGAACGTGTGCGTCAGCTTGAAAAGAACGCAATGAAAAAACTGCGTGCAGCAATTGAAGCCTAAGCTTTAAACGCACGACAGTCCGACAAAAGGCGATGCTTGGCATCGCCTTTTTTGTTTATTATCTTCATCCTAACTCTGCCAACCCTGTTCACCGCTGCTCAGCTCACAGAAGTTAAACCCACACGCCTTCATGAAAGCATCCATCTCTTCGCGGTTCTCGCTTGGGACCTCGCTTGCAGCCAATTGCCAGACGTTGATATCGGGCAACTGACGCAGAGTATCTTCAATCAGATATAAACCTACGCCGCGGCGGCGCGTCACTTCACGTACGCGCAGGTCGTGCAGCGTGGCGAAACCTTTGGTTTTATCGGCAAATACCTTTACGGCACCCAATAGACGGTCATTGAAACGGGCGGCGAAGAGGGCATTTCCCGCTTCGAGCCAAGCTTGCCATGCTTCTGGCTGCTGTTCTGGCCACACTTTTCCCAAGTCACGGATGTCGTCTGAATTTAATTCTACTAAGCGTTCAATGGTGAGTTTCATGTTTTATCTTCTGCCGAGAATAATTGATAAGCATTGTAAGTGATCTGCATCCATTGGCGGTGTAACTTTTGGTGTACAAAATCTGAGCGGATTATTTTTATCGATCTGCTATTTTCAGAGTAAAAAATTAGTAAATGAATTGTTTAACAGATGAACGTGCTTACCTAGTGATAAATATCGCCTTAACACTCCGGTTTTTGTGCTGTTTACACCGCTTGTTTCTAGTCTTCTGATTTGATTTGCAGAATAATTCTCCTGTTTAATGATATGAAAAATAAAGTCTTATTAGAAAATATTGCTGTGAAATCACATAATTCATTATTTCTTATGCATAAAAGTGTTTAATGTTAATAATATGTTGCGTGATAACACATCAAAGCAAACACAACAAACATAACAACAGGCGGGGATGAGCGGATGAGTATTAATAAGGGTAAGGTTTTTCTGGCGGGTTGTATGGCGTTAGCGATGAGCAGCAGCGTGATGGCGAAGGACATCAAAATTGCCATCGTGGGCGCGATGTCTGGCCCAGTGGCGCAATATGGCGATATGGAATTTACCGGTGCTAAGCAGGCGATTGCTGATATCAACGCCAAAGGCGGCGTGAACGGCGACAAATTGGTCGGTGTGGAATATGACGATGCCTGCGATCCAAAACAAGCGGTAGCGGTGGCAAACAAGGTGATTAACGATGGCATTCGCTATGTTATCGGCCATCTGTGTTCTTCTTCCACTCAGCCCGCTTCGGATATCTATGAAGATGAAGGCGTGTTGATGATAACCCCAGCTGCGACCAATGCCGATCTCACCACTCGCGGCTATAAGCTGATTATGCGTACTACCGGGCTGGATTCCGATCAGGGGCCAACGGCGGCGAAATATATTCTCAACACCATTAAACCGCAGCGTATCGCCGTAGTGCATGACAAACAGCAATATGGTGAAGGTCTGGCTCGTTCGGTTAAAGATGCGTTGGAAAAATCCAATGTGAAGCCCGTGCTGTTTGAAGGTGTGACGGCAGGTGACAAAGATTTCTCCACGCTAGTGGCAAAACTGAAGAAAGAGAACGTCGATTTTGTTTACTTCGGTGGCTATTACCCAGAGATGGGGCAGATTTTGCGTCAGGCTAAGCAAGCAGGCCTGAAGGCTAAGTTTATGGGGCCAGAGGGCGTGGGTAACTCTTCGCTGTCTAACATCGCGGGGGATGCTTCCGAAGGCATGCTGGTCACTCTGCCACAGCGCTACGATCAGGTTCCGGCTAACAAAGCTATTGTGGACTCGCTGAAAGCCAAAAAACTGGACCCAACTGGCCCGTTTGTGTGGACCACCTATGCCGCGCTGCAATCGCTGACTACCGGCATGGAGCGCAGCAAAAGCGAAGAGCCTGCTGACATCATCAAAAATCTCAAAGCTCAACCGGTTGATACCGTGATGGGACCATTGAGCTGGGATGACAAAGGCGACCTGAAAGGCTTCGAGTTCGGCATCTTTGAATGGCACGCTGATGGTTCATCCACCGCGGTGAAGTAAGTTCTGATCGCTAACCCCACCCCAACCCTCCCCTTGTCAGGGGAGGGAGCCGAACGGTGTTTTGTTCCGGCAAAGCGGCGGCGGGGAGGGGAGAAAGAAGATAGCTGAACTAAATTACTAGAAGCAGTTACCAGAAGTCGTTACCTGTTAAACCCCAACTCTTCCCTGCGAAGAAGAGGCGTAGAACATCGATGCCACCCCCTTGCATTATAAGGATAGGGTATGTCAGAACAGTTCCTTTATTTCATTCAGCAGATGTTCAACGGCGTAACGCTGGGGAGCACCTATGCGCTGATCGCCATTGGTTACACTATGGTTTACGGCATTATCGGCATGATCAACTTCGCGCATGGCGAGGTTTATATGATCGGCAGCTATGTCTCCTTTATTGTGATTGCAGCGCTGATGATGCTCGGCATTGATGCCAGTTGGTTATTGATTGGCGCGGCATTCATTGTGGCGGTCGTCATCACCAGTGCCTATGGCTGGAGCATTGAGCGCGTGGCTTATAAGCCCGTTCGCTCGTCAAAACGCCTCATTGCGCTGATCTCCGCGATTGGGATGTCCATCTTCTTACAAAACTATGTCAGCCTTACGCAGGGTTCGCGCGATCTGGCGCTGCCGCGCTTGGTGACTGGCCAATGGACGCTAGGGGAAAGCAACGGCTTTGCCGCCAGCATTTCCACCATGCAAATCATTATCTGGATAGTGACGTTCCTCGCCATGCTGGCGCTGACGTTATTCATTCGTTATTCCCGTATGGGGCGTGCCTGCCGAGCCTGCGCCGAAGATCTCAAAATGGCGAGCCTGTTGGGCATCAGCACCGATCGCGTTATCTCTCTGACCTTTGTGATTGGCGCCGCTATGGCGGCTGTGGCTGGCGTATTGCTGGGGCAATTTTACGGCGTTATTAACCCATATATTGGGTTTATGGCGGGCATGAAAGCCTTTACTGCGGCGGTGTTGGGAGGCATTGGCAGTATTCCTGGCGCGATGATTGGCGGCCTGATTTTAGGCGTGGCGGAAGCGCTAACCTCGGCGTATCTGAGTACGGAATATAAAGACGTAGTGTCTTTTGCCTTGCTGATTGTGGTGCTGCTGGTGATGCCTACCGGCATCTTGGGGCGCCCGGAGGTTGAGAAAGTATGAAACAGCTCAATCTGGTTAACGCGATTATTTCCACCGTCACGATGTTTGTTCTAGCGTCATTTATTATGGGCGTTCAGCTTGGCCTAGATGGCACCCATTTGGTGGTTAATCTGGCGGATTCTGTGCGCTGGGAATGGATTGGTGCAGGCTGCGTGGTGGTCTTTTTCTTCCAATTGATGCGCCCGATGATCCAACAAGGCCTCAAGAAAGTTTCTGGCCCTTCTTTAGTGTTGCCAAGCTTGGATGGCTCTACGCCAAAGCAAAAACTGGTATTGGCGCTGATCCTCATCGCTGCGGTGGTTTGGCCGTTCGTGGTATCACGTGGCACCGTGGATATTGCCACGCTGACGCTTATCTACGTCATGTTGGGGCTGGGTCTGAATGTCGTGGTCGGGCTGTCTGGCTTGCTGGTGTTAGGGTACGGTGGCTTTTATGCCATCGGCGCTTATACCTACGCGCTGCTCAATCACTATTATGGCATTGGATTTTGGGAAAGCCTGCCAATTGCTGGGATCGTTGCCGCGGCCTTTGGCCTGCTGCTGGGATTTCCTGTATTGCGGCTGCGCGGCGACTATTTAGCGATTGTTACGTTAGGCTTCGGCGAAATTGTACGTATTTTGCTGCTTAACAACACGGAGATTACCGGTGGCCCAAACGGCATCAGCCAGATCCCAAAACCGACTTTCTTCGGGCTGGAATTTAACCGTAGCGTGCGCGACGGTGGCTGGGGGTCATTCCATGAATTCTTTGGCCTGAAATATGATCCAAGCGATCGCATTATCTTCTTGTATCTCGTGGCATTGCTGCTGGTGGTCATCACGTTGTTTGTGATCAACCGACTGCTGCGAATGCCGCTTGGGCGAGCGTGGGAAGCGCTGCGTGAAGATGAAATTGCCTGTCGTTCATTAGGCCTGAGCCCAACGCGGATCAAGCTTACGGCGTTTACTATCAGCGCGGCGTTTGCTGGTTTTGCGGGAACCTTATTTGCGGCGCGGCAGGGGTTTGTTAGCCCTGAATCGTTCACCTTCGTGGAGTCGGCCTTTGTGCTGGCGATTGTGGTATTAGGCGGGATGGGATCGCAGTTTGCGGTGATTCTGGCTGCGGTGATCTTGGTGGTGTCTCGTGAACTGATGCGTGATTTAAATGAATACAGCATGCTGTTGCTCGGTGCGCTGATGGTGCTGATGATGATTTGGCGGCCGCAAGGATTACTGCCAATGAAACGTCCACAGCTGAAATTCGCCCCACGCAAAGGAGGCCAAGCATGAGCGCAAAACCTCTGTTGCTAGTGAATAATTTATGCATGCGCTTTGGCGGATTGCTGGCGGTGAATAACGTTGCGCTGATGCTTAATGAGGGGGAAATCGTCTCTCTTATTGGGCCGAACGGAGCGGGAAAAACCACGGTATTTAACTGCTTAACCGGTTTTTATCGCCCGAGCAGCGGCTCGATTAAACTGCGCGACCGTGAGCTTGCTGGGTTGGCTGGGCAGCAAATTGCACGAATGGGCGTGGTACGCACGTTCCAGCATGTCCGCTTGTTCAAAGAGATGACGGTGGTTGAAAACCTGCTGGTTGCACAGCATCAGCATCTGAAAAGCGGGGTGTTCGCGGGCCTGCTAAAAACGCCAACGTTTCGCCGCGCTGAAGCCGATGCGCTAGAGCGTGCCGCCGTATGGTTAGATCGCGTGGGATTGCTGGAGTTCTCAAACCGTCAGGCGGGGAATTTAGCCTATGGTCAGCAGCGCCGACTAGAGATAGCCCGCTGTATGGTGACGCGTCCTGAATTGCTGATGCTGGATGAACCGGCCGCAGGGCTTAACCCAAAAGAAACCGAAGAGCTTAACGAGCTGATCGCCGATTTACGCAATCATCATCAGGTCTCCGTGCTGTTGATTGAGCATGATATGAAATTGGTGATGGATATTTCAGACAGAATTTACGTGGTGAATCAGGGAACCCCGCTGGCACAAGGTTCTCCTGAAGAAGTGCGCAATAATCCGGATGTCATCCGTGCTTATTTGGGAGAGGCGTAACTATGCTGACTTTAGACAATGTCTCGGCTCATTACGGAAAAATTCAGGCGCTGCACAACGTCAGTATTCAGATCCAGAAGGGTGAAATCGTAACGCTTATCGGCGCAAACGGTGCAGGAAAAACGACGCTGTTGGGTACGTTATGCGGTGAGCCGCGAGCGACTTCGGGGCGCATCAATTTTCTTGGACAAGACATCACCGACTGGCAGACGGCCCGTATTATGCGCGAGGCAATAGCGATTGTGCCGGAGGGGCGTCGGGTATTCTCGCGTATGACGGTTGAAGAGAACTTGGCGATGGGTGGCTTCTTTGCCGATCGTCACCAGTATCAAGAACGTATTGCTCGAGTTTATGATCTGTTCCCTCGCTTGCATGAACGTCGTATACAGCGCGCAGGCACCATGTCCGGCGGTGAACAACAGATGCTGGCAATCGGGCGTGCCTTGATGAGTCAGCCTAAGCTGTTGCTGCTCGATGAGCCGTCGCTAGGCCTAGCGCCCATCATCATTCTGCAAATTTTCGATACCATTCAACAGCTGCGCGAAGAGGGCATGACCATATTTCTGGTCGAACAAAATGCCAATCAGGCGCTCAAGCTGGCCGACCGTGGCTATGTGCTTGAAAACGGCCACGTGGTGCTGGAAGACAGCGGTTCAGCACTGTTAGCAAACAGCGCCGTACGTAGCGCGTATTTGGGCGGGTAGAATTCTCAGCCATCTTCGTTTATTTGAGGATGGCTGATTTTTCCTCGTCACCGTCATCCCTCCGTCATATTTCCTTCACCTATCGGTTATTTTTCTGTCATACGCGCATGTCATGGTACATCCCGAAAATAAGACGTTCTTTATCACTCAACTTTTACGGTGATAACACTCATTCGACGGGGATTTAGCATGATGAATAAGATAATAAAGCGCAGCATTTGTAGTTTAGCGGTCACGTTTTGCCTCAGCGCTCCAGCGTGGGCGGTCACTGAAATTCCCTTCTGGCATTCGATGGAAGCGGAGCTCGGTACTGAAGTCGATAGCCTTGCTCAGCGCTTTAACCAATCTCAAAATGAATACAAAGTGGTGCCGGTTTACAAAGGCGACTATGAGCAAAGCCTAGCGGCGGGTATTGCGGCTTTCCGTGCGGGTAAAGCGCCGGCAATCTTGCAGGTTTATGAAGTCGGCACGGCCACCATGATGCAGGCTAAACAGGCGATTAAGCCGGTTTATCAGGTATTTAAAGATGCGGGTATTCCGTTCGATGAATCCCAGTTTGTTCCAACCGTCGCAGGCTACTACGCCGATAATACTTCTGGGCAACTTCTTTCTCAGCCGTTCAACAGTTCAACGCCGGTTCTCTACTACAACAAAGACGCTTTTAAAAAGGCGGGCTTAAATCCGGATGAGCCACCCAAAACATGGCAGGCACTGGCAGAGGATGCGGCGAAGCTACGTGCGAGCGGTATGAGCTGCGGATATGCGTCTGGCTGGCAGGGCTGGGTACAACTGGAAAACTTTAGCGCGTGGAACGGCGTTCCTTTTGCCACTGAAAACAACGGCTTTGGTGGTCCATCGGCGCGTTTAGAGTTTAATAAGCCGCTGCAGGTGAAGCATATTCAACTGCTGTCAGACATGCTCAAAAAAGGCGATTTCAGCTATTTTGGCCGTAAAGATGAGCCAACGGCGAAATTCTATAACGGTGACTGCGCGATGATGACCGGTTCTTCCGGCTCGCTTGCCAACATTAAGCAGTATGCCAAATTTAACTATGGCGTGGCCTTTATGCCCTACGATGCCGACGCAAAAGATGCACCGCAAAATGCCATTATCGGCGGTGCTAGCCTGTGGGTGATGAACGGCAAAAAGCCTGAGACTTACAAAGGCGTAGCGGAGTTCTTCCAATTCTTAGCCAAGCCAGAGATTGCCGCCGAATGGCATCAAAAAACCGGCTATCTGCCGATCACGACGGCGGCCTATGAGCTGACTAAACAGCAGGGCTTCTACGATAAAAATCCGGGCGCAGATGTTGCTACGCGACAAATGCTGAACAAGCCACCGTTGGCGTTCACCAAGGGCGTTCGTTTAGGCAATATGCCGCAAATTCGTACCGTGGTTGATGAAGAGCTTGAGGGCGTTTGGACCGGTAAGAAAACGCCACAACAGGCATTAGATGAAGCGGTATTACGCGGCAACCAGCTGTTAGAGCGCTTTGAAAAATCGGCGAAGTAGCTGAAGTAGTTTTTGTTCTACCTTGCCAATCGCCTTAAAGATGGGGCGATTGGCTGGTGTCTGTATCTGGTAGCAAATTTTGAGGTGTTATGAGTTCCCTAACTCCCACGTTTAAATGCAGCTGGTTGCCCTATGCGCTGGTGGCTCCACAGCTTTTAATCACCGCGATTTTCTTCCTGTGGCCTGCGGGTGAAGCGCTGTGGTATTCGGTACAAAGCCTTGATCCTTTCGGTCTCTCCAGTGAGTTTGTCGGTTGGCAAAACTTTGTTTCGCTTTGGCACGATCCCTACTATTTGGGCGCGTTTCGTACCACGTTATGGTTTAGTGGCTTGGTCACGTTTTTTGGCTTGGTGCTGTCGCTATTTTTTGCCGCGCTGGTGAATCATGTTTTGCGTGGCCGCCGCATTTATCAAACCTTGTTTATCTTGCCTTACGCGGTTGCGCCCACTATCGCTGCCGTGCTGTGGATGTTTTTGTTTAATCCGGGGCTGGGGTTGGTATCGCATTTTCTTGGCGCGATGGGCTATAACTGGAACCATGCACAAAACAGCGGTCAGGCCATGTTTTTGGTGGTGCTGGCCTCGGTATGGAAACAGGTGAGCTATAACTTCTTGTTTTTCCTCGCCGCATTACAGTCTGTTCCTAAGTCTTTGCTTGAAGCTGCCGCCATCGACGGTGCGGGGCCGATTCGTCGATTCTTTCATATTGTGTTGCCGCTGATTTCTCCGGTGAGTTTCTTCTTGCTGGTGGTTAATCTGGTTTACGCCTTCTTCGACACCTTTCCGGTTATTGATGCAGCCACCGGCGGTGGTCCAGGGCAATCCACAACGACGCTGATTTATAAAATCTACCGTGAAGGATTTGCGGGGCTCGATCTTTCCAGCTCAGCTGCGCAGTCGGTGGTTCTGATGCTGATGGTCATTGCGTTAACCCTGATCCAATTCCGCTACGTTGAGCGTAAGGTACGTTACCAATGATTGAGAACCGCAAAGGCCTAGATGTGTTTTGTCACATTATGCTGGTGTTGGGCGTGATGGTGATTTTATTCCCTCTGTATGTGGCGTTCGTTGCCGCAACGCTTGATAAGCAACAGGTGTTCGACGTACCGATGACGCTGATCCCCGGCTCCCAACTGTGGCATAACGTTTCGCAGGTTTGGCATCAGGGGGTAGGCAGCGCTGGAGCGCCGTTTGGCATTCAGTTGATGAATAGCTTTATTATGGCGCTCGTGATTACGGTGGGGAAAATTACGGTGTCGATGCTTTCAGCATTTGCCATTGTCTATTTCCGTTTTCCATTGCGTAACCTGTTCTTCTGGTTGATATTCATAACCTTAATGCTGCCGGTCGAGGTGAGGATTTTCCCTACGGTAGAAGTGATGGCAAACCTAAATCTGATGGATAGCTACACGGGATTAACTCTGCCGCTGATGGCTTCGGCAACCGCCACGTTTTTATTCCGACAGTTTTTTATGACGCTACCGCATGAGCTGCTAGAGGCTGCGCGTATCGATGGTGCTGGGCCGATGCGCTTTTTCCGCGATGTACTGTTTCCTCTCTCTAAAACGAATTTAGCGGCGCTGTTTGTCATTACGTTTATCTATGGGTGGAATCAATATCTTTGGCCGCTGCTGATAACCAGCGATCCCTCAATGGGAACGGCGGTTGCGGGTATCAAAAGCGCTATCTCCAGTGGAGAAAGTGCAACGCAGTGGCAACTTGTGATGGCCGCATTGCTGATGACGCTATTACCTCCGCTGTTGGTGGTATTGGGCATGCAGCGCTGGTTCGTCCGTGGTCTGGTTGATAGCGAGAAATAACTGAATGGCACGTTTAAAATTACAGACCGTTAGCAAAAGCTATGACGGCAAGAATGCGATAATCAAAGGTATCGATTTGGATGTCGCCGACGGTGAGTTCATCGTGATGGTTGGCCCGTCAGGCTGTGGGAAATCGACGCTGTTGCGGATGGTCGCTGGGCTTGAAGAAACGACCGGCGGTGATATTTATATCGATGACGACCGCGTGACGCATAAAGAACCTAAAGATCGTGGCGTGGCGATGGTGTTCCAAAACTATGCGCTTTATCCGCACATGAGCGTATTTGATAACATGGCCTATGGCCTGAAAATTCGTGGTTTGGGCAAAGAACTCATTCGCACCAAGGTAGAAGAAGTGGCGGCCATTCTTGAATTAGAGCCGCTCTTAAACCGCAAGCCAAGCGAGTTGTCCGGCGGGCAACGCCAGCGAGTCGCGATGGGGCGCGCAATCGTGCGTGAGCCCGCGGTATTCCTGTTTGACGAACCGTTATCCAATCTTGATGCAAAACTGCGCGTTCAGATGCGTCTTGAGCTGCAACAGTTGCACCGCCGCTTAAAAACGACCAGCCTGTATGTGACGCATGATCAGGTTGAGGCCATGACGCTCGCCCAGCGCGTGATTGTGCTTAACAAGGGTGTCGCTGAGCAGATAGGAACGCCGACCGAGATTTATCATCGTCCGGCCAGTCGTTTTGTCGCTGGTTTTATGGGATCGCCTGCGATGAATCTGCTTGATGGTCAGATTAGCGCCGACGGACTGACGTTCGAGGTTAACAATGGCCCGCAGCTGTGTTTTGAACACCCACTGAGCAAGCTGGCAGGGCAAACGCTGACGCTTGGTATTCGCCCTGAACATCTGCGTCGTGCGGCTGAAGCAGAAGCTGGAAACTCGTTTACGGTAATGACGCTGGAGCTGCTGGGCGCCGATAATCTAGCGCACGGGCAGTGGGGTGAACATGGTGTGATCCTGCGCTTGCCGCATCAAATCCTGCCTGAGTCAGGAAGCGAGCTGCGATTGGTTTTGCCACAGGAAAACCTGCATTTCTTCGATATAACAACCGGTTTGCGCATCGAGCCGTGAACCAGAAGTAAAGCCTTTATGGCGGAGTAAAAGATGACAACATATTGGCCCTATCCAAAAATTATCGCCCACCGCGGTGGTGGCAAATTGGCGCCAGAGAACACCTTAGCGGCCATTGATATTGGCGCGGAGTATGGGCATAAAATGATTGAGTTTGATGCCAAGCTCAGCGCCGATGGGCAAATTTTTTTGCTGCACGATGATAATCTAGAACGCACCACTAACGGTTGGGGCGTCGCCGGTGATTTGCCTTGGGAAAAATTGGTGAGTCTCGATGCCGGAGGCTGGTTTGGTCGCGCGTTTCGCGACGAACCTTTGCCGCTGCTCTCTCAGGTTGCCGATCGCTGTCGTGAATTTGGCCTAGCGGCGAATATTGAGATTAAACCAACGACTGGCGTTGAGCGTGAAACAGGCCGCGTCGTTGCGTTGGCTGCAAAAACGCTGTGGGCAACGCACCCAGTTCCGCCTTTGCTCTCCTCTTTTTCGGTTGAGTCATTGGCCGCGGCGCAAGAGGCTGTTCCTGAATTGCCACGTGGTTTGCTGCTTGAAACATGGGATGAAGAGTGGTTGGCGTTAACCACGCGCTTAGGCTGCGTTTCATTGCATATCGATCACAATGAGCTAACGGCGGAACGCGTTGCGGATATCAAAGCTGCGGGGCTGCGTATTCTGGTGTATACGGTGAATAACCCGAAACGCGCCCGATTGCTGCTGGATTGGGGTGTTGATTGCATCTGTACTGATAAAATTGATGTGATTGGTGCTGATTTTGCAGATCGTGAATCCGTTTAAATTGGAGAGCTGACCCCACCCCAGCCCTCCCCTTCGCAGGGGAGGGGGCCGTTCGGTGATGTTTGTAAGAAT
This sequence comes from Hafnia sp., assembly GCF_036648275.1. Lineage (NCBI taxonomy): Bacteria > Pseudomonadati > Pseudomonadota > Gammaproteobacteria > Enterobacterales > Hafniaceae > Hafnia > Hafnia sp. The sequence continues at coordinate 108,754 of NZ_JAVXIQ010000003.1, read as the reverse complement.
CTCGATCTGCTCCTCCCCCTGCTAAGGGGGAGGTTGGGAGGGGGTCATTCAATATATACGACCTACTGCCCACCGTTATTTTTTCTATTCTGATCCACGGTATTCTGCTGGTTCAGCATTCTTTGATTATTCACTTTTTTCTGCTGATCCATCTGATTAAGTTGTAGCTGCTGTTGACGTTGCTGGCGATTCTGATTATTGAGCATGCGTTGCTGATTGTTATTCTGCCACTGCTGATCGGCATTCAGACGCATGTTTTCATTCACCTGGTGTATCTGCTGCGCTTGGTTATCTCGCTGGATTTGAGTTTGCGTATTACGCAGCTGCTGTTGATTGAAGCTGTTGTTTTGGTTTTGGAAACCTTGTTGCTGTTGTTGGATCATTTGCTGTTGCTGCTGTATGACGGCCGACTGCGCATAGGCATTTGCACTGCAAAAAAGTGACAATGGCGAAAGTAACAGGGCGGGGAGCACAGCACGAATTAGGTTTTTCATAAGACCTCCTGTGATGCTATTCCCTTAAGTCTATGGCATTTCGCCTTGGTTTGCGTGGCAAGAGAAGGGAAAAATGAGCGAATAAATACCATGAATTTTCGGAATCGCTCGTTTAGTTCTTGCATTTCTGGCTAAAAACCGCAATCTCTTGGTGGTCTTTAGGTTGTTGTGTTCCACGGTTTTAGCAACAATTCCATATGCTTAATGCGGTTTTTTGTCAGTAACATGTTCGTTACAATGCGGGCAATTTGAATACAGTAATGGAATGGTGTTATGGAACAGTTTGTCGTTATTTCAGTTGAGCAGGCACAGCAAAAGTTACAACAATCGGGTGTCGCGTTGGTTGATATTCGCGATCCGCAGAGCTATGCCGCTGGGCATGCCGAAGGCGCATTTCATCTGACCAATGAGACGTTGCAAAACTTTATGCAAAACAATGAATTCGATACACCGGTGATGGTGATGTGCTATCACGGTAATAGCAGCCGTGGCGCAGCACAGTATTTGCTGCACCAAGGATTTGAAGAGGTATACAGCATCGATGGCGGATTTGAAGCATGGGCCCGTGCTTATCCGCAGCAGGTCGAGAGCTCATCCCTGTAGCGCCTATTAGGCATCAAGTATGGTGCCCATTTTAACAAGCAGGTATTCATGGTTCGTATTATTTCCCTGCCTAACCCAAGGCTGGCGCAGGCGTTTATTGATTATATGGCGACGCAGGGCGTGCGTTTAGAGCTAGAAGTGCACAACGACGAAGTTGTGCTGTGGCTCGCCGACGATGCCCAACAGGCGCAGGTTGAACAAGAGCTTGCACGTTTTCTGCAAGAGCCTTTACATCCGCGTTATCAGGCAGCCAGCTGGCATGCGGGATCAACGCACAGCGGCTTGAAATATGGCAGCTTTAGCTACCTGAAAAGCTTTACCCGACAGACCGGCCCCTTAACGGTTGGGATCACGGCAATCTGCGTGGTGGTCTATTTGTTAATGCTGCTATTGGGCGATGAGACAGTCATGAACTGGCTGGCGTGGCCCGCAGATTCAAGCCAATACTTTCAGGTTTGGCGCTGGGTTAGCCATGCGTTTCTGCATTTCTCTGCGGTGCATATCATCTTTAATCTCATGTGGTGGTGGTATCTTGGCGGGCAGGTTGAGAAACGCTTAGGTGCTGGCAAACTGTTGCAAATTGCGTTAGTTGCGGCCTTTATGAGCGGCTGGGCGCAGTCACTGTTTAGTGGTTCTAATTTTGGTGGCCTGTCTGGCGTCGTGTATGCATTGATGGGCTATGTGTGGTGGTGCGGTGAACGAGCTCCGCAAATGGGTATTAACATGCCACGTGGCCTGATGGTTTTTTCAGTGCTATGGCTGGTGGCCGGACATTTTGAATGGTTTGGAATGTCGGTCGCAAACGGTGCGCATATTGCAGGCTTAGTGATTGGATTGTTGATGGCATTTTGGGATGCTCATCATCAGCGCAAGACATCAGCGTAAGAGCAACGTCTAACCGCCGGACATCCGGTAACTCAGGGGAATTGATGTGAAGCAGACACAGCGCCATGACGCGATAATCGATCTCGTTCGCCAGCAAGGATATGTGAGCACGGAGGAATTGGTCGAGCACTTTGCGGTGAGCCCGCAGACGATTCGCCGCGATCTGAATGACTTGGCGGAGCAAAACAAAATTCAGCGTCATCACGGTGGCGCAGCACTGCCATCCAGCTCGGTGAATGCGGCTTATCACGATCGCAAAATCATGTGGTCGGCGGAAAAAGCGCGTATTGCGCAGCACGTTGCCAGCCTGATCCCCGACGGTGCCACGCTGTTTATTGATATTGGCACCACGCCGGAAGCGGTCGCGCATGCATTGCTAAATCATCGTAATTTGCGTGTCGTCACCAATAACCTCAACGTTGCTACTTTGCTGATGGGCAAAGAAGATTTTCGGTTGATACTGGCGGGTGGCGAAGTGAGAACCCGTGACGGTGGCATCATGGGTGAAGCTACGCTAGATTTTATCTCTCAGTTCCGTTTGGATTACGGCATTCTCGGTATCAGCGGTATTGATATGGATGGCTCACTGCTGGAGTTTGATTACCATGAAGTGCGCACCAAGCGCGCTATCATCGAAAACTCACGCTGCGTAATCTTAGTTACGGATCACTCTAAATTTGGTCGTAATGCGATGGTGAATCTAGGCAACATGGATCTCATTGATTACCTGTTCACCGATGAACAGCCACCGGCCAGTATTCAGAAAATCATCGAGCAGCACGAAGTTCAGCTCGAAATCTGCTAAGCCTTTTCCTCTCTATTTCTAAACGCACAGAGCCAGTTTGGTCTGTGCGTTTTGCTTTGCCTTTTCCCCTCGCTTTTTAATGTGCCCTAGATTCCAAAAGCGCTTGCAGCGCTGTAAGTCTCGCGAATTTCTCTGAATCGGTTTCGCAGTTACGTGCGGCTGTCCTTGAGTCAATTTTAAGCTCCAATAAATTGTTATTGATGGTTTATTAATCGATAAAATTAACCTATTAGGTTATATTGCTAAGGAGAGCAGATGGAGAAGCGAACGCCGCATTGTAGCTTGGAAAAGGTACGGAACTTGCTTGGGAAGGGGATGGTTAGGATAACCAAATCAGCGCACCGCGATGCTGAACTGATGCATTTTGGCCTAGCTGATATGTATCGCGTTGTCTGTGAGCTTTCGCCTCAAGAGTTTTATAAGAGTATGACAACTTACGATGACCATCGCATCTGGCAGGATGTTTACCATTGCCATCTGGACAAGGTGTCTCTCTATGTGAAATTAACGGTTGTTGATGATGTTCTCATCGTTTCGTTTAAGGAGTTAAATCATGCACTGCCCTGAATGTGGTTCGAAAAATACGATTAAAGATTACCGTGACATCCCATTTACCTATAAAGGGCAGTCTACAGTGGTTAAAGCTGTGGGGGCTGATTGGTGCTTAGACTGCGGTGAAGGCGTGATTTTTAAAGAAGAGTCTCTGCGTATCGACAGCATTTTGACGGAGTTCAACAAGCAGGTTAATGCTTCCATCATCGATCCTGAGTATGTGGTGGCGATGCGAAAAAAGCTGAACCTTTCCCAAAGTGAAGCGGGTGAGATCTTTGGTGGCGGTGTAAACGCGTTTTCGCGCTACGAAACGGGCAAGGCGCTGCCCCATGTATCGACCATCAAGCTGTTAAAACTGCTTGATAAGTATCCAGAATTGCTCGAAGAAATTCGTAACTAACCTTCCTCTTTCGACGCCTAAGCTTATCAGCTTGGGCGGCTATACTTCCTAATACCCACACAGTATGTAATTTTATTATCTCTTAACTGTTATCTTCATCACGCTGAAATGTTTTTGTTTGGTTAATTTCTGGCGCTAATGTTTGTTTGTGAGTATTATAATGCTCGCAAACGAACATTATTCGATTGTTTTTCTATCATCAACGACAAAATTAGAACTGTTTCGAGCATCCGGAGGGGAAAGTGGAAACCAAAGACTTGATCGTTATCGGTGGTGGCATTAACGGTGCCGGTATCGCTGCGGATGCGGCAGGACGCGGGCTTTCCGTTCTGATGCTGGAGGCTAAAGATTTGGCCTGTGCCACGTCATCTGCGAGCTCCAAATTAATCCACGGTGGCCTGCGCTATCTGGAGCACTATGAGTTTCGTTTGGTGAGCGAAGCCTTGGCAGAGCGTGAAGTTCTGCTGAAACTTGCGCCGCATATCGCCTTCCCGATGCGTTTCCGCTTACCACATCAGCCACATTTGCGCCCAGCTTGGATGATCCGTACAGGCCTGTTCCTTTACGATCATTTGGGTAAACGTACCAGCTTACCAAGCAGCAAAGGCCTGCGCTTTGGCCCTGAATCAGTCTTGAAATCCAGTTTAACGCGTGGGTTTGAGTATTCAGATTGCTGGGTTGATGATGCTCGTTTGGTGCTGTTAAACGCGCAAGAAGTGGTGGTGCGCGGTGGTGAAGTTCGCACTCGCACTCAGGTCACTCGCGCCTATCGTGAAAATGGATTGTGGGTGGTTGAAGCCAAAAACGCAGATACGGGTGAAGTCTTTACCTGGCGTGCCAAAGGTCTGGTGAATGCCACCGGCCCATGGGTAAAACATTTCTTCGATAATGGATTGGAGCTGAAATCTCCTTATGGTATCCGTCTTATCAAAGGCAGCCATATTGTGGTTCCTCGTGTCCATAATCAGCCGCAGGCTTATATCCTGCAAAACGAAGATCATCGTATTGTTTTTGTGATCCCGTGGATGGATGAGTTTTCTATCATCGGGACTACCGACGTGGAATATAACGGCGATCCGCATGATGTGAAGATTGATGATAATGAAGTGAATTACCTGCTGAAGGTTTATAACGATCACTTCAAGAAACAGTTGAGCAAAGACGACATCGTCTGGACTTATTCCGGTGTGCGTCCGCTGTGTGATGACGAATCAGATTCGCCACAGGCGATCACCCGTGACTATACGCTCGACGTGCACGATCAGGATGGCAAAGCGCCGCTGCTTTCCGTATTTGGCGGTAAGCTCACCACCTATCGCAAACTGGCTGAACATGCGCTAGAGAAACTGTCTGGTTATTACGATAACTGTGGTCCTGCATGGACTAAAAATGGTGTATTGCCGGGGGGCGATTTAGGCACCGATCGTGATAGCTATGCCGCGCAGCTGCGTCGCCGCTTTACGTGGTTGCCGGAAGCGTTAGCCCGCCGCTACGCACGCACTTACGGCACTCGCGCTGAACAACTGATCGGAACCGCACAATCGCTGGAAGATCTGGGCGAGCACTTTGGCCATCATCTGTATGAGGCTGAGCTACGTTATCTGGTTGCCGAAGAGTGGGTGGTTGAGCTTGATGATGCGATCTGGCGCCGTACCAAGTTAGGTATGTGGCTGGATGATGCCCAGAAACAGCGCGTCGCGCAGTGGCTGGCAAAGCATAAGTCATAACATGACCCCACCCTAACCCTCCCCTTCGCAGGGGAGGGAACTGTTCGGTGATGGTTGAAAGATCCTCGATCTGCTCCTCCCCCTGCGAAGGGGGAGGTTGGGAGGGGGTCTTTTCTTCGTTCTCTACAATTTCACCGCTTTAATATTCCATATCTCATCCGCGTACTCCTGAATCGTTCGGTCAGACGAGAAATACCCCATATTGGCGATATTCATCACCGCGCGGTGCGTCCATTCAATTGGCGTTTTATAAAGCTCATCCACTTTATCCTGTGTATCAATATAGCTACGGTAATCCGCCAGTAGCTGATAGTGATCGCCGAAGTTCACCAATGAATCAAAGAGGCTTGCATAGCGGCGTGGATCTTCAGGGCTGAATGCGCCCGTCGCAATTTGGGTGAGTGCTTGGTTTAGCTCAGGATCCTGTTCGTAGATTTGGCGCGGGTTATAGCCATTATTACGCAGTGCTTCAACCTGCTCGGTGGTATTGCCGAAGATAAAGATATTCTCTTCACCTACGTGCTTGAGCATTTCCACGTTTGCGCCGTCTAACGTACCGATGGTCAATGCACCGTTGAGCGCAAATTTCATGTTGCTGGTACCCGATGCTTCGGTGCCCGCGGTAGAAATCTGTTCTGAAAGATCGGCGGCTGGAATAATCATCTGAGCCAAACTGACGCCATAGTTAGGGATGAAAACAACTTTGAGCTTGCCTTTGATGCGCTCATCGTTGTTGATCACTTTCGCTACATCGTTGATCAAATGGATGATTTGCTTGGCGTTGTAATAGGCTGAGGCGGCTTTACCGGCAAAGATCTTCACCCGTGGTGTCCAATCGTTTTCAGGATCTTGCAAGATACGATTGTAGTGGGTGATGACATGGAGCACGTTCAGCAATTGGCGCTTATATTCGTGGATCCTTTTGATCTGCACGTCGAATAGCGCATTAGGATCTAGCACCACATTAAGCTTTTGCGCGACGTATACGGCGAGCTGCTTTTTATTGTGCAGTTTGGCCTGTTGCACACCACGAATGAACGTAGGGTAGTCGATGTGTGCTAACAGCTCATTAAGCTGGCTTAAGTCGGTGCGCCATCTCTGTCCGATGTTTTCATCCAACACTTTTGACAGCGGTTGGTTAGCCAGAGCCAACCAGCGACGTGGCGTTACGCCGTTAGTTTTATTACAGAAACGGTTCGGGAATAGGCGAGCAAAATCGGCAAACAGCGATTGCACCATCAGTTCGGAATGCAGCTCAGATACGCCGTTTACCTTATGGCTGGCAATCACCGCCAACCACGCCATACGCACGCGACGCCCATTGGTTTCATCGATAATAGAAACGCGTGACAGCAACGCATCATCATTAGGATATTGCTCTTTCACGTCTTTCAGGAAATGGTCGTTGATCTGGAAAATAAGCTGTAGATGGCGCGGTAAAATTTTGCCCAACATGTCTACCGGCCACGTTTCGAGGGCTTCGCTCATTAACGTATGGTTGGTGTAGGAGAAAACCTGCACCACGATGGACCACGCTTTTTCCCACGTGAATTTATGATCGTCAATGAGCAGCCGCATCAATTCAGGAATCGAAAGCACCGGATGAGTATCGTTCAGGTGAATGGCAATTTTCTCGGCGAGATTCTCTAAGGTGTGATGCGTTTGCCAATGATGATGGAGAATATCTTGCACCGTCGCGGAGACGAGGAAGTACTCCTGACGCAGGCGCAGCTCACGGCCTGAATAGGTTGAATCGTCCGGATAGAGCACGCGAGACACGTTTTCCGAGTGGTTTTTATCCTCCACTGCGGCAAAGTAATCGCCCTGATTAAACTTACCTAAATTGATTTCGCTACTGGCGCGCGCTGACCATAAACGCAGAGTGTTAGTCGCATCGGTGTCAAAGCCTGGAATAATTTGGTCAAAAGCCAGCGCCAGCACTTCTTCAGTTTCCAACCAGCGGGCGCGATTGCCTTCTTGCTGAATACGGCCACCGAACCGAACTCGATAGCGCGTGTTATGCCGCACGAACTCCCACGCATTGCCGTATTCCAGCCAGTTATCGGGTGATTCCGCCTGCTGTCCATTCACGATGTTCTGCTTGAACATACCGTATTCATAGCGGATACCGTAGCCGCGTGCCGGTAGGGCGAGCGTCGCCATAGAATCCAGAAAACAGGCCGCTAACCGACCAAGACCACCGTTGCCAAGACCCGGGTCGATCTCTTCATCGATAAGCTCTTCAAGGTCGAGCCCCATTTCATCTAAGGCTTGTTTGGTTTCGTCATATACACCCATCGCCATTAAGGCGTTAGAAAGCGTCCGGCCAAGCAAAAACTCCATAGAAAGGTAGTAAACCTGACGTACATCCTGTGAGAACTGAGCGCGTGTGGAACGCAGCCAGCGCTCGACCATTCTGTCTCGCACCGCGAATAGCGTGGCGTTTAACCAGTCATGCTGGTTGGCGATGGACGGATCTTTACCAACCACAAACATCAGTTTGTAAGCAATCGAGTGTTTAAGCGCCTCGACGCTGACAACGGGCGAAGTATAGCTAAACGGTGAAGTCATAATCAGTACACCCCGATAATGAAAAATATGGGTTACAGCATCGATGGCAAGTCATGCAATTGGCACCATCAATGCCGATGAATTCTGTATCTGGCTAAAGTCGGTGGTAGAGATCCATATAGCTCACGGCCGCTTTTTCCCAGCTGAAGTTTTGCGCCATGGCTTGGCGCTGCACGTAGCGCCACAGCGTTGGCCGCGTCCAGAGAACAAAGGCGCGGCGTAGCGCATTCGACAAATCTTTGGCATCACAGTCATTAAAGACAAAACCGCTGGCGCTGCCTTCGGAGAGATTTTCCAGCGAGCAGTCGTTCACCGTGTCGGCTAAGCCGCCGGTATGGCGCACCAATGGCAGGGTGCCGTATTTAAGTCCGTATAGCTGGGTTAGCCCGCAGGGCTCAAAGCGGCTCGGAACTAAAATAACGTCGGCACCCGCAATGATTCGATGCGAAAAGGCTTCGTGATAGCCGATTTGCACGCCAACCTGACCGGGATAGGCAGCTGCAGCGGCCAGAAATGCCTCTTGCAAAGGAGCATCGCCCGCGCCGAGAAGCGCCAGCTGTCCGCCGCCGTTTAATAGCGTGGGCAGCGCTTCAAGCACCAAATCCAATCCCTTTTGGCTGGTTAAACGGCTGACAACCGCAAAGATCGGTTTCTCCGGATCGACGTCTAACCCCATGGCGGTTTGCAGATGCTGTTTGTTTAGCGCCTTCTCTTTGAGATTTTCCCGCTGATAACAGTTGGCGATGAGTTTATCGGTCGCGGGATCCCAAATAGCATCATCAACCCCGTTGAGAATACCGCTGAGCCTGCCTTCCCGTTCAAGCTGCTGTAATAGTCCTTCCATGCCATAGGCGAATTCAGGGCGGGTGATTTCTTTCGCATAGGTAGGGCTGACCGTCGTGACGTGATCGGCGTAAAATAGCCCGGCTTTTAAGAATGAGATTTGGCCATAGAATTCCAGCCCATAAATCTGGAAGAAATCCTGCGGTAGATACAGCTCAGCCATGTGATGGGCAGAAAATAAGCCCTGATAGGCAAGATTGTGCACGGTAAATACAGAGCGAGCTGGGCGACCACGCGCCGCCAGATAAGCACAGGCAAGGCCTGCATGCCAATCATGAGCATGAACTACCTGTGGACGCCAATAGTGATCACAGCCGCTGGCCAGCTCTGCCGCAACCCATCCCAGCAAACCGAAACGCCGATGGTTATCTGAGTAGGCATACATCGCCTGATCGTGATACGGGCTGCCGGGGCGGTCATAAAGATGCGGGGCATCAATCAAATAGATACCAACGCCCTGATAATGACCAAAGCGTAGCGTAACGCGACCGGCGAATGTATCCAGCGTAGCGACTTCATGTGTTTCAGGGATACCCTCTTTCAGCGCCGGAAAACCAGGGAGCAGAACGCGGACATTCGCTCCCTGAGCAATTTGCGCAGCAGGCATTGCACCGACAACGTCGGCTAATCCACCTGTTTTTAGCAGGGGAAACAGTTCGGAACAGACGTGCAATACGTACATCGGTAGTCCTCAGTCAAATTGGGCGCGAGCTCCCGTCAGCCTTTCTGTTTGCAGGGAGTCACACCCAAAATTTCATCTCATAAACGAGCCAGCATTTCGCGCGTGACCAAGACAACCCCGCCTTCAGAACGGTAAAAACGCTTGCTGTCTTCTTCTGCATTTTCTCCAATCACCATGCCTTCAGGCAGAACGCAGGCGCGGTCGATAATGCAGCGGCGTAGGCGGCATGAGCGGCCAATGTTGACGTCAGGTAATAAAACAGATGAATCAATGGTGCAGAACGAATTAACGCGAACCCGAGGGAACAGCACCGAGTGAACGACCACGGAGCCGGAAATAATGCAGCCGCCCGACACCAGAGAATTCATGGTCATCCCGTGGCTGCCTGAGCGGTCCTGAACGAACTTGGCGGGCGGCAGCGATTCCATATAGGTGCGAATTGGCCAGCGTTTGTCGTACATGTCGAGTTCTGGCGTGACCGAAGCTAAATCGAGATTGGCGCGCCAATAGGCGTCCAAGGTTCCAACGTCGCGCCAGTACGGGGCAACGTCGTGCTCGTCGGTGCTGGTGACGCAAGAAAGCGTGAAGGGATGCGCCCACGCTTTTCCCTGCGCGGTAATTTTGGGGATCAGGTCTTTACCAAAGTCGTGGAAGGAATCCGTGAGACTCATGTCTTCTTCCAGCAGCTGATAAAGATATTCTGCGTTAAACACATAAATACCCATGCTGGCGAGCGACATGTCTTCATTGCCGGGCATAGCGGGTGGATTCTGTGGTTTCTCCAGAAACTTCAATATCTGGTGATCGTCGCCAACTTCCATCACGCCAAATTCGCTCGCTTCACTACGCGGCACGGGGATACAGGCCACGGTACATTCGGCACCGCTCTCCACGTGGTCGATCAGCATGCGCGAATAGTCCATTTTGTAGATATGGTCGCCAGCCAGAATGACCACAAATTCAGCATCATAGCGCCGAATGATATCCAGATTTTGGTACACCGCATCGGCGGTTCCTTTGTACCAGTGTTCTGAGGCATCGCGCTGCTGAGCGGGCAGGAGATCGACAAACTCATTCATTGACTCGTTCAGGAATGACCAGCCACGCTGAATATGCTGCACCAAGGTATGCGAGTGATATTGGGTGATTACCCCAATGCGACGAATGCCTGAGTTGATGCAGTTTGATAGCGCAAAATCGACGATACGAAATTTACCGCCAAAGTGAACGGCCGGTTTCGCACGCGTTTTGGTGAGATCCTTCAAGCGAGAGCCGCGGCCACCTGCCAGAATCAGGGCCACAGACTGCTGAGGTAATTGACGGGCCAACATCAACTGGTTCTGATTTTCTGACTTAACCATTTCTGACTCCTTGTTTTTATGCGTGCAGTCCGCTCTTTAGGCCTTGGACTGCGCGTTGTAGGGCTATGAACGAATCAGTACGCATATGCTGTGTGCAGGCATGACCACGCGTTCAGTGTTGTTTACGGTATCCAATGCGTTGAATGGCGCAGACGCTTGCCAATGACCCGTAGGAAGGCAAACCTCTGCGTCGTTCTGCGCTGGATTCACGATCATTAACCAGTCGCCAGATAGCTGAATCTGTAGCAGTGACGGAGCGATAGCCTGCCATTCATCGGGCGTGAGCGGTTGCGCATGGGCATTCAGCCAGACAACGTTGCCATCGTTTTCATCCCACCACCGGTTGGCGCAGAGCGCGGGAATGCGCTTGCGCAGCTGAATCAGCGAGGCGGTGTACTCCGTTAACGCGGTATCTGCGCAGGACCAATCTAGCCAAGCGATTTCATTGTCTTGGCAGTACGCATTGTTATTGCCTTGCTGACTGTGGCCCATTTCATCACCGGCCAGAATCATCGGTGCGCCTTGTGAGAGCAGTAGCGTGGCGAGCAACGCCCGCTGGCTCCGGCTTCTTCGGCGCTGAACGTCTTCATCGGCGTCTATCCCTTCCACGCCGTGGTTGTTGCTGTAATTACTGTTAGTGCCGTCGCGGTTTTCCTCGCCGTTCGCCAGATTGTGTTTGTCGTTAAAACTCACTAAATCGTGCAGGGTAAAGCCATCGTGAGCGGTGATTTGGTTGATACTCGACGACGGCGCGCGCCCGTGATGGCGAAATAACTGGCTTGAAGCCGCAAAACGCTCTGCAAACGCGCCTGCGCTGATAGAGCCTTGCAACCAAAACTGACGAACTTCATCCCGATAACGATCGTTCCATTCCGAAAAGGTGAGAGGAAAATGCCCAAGCTGGTAGCCATTAGGGCCGATATCCCACGGTTCGGCGATGAACTTCACCCGAGAGAGAACAGGATCTTGGGCGATGGTAATAAACAACGGCGCATGCCGATGAAAATCAGCGTTGCGCCCAAGCACGGTGCCTAGATCAAAGCGAAAACCATCCACATGGCACTCTTCAACCCAATAGCGCAGACAGTCCATGACCCACTGCACGCTATGCGGCTGCGTTAACCTCAGCGCGTTGCCACAGCCAGTCCAGTTTTCTAACGCACCCTGCGCGTTTCGCCAGTAATAGCTGCGGCTATCGATGCCGCGCAATGACACCATCGGGCCGGTTTCGTCCAGCTCGGCGGTATGGTTAAACACCACATCCAGAATGACTTCAATTCCGGCGGCGTGTAGCGCTTTGACCGCGTCGCGAAACTCACTCAGCGCGGTAGTTTTGCTGCGGCCAGAGTGAAAGCTAGGCTCGATGGCAAAAGGGGCGAGAACGTTGTAGCCCCAATAGTTGGTTAGGCCGATTTTCTGTAGACGAGGCTCATCGGCATGCAGTTGCACCGGCAGCAATTCCAACGCGGTAATACCCAATCGCTTCAAGTATTCAATCATCACTGGATGTGAGAGGGCGGCGTAGCTGCCGCGTAATTCCTTTGGAATCCCAGGATGTTGCTGGGTAAGTCCGCGCACATGAGCTTCATAAATCACGGTATCCCCCCATAAAACATGAGGGGGGCGATCGTTTTCCCAATCGTAGGTTTCTTCATGCACGATGCAGTGTGGAACGACGTCACGGTCGTCCCGCCAGTCTGGCTCGTGTAGGCCGCCACACAACCGATCGTCCAACGGCAATGTGCCCGTGAGTTCGCGAGCGTAAGGATCGATCAGTAATTTAGCGGGGTTAAAGCGCTGGCCCTTTTCAGGACGCCACGAGCCATGAACGCGATAACCATATTCCAACCCCGCTTTTGCCCCAGGTAACAGCCCGTGCCAAACGTCGCCGCTGCGTGCTGGAAGCTCGTAGGATTCCTGATGCCCAGTTTTGTCAAAAATGCAGAGCTCAACCCGCGTCGCGTGAGACGAGAAGAGCGCAAAATTAACGCCTTCAGGCGTGATGTGGGCTCCCAACGGGCCCGGATTACCGGGTTTTAGCATCAGACACAGCCTCCGAGGATGGCGCTGGTTGAGGCGCTAGCTGTAAATAGAGCGTTGCCAGCGGTGGCACGGCGATCTCGATAGAATATTGACAGCCGTGGCTGCCAACGGATTGGCTATCGACGCCACCCTGATTGCCAAAATTACTGCCGTGGTAATAGTAAGAATCGGTGTTCATGATTTCTTGATAGTGCCCTGCATGCTCAACACCGATGCGATAATTCTCGCGTGGTACCGGCGTGAAGTTGCTGACAACCAAAACTTCGTTGCCTGTTTCATCGCGGCGAACGAAGGCAAACACCGAATTCTCATGATCGTCGACGACGCGCCAGTGGAAACCGCGCGCATCACAATCCCAGCGATGCAGCGCTGGATAGTCGCGATAGCAATGATTGAGATCGCGCACTAGACGCTGTACGCCGTTGTGCCAGTTGTCTTCACCTTCCAGCAAATGCCAGTCAAGGCTGGTCTCGAAATTCCATTCGCGGCCTTGGGCAAATTCACAGCCCATAAACAGCAGTTTTTTGCCCGGATGAGCCCACATAAAACCGTAGTAGGCGCGCAGGTTGGCAAATTTTTGCCATGCATCGCCGGGCATTTTGTCGAGCATGGAGCGCTTGCCGTGCACGACTTCGTCATGCGACAGCGCCAGGACGAAGTTTTCACTCCATGCGTACAGCAGGCCAAACGTCATTAAATTATGGTGATATTTACGATGGACCGGATCGAGCTTCATGTAGTCCAGCGTGTCGTGCATCCAGCCCATATTCCACTTGTAGTGAAAGCCTAGACCGTTGGCGTCGGGCGGCAGTGTAACGCCGGGGAAGTCGGTGGACTCTTCTGCCATAGTGACGGCGCCGGGGCGCTGTTCGCCGATGGTTTTATTGGTATAGCGCAGAAAATCGATGGCTTCGAGGTTATGGTTTCCGCCGAAACAGTTTGGGATCCATTCTCCCTCTTTGCGGCTGTAATCGCGGTGGATCATCGACGCAACGGCGTCTACGCGCAGGCCGTCAATGCCGTAACGCTCCATCCAGTACAGCGCGTTTCCGGCTAAAAAATTGCGTACTTCGTAGCGGGAATAGTTATAAATCAGCGTGTTCCAGTCCTGATGATAGCCTTCACGCGGATCTGAATATTCATATAAATCGGTGCCGTCGAACTCTGCCAGCCCCCAAGTATCGCTAGGGAAATGGCCGGGAACCCAATCCAGCAGTATGTTGAGCCCCGCTTCATGGGCTTTATCCATAAAGTAGCGGAAGTCTTCTGGCGTACCGAAACGGCGGGTTGGCGCGTACATGCCCAGCGGCTGATAGCCCCATGAGCCATCGAATGGGTGTTCGTTAATCGGCAGCAGTTCGATATGAGTGAAGCCCATGTCTTTGACGTAGGGCACCAGCTGTTCCGCCATTTCACGATAGCTGAGCCAGAAGTTGTTATCGCTGTGGCGTCGCCATGAGCCCAAATGCACTTCATAGATGGAAACCGGTGCGTTGAGCTGATTAGCCGCGCTGCGTTTTTCATCTGGCGGAACTTTGTCTGGCAATGGCGTCACTAGCGAAGCGGTGTCTGGGCGCATTTGCGCTTCAAAGGCATAGGGATCGGCTTTAAGCACGGTGTTTCCATGCGCATCGATAAGCTCGAATTTATACAGCTGCCCCGCCTGAACGCCGGGAATGAAAAGCTCCCAAATGCCGCTCTCTTGTCGGATACGCATGGGATGGCGGCGGCCGTCCCAAAAATTAAATTCACCAACCACGGAAACCCGCTGCGCATTCGGTGCCCAAACGGCAAAGCTGACGCCGCTGATATCAGCCAGATGCGTGGGGTGGGCACCTAAACTTTCATAGGGGCGTAGATGCTTGCCTTCGGTGAGCAGCCAATTATCGACTTCGCCGAGTAAAGGGCCAAAGCGGTAGGGATCTTCGATGATTTGTTGATGATCGTTCCACGCGACGTTGAGCAAATAATCAAACGGATTTTTACGGCGCGGCAACAGGCCAGTAAAAAAACCACGTTCGTCGATCAGATCAAGCTGAGCAACCATACGCGTTGTTTTTCGGTCGAGCACCTGTACGGACGTTGCATCAGGCAGCAGAGCGCGTACCACCAAACCTTTGGAGGTTTGATGCATGCCTAAGATAGAAAAAGGGTCAGCACAATGACCCGCTAGAAGCTGTTGCAGCATTTGACTGCTGGGAAGTACGGACATGGCATTCTTCCTTAGATTCACAGCATGAATCCATCATTCAATCATTCGTTTCTGAATAATTGCTAATAGACATCATGCCCGCCATTCAGAATATTTTTTGTGAGTGTTACTCGATAATTTTTGAGTAAAAACACAAAGGCACAAATCGCTACAGCATCACCGCCTGCTGGCTTTTTTATTGGGTGGCTAACTTATAAATTAACCATTTTTAAGCATAGCCAGCTTTTCTAGATACATTTGCTAAACGGAGGGTTATTTTTTGTGATAACGAATGGGAAAAAAGAATTAGCGGAAAAGTAGACCGCGAAAATGGTTTTCACGGTCTATTGGCAGAGACGCTGAGTTAAGCCGCCGAAACCTTGCGGCGGCGTTTATCTAAATCGCTGATAAGCAGATTAATATCAGGATCGCTAAACATCTGCTCTAGGGTTTGGGTAAGCTTACGCCGCCAGTTAGGATACTGGTCACTGGTACCCGGAATATTGACGGGCTTTTCCATATCCAGCCAATCTTCTGGCTGTAGACCCAGTAAAGCGCTGGCGCTATCCGCCACGTAACGCTGCAAACCACGGTTGAGAACCGGACTCATGGCTAAGCGGTCAGCTCGGCGTCCAACCTTTTGCGGTATACAGCCGTATTGATGCAGGCCATCCAGCAATCCTTGCTTAGCTGCCTCGCGATCCTGATGCAGTTTTCTCAGCACCTCAAGATCGGGATAAAGCCCCAGCTCCCTGCCTAAATGTAAATCATCGGCTTGCCAATAGCCGCGTAGCGTTGGCAGATCGTGGGTGGTGATGGTTGCCATCGCCTGTACGGTGTATGACTGCGGTGCGCGGAAGCTGTTTTCCTGATCGTGCTCAAAATAGAGAACTTTGTAGGAGTAGACGCCACAATCACGCAGTTTAGCGATGATTTCAACGGGCACCGTGCCGAGATCCTCACCGATAACCATGCACTGATTGCGCTGGCTTTCTAGCGCTAAAATGGCCAGTAAATCATCAACCGGATAGCGCACATAGGCGCCTTTATCGGCGGTTTCGCCATAGGGGATCCACCACAGGCGCAGCATCGACATCACATGATCGATACGTAATGCGCCGCAGCAGGTCATGTTAGCACGCAGCATATCAATGAACGGCTGATAGGCCCGCGCAGCCATAACGTGGGGATCCATCGGCGGAAGCCCCCAGTTTTGCCCCAGTGGGCCAAGAATATCCGGCGGTGCGCCTACCGAGGCTTTCAGGCAATACAGCCCGGTTTCACCCCAGGTTTCAGCGCCACCTTCGGCTACGCCAACGGCGAGATCGCGGTACAGACCAATCGGCATCTTTTGTTGCTGGCAAACTTCGAAACATTCTGAAAGCTGGCTGTACGCGAGCCATTGCAGCCAGAGGAAGAAATCGACTTTATCCGCGTGCTGACGGCAAAAATCGGCTACGCCGCTGCTGTCTGCGCTGCGCAGATTATCTGGCCATACTGGCCAGCCCCACATGGTGGGATCTTGGGCATTCAGATGCGCATGTAATGCATCGAACGCCGCTTGCTGGTACAGGCTATGACCGCCTTGTTCAACAAACTGACGGAACGCTTTCAGGCGCTTACTGCTGCTTTTCTGCTGGATAAATGCGGGGAATGCGCGCTGTAGCGCATTGATCTTCAGTGAGATAACGCTGGAATAATCGACCCATTCGCTGGCGCGAGCTTCGCTTAGGCGTCGCTGCGTTTCGGTATTGTTCCACCACGCTTGTGCTTCGTCACTGAGCTTAAACTCTTCCACTTGATTGACATCAATGTAGGCCACGTTCAACCAGCGACGCGAGGATGGGCTGTAGGGGCTGGCGCTTTCTGGGTTAGCAGGGTAGAGCGAGTGGATCGGATTGAGGCCGACAAACGCCCCTCCACGCTTCGCCACGTTTAGCACCATCTGTTTGAGATCGCCGAAATCGCCGATGCCCCAATTATTATCAGACCGCAGCGTATAAAGCTGTACGCAGGCACCCCAAAGTTTACGGCCAGTCAGCAAGGCGTCTGGCTCATAACAGCGTTGAGGTGTCACGATAATCTGGCAAGTCCACTGCTGCGTTTCATCACTTAACGTGAGCTGATGATAGCCCAGCGGTAGATCGCGGGGCAGAGTCAGCGTTTTGCGTCGCTGTATTTTTCCTTGGAGATTCCCTTGTAGATTCTCTTGGCGATTAGTGCCGCTATGCGCTGGTTTGTCAGACGAGTGGGCTTCTAACGCGAGCGCCCAGGTGTATTCTCCGGTGGTATGGAGATTGAGAATGCATGGGCGTCCTTGGGTAAACACCATCACCGGCGGAACCGGTGAGCCGACCTGAGTCGGCGTAAATGGATGCATCGCTTCCAGCAGGCGCTGCTTGGTTTCCGCACTGATCGCCTGTTGTTTGCCATGAGCATTGATATAGCTGGCCGCGATACCGGCTTCCGCCGCCAGACTTTCCAGCAGCTTCCGCTCGGCCTGCTGATGCTCCGTTATTTGTTCCATTGGTGGCGTTGTTTTCTCTTGCATGGAACAGCTCCTTAACGCTTTGCCTGCCAGATTCTCTTCTGGTAATCGCGGATTGACCGGTCTGAGCTGAACATACCGACGCGTGCGGTATTTAAAATCGTGGCGCGTGTCCATTGCTCTTGATCGCGATATAACACGTCCACTTCTTTTTGCGCGCGGCAGTAGTCAGCAAAATCGGCCAAGACCAAGTACGGGTCACCGCCGTCTAACAGGCTATGCAGCATTTGATCGAACGCTTGCTTATCGCCGTTGCTGTAATGGCCTTTGGCCAACTCATCCAGAATCAATTTCAGTTGCTTATCTTTACGATAAATCGCCTTAGGCTGGTAGCCTTTGGCCAGCGTGGCTTTCACCTGCTCTACGGTTTGGCCGAAGATAAAGATGTTTTCCTCACCCACTTCCTGCGCAATTTCGACGTTTGCACCGTCCAGCGTTCCCACGGTTAATGCACCGTTGAGGGCAAGTTTCATGTTACCGGTGCCTGAGGCCTCTTTACCCGCTGTAGAGATCTGCTCGGAGATATCAGCCGCAGGGATCATGAGTTCAGCGACGGAAACACGATAGTCAGGAATGAATGCGACCTGAAGACGTCCTTTCATCAGCGGATCGTTATTGATCTTCTCCGCGACTTTGTTGATCGCGTAGATAATATTTTTAGCCAAATAGTAGCCAGGAGCGGCTTTTGCGCCGAACAGGAAAACGCGTGGTACGCGGTCAGCCTGCGGGTTGTCGCGTAGTTCGTGGTAGAGCGCCAGAATGTGCAAGAGATTCAGGTGCTGGCGTTTGTATTCGTGCAGGCGTTTGATTTGCACATCAAAGATTGCATCGACGTTAAGCTCCAGACCCATCACGTTTTTAACGTATTTGGCTAATGCGATTTTGTTGTCACGCTTTATGGCCTGATATTTTTGGCGGAACTTCGCATCGTCGGCATAGGATTCGAGACCTTTCAGCACGTCTAAATCGTTCGCCCACTCTTTTTTCAGCGTCTTGTCGATAAGGCTAGCCAGCGCAGGATTACACTGTTTTAGCCAGCGACGCGGCGTGATGCCGTTGGTGACGTTGTGGAATTTGTTGGGCCAGAGCTGGTGGTATTCAGGGAACAGATCTTTGACCACTAAATCAGAATGCAACTGGGCAACGCCGTTGACCGCAAAACCGCCCACCACGCATAGGTTTGCCATGCGCACTTGTTTATCATAGTGAACGGCCAATTTGGCCCATATCGCTTCATCGTTAGGCCATTGCTTTTGAACCTGTTTTTTGAAGCGGGCGTTGATCTGTTTGATGATATCAAAGTGGCGTGGCAGCAGGCTGCGTACCAAGCGTTCGTCCCAGCATTCAAGCGCTTCGGGCATTAACGTATGGTTGGTATAGGCAAAGGTGTTGCTGGTGATAGCCCACGCCTCATCCCATGACATTTGATGTTCGTCCAGCAGCACGCGCAGCAGCTCAGGGATCGCAATCGTTGGATGCGTGTCATTGAGCTGAATCACCTCATATTTCGGTAAGTCGGCCAGCTTGCGGCCTGCCAGATGGTGTTTGTGCAGAATGTCAGCCACGGAGCAGGCACAGTGGAAATATTGCTGCATCAGGCGTAAGCGTTTACCGGCCTGATGGTTGTCATTGGGGTAAAGCACTTTGGTGAGTTTGGCAGCTTCAATACCGTCACTTTCTGCTTTGAGGAACTCGCCATCATTGAACTTAGTTAAATCAAATGGATGCGCATGAGTGGCCTGCCACAGGCGTAGCGGTTGGCTTACGCCGTTGTGATAGCCCAGAATCGGTAAATCCCATGCTTCGCCGCGCAGCGTGAGCGCTGGCTGCCATCTCACCGAACCGTCTGGCTGTTTGACCAGCTTACCGCCAAAGTTAACGTCTACGTTCAGGGCGCTGTTATGGCGGAACCATGGGTAGCTTTCGCGCTCCCAGTTGTCTGGAGCCTCCATCTGGTGACCTTCGCTGAAGGATTGACGGAAGAGACCATATTGATAGCACAGGCCATAGCCTGTTGCTGGTTGCTCAACGGTTGCCATAGAGTCCAAGAAGCAGGCCGCTAAACGACCTAAGCCGCCGTTGCCCAACGCCGGGTCGGTTTCTTGCTCTAACAAATCGCTGAGCAGAACGTCATGCGCTGCGAGAGCTTTTTCTACGGCGTCATACCAGCCCAGATTAATCAAATTGTTTGCGGTTAAGCGCCCAATCAGAAACTCCATGGATAGGTAGTTAACATGGCGCAGCTCGCTTTTTGCCACGGCCTTTGGCTGCGGTAATGCAGACAGCTGCTCGGCAATTGCCGCACTCACAGCCTGCCACCATTGATGCTCCGTCATCTGGCTCGATGCGGTTAGTCCGAAGTGCTGCCATTGGCGGGTAAGCGCCGCCAAGAATACGTCCTTATCAAATGGTATGTGCGACATATCAGTCTCTCTCAAAGCATAAAGTTCAGGAATTGACGTTATCCTGCCGACCCACCGGTTTTATAACATCCTCCCGAAGGGGGATGAGGCGGGGAGGAGGGGCGGGGCGTAGTCAAAACTGTGATCCAAACCCGTTATCTTTCGCGTCACAGGCGTGAAAATTCAGCTCTGATTACCAAGATGTAGCCCATAAAATCGACAAAGGCTGTGCAATAAACTCGCAACTAAAGGATTAAGAATAGGAGCAAAAATGTTCCTATGTCGAGGGAAGCCGTGCTGAAATGCGGCTTTGCGCCAGCAAGAGAAAAAGATGAAGCGCTAACCTAAACAGAGAATCAATGAAACCGTATTCAGTCATTTTCTCGGCAAAGATGTAAGAAGATGTGAGAAGTGTGATCGACTGCAATTTCCTGCTACCTAGTCGTCATGCTCTGTTGCATTAATTGGTGTGATATCCCAAGTTAAACAGGACTAATTAATTACGAAGCGCGAAATAATTAAGCAATATTTAAAACTTATATATTGCTGTGGTTTGCTTTGGGCTTTCTTTGTGGGAATTTACCATGCTCATTCCGTCGAAATTAAGTCGCCCTGTGCGGCTGCAAAATACGGTGGTACGCGAACGGTTATTAACCAAGCTTGCGTCAGCCGGTAACTACCGTCTGGTGCTGGTTAATGGGCCGGCGGGGTATGGTAAAACCACGCTATTAGCGCAGTGGGCAGAGGAAAATGCGCATTTAGGTTGGTTTTCTTTGGATGAAAGCGACAACCAACCCGAGCGCTTTGCCAGCTATCTGATTGCGGCATTGCAGCAAGCCACCGGCGGACATTGCAGCAAAAGTGAAGCCATGAGCCAAAAGCATCAGTACGCCACGCTGTCGGCGCTGTTTGCTCAGCTTTTTATTGAGCTTTCTGACTGGTCGGCACCGCTATGTTTGGTTATTGATGATTATCATCTGATCACTAATGCGCAAATCCATGAAGCGATGCGCTTTTTCCTGCGCCATCAGCCAGATAATCTCACCGTTATTTTATTGTCACGCACGCTTCCCCCGCTGGGCATCGCTAATTTACGCGTGCGCGAGCAGCTTTTGGAAGTGGGCACTAAGCAGCTGGCCTTTACCCATCAAGAAGCGTCACAGTTTTTCAATCATCGTTTGAAATCGCCGATGGCAGACACTGAAAGCCATCAGCTGTGCGATGAGGTTGAAGGTTGGCCGACTGCGCTACAGCTGATTGCGCTTTCCGTGCGCCAATCAACAACCACGGCGCAAGAGTCGGCGCGACGTTTAGCGAAGATCAACGCTAGCCATCTTTCTGATTATTTGGTGGATGAAGTGCTCGATCGCGTTGATGCTACGACGCGTAACTTTTTGCTGCGCTGCTCAGTGCTGCGTTCGATGAATGATGTGCTGTTGACTCGCTTAACCGGTGAAGATAACGGTCAGCAACAGTTGGAAGAGCTTGAGCGGCAGGGGTTGTTTATTCATCGAATGGACGCCGATGGCGAATGGTTTTGTTTCCATCCATTATTTGCCAATTTTTTACGTCAGCGTTGCCAATGGGAACTGGCGGCAGATTTGCCCGATCTTCATCGTCGAGCGGCGCAGGGTTGGCTCGATCAGGGATTTCCCGCCGAGGCAATCCATCATGCATTAGCGGCAGGCGACGTAGAGATGCTGCGCGATGTATTACTCCAGCATGCGTGGGAGCTGTTCCATCAAAGCGAACTTTCCTTGCTGGAGGAGTGCTTAAAAGCCCTGCCGTATGAAAAACTGATTCAAAACCCTCGCTTAGCGCTGCTACAAGCGTGGCTGGCACAGAGCCAGCATCGTTACAGTGAGGTGAATACTCTGCTGGAGCGCGCTGAGCATGAAATGCATGTGCAGAAAATTGAAATAGATGGCGTGATGTTAGCCGAGTTTGATGCGTTGCGGGCACAGGTGGCGATCAACGATGGTCGCCCTGACGATGCCGAACGGCTGGCCGTGGAAGCGTTAAAACATTTGCCGATCAGCAGCTATTACAGCCGAATTGTTACCAGCTCAGTGATAGGTGAAGTCCACCACTGCAAAGGCGATTTAGCCCGTGCGCTTCCGATGATGCAACAAACGGAGCAGGTTGCGCGCCGCCATCAGGCCTACCATTACGCGCTGTGGGCGATGCTGCAACAAAGCGAAATCCTCATTGCGCAGGGCTTTTTGCAAGCGGCCTATGAGACTCAAGACAAAGCTTTTGAGCTGATTCATGAGCAGCATTTAGAACAATTGCCGATGCATGAATTCCTGCTGCGTATTCGTTCGCAGGTTTTGTGGTCGTGGATGCGTTTAGACGAAGCCGAAGAAGCCGCCCGCAAAGGTCTGGAAGTGCTGGCGAACTATGAACCGCAGCAGCAGCTGCAATGCTTGGCAATGTTAGCCAAGTGCTCTTTGGCGCGTGGCGATCTGGACAACGCGAACCAATATTTGCGGCGCTGTGAGAATTTATTGCAGGCTGGCCATTACCATCGAGACTGGCAAACCAATACCGATAAGCCGCGGGTGATTGCGTGGCAGATGACCGGCGACCGCGCTGCCGCTACGCAGTGGCTGATGCAGGCGGAAAAACCATCACGGGCCGATAACCATTTTCTACAAGGGCAGTGGCGCAACATTGCGCGAGTACAAATTCTGCTGGGACGCTATGAAGAAGCCGAAGTGGTGCTCGATGAGCTAAACGAAGAGGCAAGGCGTTTGCGCTTGGTGAGCGATCTCAATCGTAACCTGCTGCTGTGCAATTTGCTGTATTGGAGCACCGATCGCAAAAGCGAAGCGCTGCGCGTATTGATTGAAGCGCTAAGTTTGGCTAATCGTACCGGTTTTGTCAGTCATTTCGTGGTTGAGGGCGAAGTAATGGCACAGCAGCTGCGTCAGCTATTGCAGCTCAATACGCTGCCAGAGCTGGATCAGCACCGCGCTCAGCGCATTCTGCGTGATATCAACCAGCATCATCGGCATAAGTTTGCGCATTTTGATGAGGGCTTTGTTGAACGACTGCTCAATCACCCACAGGTGCCGGAGCTGATTCGTACCAGCCCGTTAACCCAGCGAGAATGGCAGGTTCTGGGGCTGATTTATTCTGGCTATAGCAATGAACAAATCGCCGGTGAGCTTGACGTTGCCGCAACAACCATTAAAACCCATATTCGTAATTTGTATCAAAAGCTCGGCGTCGCGCATCGCCAAGAGGCCGTGCAACAGGCGCAAAATATTATGAAAATGATGGGGTATGGCGTGTAGTTAACGCCATCTAACCTTCCCCTGTGGCAGGGAAGGTTAGCGAGGGCTACAGGAGAACGTGCTAGATTTACCGACTCATGGCTGTGATAGGTACTTCTGCATCTGGCTCATGAGTAATTCGGTTACGCAGATCGCGGCGAATCAGCTCAATCGACCAAAACCAAAAGAGATGCCCCAAAATCTCAGAGACATATTCATCAACGGGGAGTTGAGACAGCGGCGGAGTGAGGCCCAGCAATGGGAAACTAATACCGTGAACCGCAATCGTTGAAATAATCCCCGCCATCAGCCCTTGCCACATTTTCACCTTTGGAAAACGTTCTGCCACGATGCAGTAGCCGATGGCAAATACCAATGAGAAGATAATGTGAGTCACCATCACCGGATTAATAATATGTTCAGAGAACGTATACACCGTGGTGGTTGGATCGATGCCAAGATAATCACGTAAGAACAGATAGGGCGGATTAAACTCAGCGCGGCCATCGGTAATGGTTCGCGGCGGTAGGGGAACTTCAGCCCCCCATTTCACAAACGCCGACATAATCCCCGCGGCGAAGCCGACTAACGCCGCTACGCCATAGCGACGGCGTGCCGGATTAGTTTGTACAAATAACGCGTTAATTGTCATGGTAGCCTTCCTTAGATATCAAAGAATTACTTCTGCCCGTAATAAGCATTCGGCCCATGTTTGCGGCTGAAATGCTTATCCATCAGATACCCGTCAATGTGGCGTAACCGTGGGTTAATACCACAGGCAATCCACGCCATTTTTGCCACCTCTTCCATTACGACGGCGTTATGTACCGCATCAGCGGCATCTTTGCCCCATGAGAACGGCCCATGCTGATACACCACGATCCCAGGCGTATGCAGTGGATTGGTATCACCCAACGTTTCCACAATCACTTTGCCGGTGTTGAGCTCATATTCTCCAGCGACTTCAGCGGCGGTTAGGGCGCGAGTGCAGGGAATATCACCAAAGAAATAGTCTGCATGGGTAGTGCCAAGCGCGGGAATGGGTAACCCTGCCTGCGCCCATGCGGTAGCGTGAGTGGAATGGGTGTGCACAATGCCGCCGAGGTGTGGATAGCGGCGGTAGAGTTCAAGGTGCGTCGGCGTATCGGAGGAGGGACGATAGCGGCCTTCGATGATATTGCCCTGAAGGTCTACCACCACCATGTCTTCAGCCTGCATGGTTTCATACGGCACGCCGCTCGGCTTGATAACTACCCAACCGCGCTCGCGATCGATAGCGCTGACGTTGCCCCATGTGAACGTGACCAGACCGTAATGCGGGAGGGCCATATTAGCGTCAAAAACCTGCTGTTTGAGCTGCTGCATTAGATTGTCTCCTCCACATTCAGTCCTGCGTTGGTCATACGCTGTTTCACCCAGTCGCGTGCGGCCTTAACTTCTTTAACCGGATCGGCAGCCGTTTCGCTCCACATTTCAATTAGATAAGGGCCACAGTAGCCGGTTTCTTTGAGGGTGGTAAAACAGCCCTCAAAATCAACGACCCCGGTACCAAACGGCACGTTTTTGAATACGCCCGGCTGAGTATCTTTGACATGAACCGCCACAATGTGGCCACTTCCTGCCTGTAACTCCATTTGCACATCGTTATCCCACGCAGAGAGATTGCCGATGTCTGGATAGAGCTGGAACCAAGGATTATTCAGATAATGGGCATAGCCCATGGCTTTGCTGATTGAATTCATTAGCGGGTAGTCCATGATTTCCATGGCCAACGTGACCTGAGCACGGCTAGCCATCTCGACCGACTGTTTCAATCCTTCGCGGAAGCGCTCGCGGGTCGCGTTGTTGGCTTCTTGATAGTAAACGTCGTAGCCCGCGAGCTGGATCACCCGAATGCCGACGTCTTGTGCCAAGCGAATAGCCTTGCGCATGATTTCTAGGCCTTGAGCACGAACGCTATCGTCTTCAGAACCCAAAGGAAAACGGCGATGCGCGCTTAGGCACATCGAGGGGACGCGCACGCCGGTTTGGGCAATGGCATTCACCAGTGCCAAACGTTGTTCACGACTCCAGTCAAGCCGTGCCAGACGTGCATCGCTTTCATCGACTGACATCTCGACAAAATCGAAACCGAGTTCGGCTGCCAACTGCAATCGAGGCAGCCAGTCTTCTCCCGCAGGGAGCGCTTTTTCGTAAATTCCGAGAGGAACGGCTTTCTGGAGCATGATATTTACCTTAGCCCCACAGCTGGGCGATAGAACGTTTGAATTGGCGAGCCGCTTCAACTGGGCTTGCGGCATCACGAATGCTACGGCCAGCGATAAATACGTGAATTGGGATACCTTTAAACAGCGGCAAATCTTCTAACGCCAATCCGCCAGTGACGGTAACCTTAAAGCCCATATCGGCGAGGCGGCGGATAGCGGAGATATCAGCTTCGCTCCATGCAACGCCAGCGGCCTGCGCATCACGGCTGCGGTGATAAACCACCTGCTGAATGCCCGCGGTACGCCACTCAGCGGCTTGTTCCCACGTCCAAAAGCCGGTCAGCTCAATTTGCACGTCGCCGTTAAACTCTTTTGCTGTGTCGAGGGCACCCTTGGCGGTGTTGATATCGGCGCAGCAAATAACGGTGACCCAATCTGCATTGGCTTCAAAGCACATGCGTGAAAGGATTTTTCCTGCGTCGGCGATTTTGGCATCAGCCAGTACGATTTTGTGTGGATAGAGCGCTTTCAGGTCGCGAACGGCGCGCACGCCTTCGCCAACGCAAAGGATTGTGCCGACTTCAATAATATCGACCTCTTCCGCAATCAGACGGGTGGTTTTATACGCGTCGTCTAGGGTTTGGTTATCTAAAGCAACTTGCAGCATAGGTAATGAATGAGACATTTTTGTACTCCAAAAGCCAGTTTTTGGCATGATCATCCCCAGCCTCCCGTTGTAAGGGAGGAGCAAATTGGTACATTGCATTCCCTCCCCAATGCAGGGGAGGGCTAGGGCGAAAAGTAAGTGTTAGGCCTGTGCGGCGTTGGTCTGATCGATCAGATCTAAAACATCCTGTTCGGTGCGACATGCACGTAGACGATCAAAGTTTGCTTCGTCTTCGAACAGGTTAACGATTTGCATGATCCCCACCTCTTGGTGAGTATTGGCATCAACGGCAGCCATAGTGATCAGGATATCGACGGGATCGTTATCTTCATGATTAAACGAAAGCGGCGTTTTTAGCGTGACTAGCGAGAACCCTGTTTTCTTCACGCCTTCTTCCGGCCTGCCATGCGGCATTGCTAAACCGGGGCAAAGAACAAAATAAGGCCCGAAGCGCTCAACCCCATCCAAAATGGCTTGATAGTAACGCGGCTCGACGACGTCGGCCTGAACCAACAGATCGACGCCGATTTTTACCGCTTCCTGCCAAGTGTTTGCTTCGGCCTGCAAACGAATGGAGTGGTTTTGTGCCAGTGAATCGCGCAGTTTCATATCCGCTCCTATTACTTAATATCTTTAGGGAAGTGCGCTTTAATCACATCCATCAGCTTGGGACCGAAGTCGGCGGCAGAAAGCATGTTGCGCACGCCAACCACGTATTTATTGCCCGTAACCGTAATTTCATCGGCGACATGGGTCGATGCAATGATGATGTCAGCACCGCTGAGTTCAGATTTATATTCGCCAACGGCGCAGCTGTTAACGCTGTGGTCGATATTTTGCTGGGTCAGAAACTGGTCAACTTTCATTTTCATAATCATGGAACTGCCTTGCCCACAACCGCATACCGCGAGGATTCGTACTGTCATGATTTTTGCTCCAGTTAATTAATTTGTAGAAGATTCGTTGAGTGCTATTTTTTCGGCGTCTTCCTCGGCTCGCAGAGTACGGCCAGCGAAGAACATATAAAGCAGTGCAATAACGATAATGACGCCCATAAACCACAGACCAAGGGTGAATCCTTGCATAATCGGTGGTGCCAGAATTGACCAGTCAGCCATTCCCATCCATGCACTGAGTCCAGTGAGTTTTATCGCCCATACGCAGCCAAATATTTCAATCATGCCCATCAGCAGGCAGATTTTCAGCGCTGCTCGCCAGCCACCATAGTGGTTAGCAAATACGCCGATGGTTGCGTTTGAGAAGAACATCGGGATGAATCCCGGAATGATCATGATTGAAGAACCGATTCCAACCAAAACACCCACGGCGATGAGTTGTCCGATGGTGCCCCACATGAATCCCCAAACTACAGCGTTAGGTGCGAAGCTGTAGATGGCCGCACAGTCGATTGCCAGTACAGCGCCGGGAATTAGGCGCTGAGAAATCCCGTTGAAGGCTTCAGAGAGTTCGGCCACGAACATACGCACGCCTTGGATGATGATGAAAATGGCGACGGCAAATTGGAAGCCAGTTTGTAGGATATAAATCGTCCAGTGAGTTTTTCCTGCCATTTTTTGTACGGTATCAATTCCAAAGGAGCACAGGATTGCGCCGAAGAAAATGGTCATGACGATGGCGGTAGACACAATATTGTCGTGGAAGATGTTGAGCCAGCCGGGAAGTTTTAACTCTTCAACGCTTTCTTCTTTTTTTCCCAGATAAGGTGCGATTTTACAGGCTATCCATGCGGCAAACTGCTGCTGGTGACCGATTGAAAACCCGCAGCCCTCGGTAACATCCTGCGTGGGTTTAAACATCATATTGGAGGTTATACCCCAATAGAGAGACACCAGAATTGCGGTGCAGATGATGGTTGTCCACATCGGGTAGCCGAAGATATAGAAAAATACGGCAATTAAACCCGCCTGCTGAAACATGATGTGGCCAGTGAGCATAATGGTGCGGATGCCGGTCACACGGCGGAAAAGCACGTAGAGAATGTTAAGCGCTAGAGCGAGAAGCACGGCGTAGCCGACCCAGCTATATGCATCCCCCATGCGTTCGACGGTTGCCATCATTGCTGCATAAGTATCTGAGATGGCGCCGTTGATGCCATAGACTTCGGATAATTTGGCAACAACAGGTTTAAATGTGCCTGTCAGGATCCCCGAACCGGCTTGTAGCAGCATGAAACCGATGATGGTTTTAATGGTGCCTTTGATAATGACCGTTGCACTCTTGCGTAACAGCAAATATCCCAAACATGTCACGATACCCAGTAGTAGTGGGGCGTTGGTCATGACCTGATTAAAAAATATGGTGAAGATGTTGTAGAGGGTTTCCATAAAGCACTCCGCTCGGCTTTTGGCTTTCATTCCTGCCGTGTTTTTCTTTCTTGTGTCACAGACAGGTTCTGTTTTGTACAAAATCACTCTAGCAATCACAAAGAATCACTTAAAGATTTAATTTGATTATTTGTGATTTGTATCTCAACTTGAATTGTGTGGATATAAAATAAAAGATGAAAAGTAACGGCATGTTTATTTTTACCATTTAAAACAGTATATTACCTATTCATGAGGCGAATTTTAGCGTTTGTGATTGTTTTTAGTGATGGTTTATATGTGAACTAAATCATAAAAAATTTGCTTTTGCTCAGTCACGTAATCGTGGTAGATTTTTCACAACAAATCATATTTAATCTTTTTGTGATTTATATTGATTAATTAGCGCGAGGGTAACGCTATTTACTTATCGCAGACGTGAATATTATGAGGGGCATACCATGAGTAAGATTGAAAGCATCAGCCGTGAGTCTTGGATCCTGAGCACATTCCCTGAGTGGGGTTCTTGGTTAAACGAAGAAATTGAACAAGAGAACGTTGCTCCAGGGACTTTTGCGATGTGGTGGCTAGGCTGCACGGGTATTTGGCTGAAATCTGAAGGGGGTGCCAATATCTGCGTCGATTTCTGGTGCGGTACTGGGAAACAGAGTCACGGTAACCCGCTGATGAAAGATGGCCATCAGATGCAGCGCATGGCTGGGGTGAAAAAACTACAGCCTAACCTGCGTACTACGCCGTTTGTACTGGATCCTTTTGCAATTCGCCAGATTGATGCGGTGCTTTCTACTCACGATCATAACGACCACATTGACGTTAACGTCGCCGCTGCGGTAATGCAAAACTGCGACAGCAGCGTGCCGTTTATTGGCCCGCAAACCTGTGTGGATTTATGGATTGGCTGGGGCGTACCACGTGAACGCTGTATCGTCATGAAGCCGGGCGATGTGGTGAAAATCAAAGATGTTGAGATCCATGCGCTTGATGCTTTTGACCGCACGGCGTTAATTACGCTGCCAGCGAATGAAAAAGCGGCAGGCGTTTTACCCGATGGTATGGATAAACGAGCTGTAAACTATTTATTTAAAACACCTGGCGGAAACCTGTATCACAGTGGTGACTCACATTATTCTAACTACTATGCCAAACACGGTAATGAGCATAAAATTGATGTGGCGTTAGGATCGTATGGAGAAAATCCGCGAGGTATTACGGATAAAATGACCAGCTCTGATATTCTGCGTATGGCTGAGTCGCTTAAAACTCAGGTGGTTATTCCTTTCCACCATGATATCTGGTCAAACTTCCAAGCCGATCCACAGGAAATTCGTGTGCTGTGGGAGATGAAGAAAGATCGCCTGAAATATGGCTTTAAGCCGTTTATTTGGCAGGTAGGAGGCAAGTTTACCTATCCGTTGGATAAGGATAATTTTGAGTATCATTATCCACGTGGGTTTGACGATTGCTTCACCATTGAGCCGGACTTGCCGTTCAAATCATTCTTATAGTTATCAGTATAATATCGGTATCTCAAGCCGGGCTATATGCTCGGCTTTTGTGTTTTTAAGCGTGTTATTTTTGATCGTTTTCAAATATAATCACCAAATAATCATTTATGCGCTGGAATTAATCATGACTGAATCGCAAAGACACCAGACTTTACTGGAAATGCTGCAACAAACGGGGTTTGTTACCGTTGAGCAGGTGATTGATCGCCTTCAGGTTTCTCCTGCAACGGCGCGTCGTGACATTAATAAGCTCGGCGACAGTGGCAAGCTGAAGAAAGTCCGTAATGGTGCAGAGGCGGTAAGCCAAAATCGTGTGGCTTGGACGCCGATGAACATTCATCAGGCACAGAATCATGAAGAGAAGGTACGCATTGCGCGTGCGGCTTCACAGCTGGTTCAGCCCGGCGAAAGTATCGTGATTAACTGTGGTTCGACGGCTTTCACGCTGGGGCGTGAAATCTGTGGCAAAGATACTCAGGTGATCACCAACTACCTGCCACTGGCTAATTTTTTGATTGAGCAGGAGCACGATAGCGTAGTTATTATGGGCGGCCAATATAACCGTAGTCAGGCGATTACGCTGGCACCACAGGAGGGGGAATCTTCTCTTTATGCGGGACATTGGATGTTTACCAGCGGTAAGGGGCTGACCGCCGAAGGCCTGTATAAAACCGATATGCTCACGGCGATGGCCGAGCAGAAGATGTTGAACTATGTAGGAAAATTGGTGATATTAGCCGATAGCAGCAAAGTAGGCCAGCGTGCTGGTATGTTGTTTAGTCGCGCAGAGCAGATTGATATTGTGATTACTGGCAAAGACGCCGACGAGAAAGTGATTGAGCAATTGAAAGCGCAGGGCGTTGAGGTGATTTTGGTTTAAGTCGTATCCTATTTTAAAAGCCCTGCTTCTTAGCAATAAGAGCAGGGCTTTACTATTAGCAGTGGCTAATATTAGTAGTAAGAGTGCTCGCCACGCTCATGTTCAGTGAGGTCACGCACGCCCTTGAGTTCAGGGAATTTCTGCAGCAGCTCTTTTTCGATGCCTTCTTTCAGCGTGTAATCGACCATAGAACAACCGTTACAACCGCCACCGAATTGCAGAATCGCAATACCTTCTTCGGTAATTTCCATCAGCGTCACTTTGCCGCCGTGGCCAGCCAGTTGTGGGTTGATCTGTGATTGCAGAACGTATTCAACGCGTTCGATCAACGGTGCATCGTCATCTACTTTGCGCATTTTGGCATTTGGCGCTTTCAGCGTTAGCTGAGAGCCCAATTGGTCGGTCACAAAATCGATTTCCGCGTCTTCCAGATACGGTGCACTCACGTCGTCAACATAGGCCGATAATTTCTCAAAATCGAGCTTGGTATCGTTCGCTTCTACCGCATCCGGCGGGCAATAAGACACGCCGCATTCAGCCGTTGGGGTGCCTGGATTGATAACGAAAACACGGATTTGGGTGCCTGCTTCTTGGTTTGCCAGCAGCTTGGCAAAGTGCTCTTGGGCAGCTTCGGTAATACGGATCATGGCATTTGCTCAATAGTTGACTTATCTGGTTGGTTATAATACGCCGATTGCAAAGTGCTCACAAGGTTCTACAAAGGCATACAACTTGTATGGATTTAGCGCCTTGGGCGAGGAGAAGGCGGCTAACTTCTCCAATCGTGCTACCGGTAGTGAGTACGTCATCGACCACTAAAACATGTTTACCGCTCAGATTCTGTTGGCAACTGAATGCGTTGCGTAAATTACGTCGCCGCTGGATTGCATTTAGGCTCTGCTGTGGCTTCGTTTTCCGCGTACGTTTAATGATATCGGGGAAATAGTTGCACCGTAGCCATCGGGCTAAAGGACGAGCTAAGCGGTCGCTTTGGTTGAATCCTCGTCGCCATTGGCGTTGATGATGCAAAGGGATCACGGTGATAAGATCGGGCTTTGGCAGGTGCCGAGTACGGCGTGCGTACAGATAACTCAACAGCATCAGGCGCGAGAGTGCCGATGCGATTTGCCATTTGCCCTGATATTTTAGACGATGCACTAACTGACTGAGCGGTGGCTGATAATCACTAACAAATATAAGTTGCTGCCAGTAGGGTGCCTTTTGTATGCAGCGGCCACAGGCACGCGTGGTGTGCTCGCTAGGAAGGCCACAGCAGGGACAAACTCGAGTTTTTAGCAGACAGGCCGCAGAACAAAAGCTACAGATCCCTTGTGTAGGAATGACGAGCGGGAGCTGGCAAATCCAGCAATGCGCGCTGAGGTTAAACATATTTCTCCTCCTGAGATGATACTAAACAGACGGACAATACCTGATGAATAAGCTTTATTGGCATACCTGTGGTGAAGGCGATCGCGATCTTGTGTTGTTACACGGATGGGGGTTGAACGCAGAGGTATGGCGTTGCATTTTGCCGCGATTGAGTACGCAGTTTCGCGTGCATCTCGTCGACTTACCGGGCTATGGGCGCAGCCAAGGTTTTGGTGCTTTAACGCTGGAGCAAATGAGCGATATCGTAGTGCAGCAGGCACCTGACAATGCGGTTTGGCTCGGTTGGTCAATGGGCGGCTTGGTGGCCAGTGATATTGCACTGCGTTACCCAGAACGTGTTGCCGCGTTGGTGACGGTATCGTCTTCGCCATGTTTCACCGCTCAAGGCGAGTGGCCGGGTATAAAAAGTGAAGTGTTAAGCGGATTTCAGCGCCAACTGAGTGAAGATTTTAAACGTACCGTAGAACGCTTTTTAGCCTTACAAACCTTCGGTACTGAGAGCGCTCGACAGGATGCGCGAATTTTAAAAGACGTCGTCCTGACTCAGCCGATGCCTTCCGTGGAAGTATTAAACGGTGGACTAGATATCCTGCGCTCCGTGGATTTACGTGAGCAAATTGCTGGTTTGAAAATGCCGTTGCTGCGTATTTACGGTTATTTGGATGGATTGGTGCCGCGTAAGGTTGCTGCGCTGCTCGATGAATCTTGCCCCAATAGTGAGTCTGTTGTTATTCAGAAATCGGCGCATGCGCCGTTTGTGTCACATCCGGGGGAGTTTTGTGGGGTAGTGGAAGAGTTTATTAAGGTCATTATTTAGGTTTCGGTGAAAATTTCGGGTGCCTTTATTAGAGCGGTGAAGGTTTTCGTCCGCCCATTAGCAAATATGACCTATGAAACCGCTGGCGTAGGCGTCCGACGAGAGGTTGCCAGCGCGCAACCTCTCGACTCTCGCGCTTTTTACCGAGCCGTTTGTCCGACCGGTCTCGGAGCGCACGTCCTGTGCGCCCTCAACCTGCCACCAGCATCCCTGCTGGCGGCTCTAAAATGTGTTCTTTCAACATAAAAAAGACAAAAGTTATTTTTGTCTTCTTATCTTTTAAATTGTTTAAGTCTTGGTAGATAGAGCAGTAGAAACAGGATGTTTCTACGAGGGGAGGAGGCGCCAAGGATGGCGCATGCCGACCCGGCGCGGAGATGGCATTGCGGATAAAAGAGCGCGGGTTAAGGGTGGGCGCTCTGGCCCACCCTTATCGGACGCCTTCGACTTAGTTTGTATGTGAATACCGTTACTGATAGGCGACCGAAATCTTACCTCGTGAGATCATAGATATTTGGTGATGCACTAGAGTTACAAAAGGCTATACAAGCCTCAGTAATCAATGAACACTCTTCGCCTGATACACCACCGTCTCACAGTTCTTACTGGTTTCAGGACAGCCTTTGCAGCTGCCGCTGACACAACCGTTGTCGATATCATCGACCTTTTCCACACAACCCATTTGCTCTAAGCGTTGTAGCATCGCCAGCACCATGGCTGGCGATCCATTGACTTCGCGGCAGAGCTGGTTGAGTTCGATACGGCCATGTAAGGCTACCGTATCGCGTACTTTTAACAGGCTTGCCATAGTTCGTCCTCTTCGCTCAATGACGCGTAGCTGCCACTAGTGGCAGCTGCCTTTGCCGGTATCGCAGCAGCATTCGCTGGCCGGATCATTGACTAAGCGTACGGTTACACGGTCGCGTGAGCGGCGTAGTGCAACTAACACCAGCGCATTGAATATCACCACCGCCGCAATCGTGATTGAGCTGTACTGCGGATGAGAGGCGAAATTAGCCACCTGATAGAACACGGCTGCCAGTGAGTAGGCGACGTTGAGTCCCCACAGAATGGAGAAGGTCATCCAGCCACGGCTGCTTTCACGCGCAATCGCACCCATTACCGATACGCAAGGCACATACAGCAGCACGAAGATCAAATAAGCATAGGCGGCGCTGGCGCTGCCGAATTTGCTGCCCATCACGCCCATGGAGCCAGATTCCATTTCGCCGTCGCCTTTGCTGGCTTCAATTGGGTTAGCAAACACGCTCAGGCTGAAGGTGTCTTTCAGGCTCTGCCAAGTTTCACCAACGGCACCTTCAAGCCCACCAATCAAGCTGTATGCGGCTGGATCAAACTCTTCTTCATGGATTTGCTCAGCGGTATACAGGGTATTCAACGTCCCCACGACCACTTCTTTCGCCATTGCGCCGGTGACTAAACCAACGGTGGCCTGCCAGTTGTCGCTATGCACGCCGATCGGTTTCAGCAACGGCGTCATTACTTTACTTACTGAGGCCAGCGCCGAGTCATTGATGCTATCAACGGCTTTACCGCTAAAGGAGAAGCTGTTCAGCGCGCCAATGAAAATACTAACGATGATGATGACTTTACCGGCGCGCATGACGAAGCCTTTCAGGCGCTGCCAAGTTTGCAGTAGCAGGCTTTTCAGGTGTGGCACGTGGTAAACCGGCAGTTCCATTACGAATGGAGAGGCTTCGCCACGCATGATTGTGTGTTTGAGCATCAGTCCGGTCAGAATCGCCATCACAATGCCGAGCATGTATAGCGAGAATACGACCAGTGCGCCGCCCTGGCCAAAGAATGCGGCAGAGAAGACGGCAAAGATGGCCAAGCGTGCGCCGCAGGACATGAACGGTGCCATCAATACGGTAATTAAGCGTTCACGAGGCGCATCCAGAGTACGTGCACCCATAACGGAAGGCACGTTGCAGCCAAAGCCAACGATTAACGGAACGAATGATTTACCCGGCAAGCCTAATGCCTGCATCATGCGGTCGACCACGAAGGCGGCACGCGCCATGTAACCGGAATCCTCAAGGAAGGAGAGGAACAGGTACATCATGCCGATTTGTGGCACGAGCGGCAGCACGGTGTTGATACCGCCACCAATCCCTTGTGCAAGGAAAATGGTTAGCCATTCTGGGAAGTGTAGGGTGTAGCCAACCCATTGCAAACCCTGAATAAAGATGGTTGATGAGCCCACATCAAACAGCGGCTGAAGTGCGCCACCGATATTAATCGCCAGAACGAACATCACATACATCACTAGCAGAAAAATAGGTATTCCCAGCCAGCGGTTAAGAATGATGCGGTCCAGTTTTTCCGTCAGAATATTCGGCAGTGCGGTGGCCGTGTTGCTCACAGAATCACAGATGTCGGTAATGCTTTTATAGCGTGAGTCAGCAATGATCAGCGCCGGATCTTCGTTGAGGGTGCGTTTTAGCGTTTCCTGAACTTCTGGCAGGATTTTTAACGCATTGCTGGCGCGGGTAGAACTGTAGATATCCCCTTCGAGCAGTTGCAGCGCTAACCAACGACGTTGCTGAACGGCAAGCGTATCCGGCATGGCCTGAGACAGACGATCGACCTGACCCAACAGCAGCGGCGGGTATTCAACCAATGCCTCAACGGCGCAGGTTGGGGGTAAATCAATGGCTTTTTTCAGCTCGGCAATACCGTTGGCACGCGTCGATACTAAAGGAATAACAGGGCAACCAAGACGTTTGGACAGCGCCTCGATATCAATATCAATTTTCTGGCTGCGAGCGATATCCAGCATGTTCAGTGCGATGATGCACGGAATACCCAGCTCAAGCAGTTGCAAAGTCAGATAGAGGTTGCGCTCTAGGTTAGATGCATCAACCACGTTGATAATTAAATCAGCGTCGCCGCTCAGGATGTAGTGGCAAGCGATTTGCTCGTCCAGCGACGTTTGCTCAGAAATCGTGGTCAGGGAGTAAGTCCCTGGTAGATCTACCAGTTTGACCTGATTTTCTAGGGTAGAAAAATGGCCTTCCTTGCGCTCCACGGTGACGCCCGCCCAGTTACCTACGCGCTGGCGAGCGCCCGTAAGCTGGTTGAATAACGTGGTTTTTCCCGAGTTGGGGTTACCGATTAACCCGATGGTGAGCTGTTTCATAATCCAACATTGTATAAGAAGAGTTTGTAGTCGACGACAAGACCACAGGCCGTACTGTCGCCATCCCTAAAAATGGCTGCTGGTAAAAGGTCAGCAGCAAAGCGAGCCGTTTGTTTATGCGCCGTTGGCGGTGATCCGTGAGGCGATGACGTTAGCTTGGCTGGCGTCTGCCTGAGCGATTGGCTCAATTATCAATAGCTCCAGATCTTTCTTGCGCAGCACAAGGCTGACGCGACGAGATTTCACCTCAATGGGATCGCCTAGCGGTGCAATACGCACCACGCTAAATGGAGAACCAGGCAAAAAACCCAGAGAAAGTAATTTCTGACGATAGGCAGGGCTAATTAAAGGCGAGAAGCCAATGATTTTATATTGGTGGCCCGGAAGAAGCTGATGCATAAAAAACCTTCTTACATTCGGTAATTTGCTACGAGGAAACACTCGGGTCTGAAGCTTATAGGTCAGACAGGAGAACCGGATTATCTTTATCCTTGGCGATAGCGCCGTGCATTCTAGATAGGTGATGCAAATTGGCAACGGAGAATGCGTAAAATAATAATATTGAGAATTATTATTGTAATCACAGAACAAAAACCGCCGAGTTCATACTGAAGTGTGTTTCCAGCTCTCTCGGCGTTTCAACTATGATTCGGTCCTTATTATGCCGTTTTAGCACTATTTTTCAGCTATCGCAAATGAGAATCATTGGTTAAAACGGTTAAGAATTTGTTCTTATTTTCATGATTTATGCGTTTGAATTAAGGCGATATCCAGAGCATATATTCAATATATTTGATGGAATCAATAGCAAATGTAGGGGTAAGCGGCGGTTTGAGAATTAATAACGGCGGTTTGACTGCGTGGCGGGAATATTTGTGCGTTAATAAAACTGAGTTTCGAAATATTAACGGTGTTAAAAATTACGCTTCAAAAATAAATCCATTAACTATTTATTTTCAATGCAGATACATATGCATTTGAACTTTGTGTGTGTAATTGCAATGAATACTCATTTAGATTTGTAAATTGTGATGCATCTCACTTTCCCTCGCGATAATGGCG
The DNA here is from genome assembly GCF_036648275.1 of Hafnia sp. Lineage (NCBI taxonomy): Bacteria > Pseudomonadati > Pseudomonadota > Gammaproteobacteria > Enterobacterales > Hafniaceae > Hafnia > Hafnia sp. The sequence goes on along the minus strand of NZ_JAVXIQ010000003.1, from coordinate 71,334 downwards.
AGGGAAAGGAGATTGGCTTATTGCGCGGTTAGCGCTTCATTTTGCCAAAGGCGGCGGCTAGTGCGTCGCCCATTACGCTGTTATTACCGCTGTCTGGTTTTTTGTCATTTCTCGCTTGGCGAGCATTATTGTTCGCAGGACGTTGGCGATCTGGCGTGCGTTCTGGGTTGCTGCGACGAGAGCCGCTTTCGCCCGGTTGCTCGTCCAAACGCATCGTCAATGCAATACGTTTACGCTGCAGATCGACTTCCATCACTTTGACCTTAACAATGTCGCCAGCTTTTACGACTTTATGCGGGTCATCGACAAATTTATCCGCCAGTGAAGAAATATGCACCAAACCATCTTGGTGAACGCCGATATCAACAAAGGCACCAAAGTTGGTGACGTTAGTGACAGAGCCTTCCAGAATCATCCCCAGCTGCAGGTCGTTCATGGTTTCAACGCCGTCGGCAAAGGTCGCGGTTTTGAACTCAGGGCGTGGGTCGCGTCCTGGTTTTTCCAGTTCCTTGATGATATCGGTGACCGTTGGCACACCAAAACGCTCGTCGGTAAACTCGCTAGCTTTCAGGCCGCGCAGCTCAGTTGGGTTGCCCATCAATTCTTGTAGGCTCTGGCGTGTGGCTGCCAAAATACGTTCAACGATAGGATAGGCTTCCGGGTGAACGGTTGATGCATCCAGCGGATTGTCACCGTGGTTAATACGTAGGAAGCCAGCACACTGCTCGAATGCTTTAGGGCCTAAACGGCTGACTTTCAACAGCTGTTCACGGTTGCTGAAACGGCCATTTTCGTCACGCCATCCGACGATATTTTGCGCCATCAAACGAGTGAGCCCTGCAACGCGAGCCAACAGTGGAACCGATGCGGTGTTGAGATCGACGCCAACGGCGTTCACGCAGTCTTCTACAACGGCATCAAGTTTTCGTGCCAGTTGGGTTTGGCTAACGTCGTGCTGATACTGACCGACCCCGATTGATTTCGGATCGATTTTCACCAGCTCAGCCAGTGGATCTTGCAGACGGCGGGCGATAGATACCGCTCCGCGGATTGACACATCCAAGTCTGGGAATTCTTGCGCCGCGAGCTCAGACGCTGAATAAACGGATGCGCCCGCTTCGCTGACGATAACTTTTTGGCCTTTAACTTCAGGGAACTGGCGCTGAACATCTAAATAGAAACGCTCAGTTTCGCGAGATGCGGTACCGTTACCAATCGCCACCAGTTCCACGTTGTGTTTGATACACAGCGCTGCCACTGAGGCAGCGGCTTTTGCGGCCTGTCCGGTGTGTGGATAAATGGTGTCTGTTGCGACGAGTTTACCCGTGCCATCAACCACGGCCACTTTAACGCCGGTACGTAAACCAGGATCGAGGCCCATAGTTGCTCGCATACCTGCCGGAGCAGCCATAAGCAGATCGTGCATGTTGCGTGCAAAAACGTTAATCGCTTCATCTTCAGCGCGTTCGCGCAAGGTGCCCATCAGCTCAGTTTCAAGGTGCAGCAACACTTTGATGCGCCAAGTCCAGTTCACCACCGCTTTGCGCCATGCATCAGCCGGTGCATTGTTTAGGCGTAAACCTAAATGATCGATAATGATTTGTTCGCAATAGCTTTCGCGCGGGGCTTGTTCAAACTGAGGATCGGCATTCAGGGAGAGTTGTAATACTCCCTCGTTGCGGCCGCGGAACATCGCCAGTGCGCGATGGGAAGGCACATTAGCAATCGGCTCGTGATGGTCGAAGTAGTCACGGAATTTCGCACCTTCGTCCTCTTTGCCTTCGACCACTTTGGAAACCAGATGAGCATTTTTCCAGAGATAGTTACGCACTTTAGCCAGCAGTGCGGCATCCTCAGAGAAACGCTCCATCAGAATATAGCGAGCGCCATCGAGCGCGGCTTTGGTGTCGGCAACGCCTTTATCGGCATCAACATAGTTGGCGGCCAGCGTTTCAGGATCTTGCTGCGGGTCTTGCCACAGCGAATCGGCCAGCGGCTCAAGACCTGCTTCAATCGCGATTTGCCCACGGGTGCGGCGCTTAGGCTTGTAGGGAAGATATAAATCTTCCAGCTCGGTTTTGCTCATGGTGCCGTTGATGGCACCGGCAAGCTGCTCGGTCAGTTTGCCCTGATCGTCGATAGATTTCAGAATGGTGGCTCGACGTTCTTCCAACTCGCGCAGATACCCCAAACGGGTTTCTAACTGGCGTAGCTGGGTATCATCTAAACCGCCGGTAACTTCTTTACGGTAGCGAGCAATAAAGGGGACGGTGTTCCCTTCGTCCAAGAGGCGAATGGCTGAATCAACCTGCTCTGGTCGCGCTTGCAGTTCACTCGCAATAATGCGGCTCAATGAATCATTCATAGAATCAGTATGTCCGTAAGTTTAAAAATTATGGGCAAGTATATACTTTTTGATGCATAAACATGCCAGCTCAAGGGGCCGCGAAGCGCTCGGATAATGCCGAATTATGCTTTCGGATATTCAATCTCATTGATGTACCACACTGCGTCACCTAACGGCGTGGTCACGGTAACCGCATCGCCAACCTCTTTTTTTAGCAACGCGCGCGCCATCGGTGAGTCGATAGAGATATAGTCTTTTTGGCCGAAAATTTCATCGTAGCCCACGATGCGAAAACGCTTAATGACGCCTTCATCATTTTCGACTTCTACCCATGCGCCGAAGAAGACCTTTCCATCCTGCTGCGGTGAATAATCAACGATACGCAGTTGCTCAAGGCATTTGGTGAGATAGCGGACTCGACGGTCGATTTCGCGTAGGCGCTTTTTGTTATATTGATAGTCTGCGTTTTCGCTGCGGTCACCGAGGCTGGCTGCCCATGTCACTTTCTTTGTCACTTCAGGACGCTCTTCGCGCCACAAATAATCTAGCTCCTGCTTGAGCTTTTCGTAGCCGCCGCGTGTAATCAGTTGCGTTTTCATTCTTTGCTGCCCTGTAAAACACATGAAAAAGAAGTCGAGGTATTCATTTCTGCCTGCATGAGGCGGGGATGGAACGTTATATCACGAATCGTAAGATTACAATTCGCGGCGAGAAGCTTCATCTTGCGATGCTAATTTGATCGCATTTTGCGATAACTTTTGTGATAAAAAGTGTAATAACTGCCCGTAAGCATAAGATAAATAACCTTTGTAACAATTTAGGCTAGAATATAAACCATTATCTGCTGTCTCAATTGCCACAGTTTCTGAACAATAGGCATCCTTAAAAAGATCGCTTTAATTATATCGGCTCAGCGTGTCGGGCATACCGCCTTTGGCGCCTTTGGGAGTACACCATGCAAGAGAACTACAAGATTTTAGTTGTTGATGACGACATGCGCCTACGTGCGTTGTTAGAGCGTTACCTGACCGAACAGGGTTTTCAGGTACGCAGTGTCGCCAACGCCGAGCAAATGGATCGCTTGCTAACCCGTGAATCTTTCCACCTGATGGTGCTGGATTTAATGCTACCGGGCGAAGATGGTTTGTCTATCTGCCGCCGTCTGCGCAGCCAAAGTAACCCTATGCCGATCATTATGGTGACGGCAAAAGGTGAAGAGGTCGATCGTATTGTTGGGCTGGAAATTGGTGCCGATGACTATATTCCTAAGCCGTTTAACCCGCGTGAGCTGCTGGCTCGTATCCGTGCGGTGTTACGCCGTCAGGCCAATGAATTGCCGGGTGCGCCATCACAAGAAGATGCGGTGATCTCCTTCGGTAAATTCAAACTGAACCTCGGTACACGCGAGATGTTCCGTGAAGATGAGCCTATGCCATTAACCAGCGGCGAATTTGCGGTACTAAAAGCGTTAGTCAGTCATCCGCGTGAGCCACTGTCTCGCGATAAGCTGATGAATCTGGCACGTGGCCGTGAATACAGTGCGATGGAACGTTCTATCGACGTGCAAATTTCACGTCTGCGCCGCATGGTTGAAGAAGATCCTGCACATCCTCGCTATATCCAAACCGTTTGGGGTTTGGGCTACGTCTTTGTGCCGGACGGCAGTAAAGCATGAGGCGACTGCGCTTCTCGCCGCGTAGCTCATTTGCCCGCACGTTGTTGCTGATTGTCACCTTACTGTTTGTCAGTTTGGTGACAACCTATTTGGTGGTGCTGAATTTCGCGATTCTGCCTAGCCTACAGCAATTCAATAAAGTGCTGGCGTATGAAGTCCGTATGTTGATGACGGACAAGCTACAGCTTGAGGATGGTACACAGCTGGAGGTTCCTCCGGCGTTTCGGCGCGAAATTTATCGTGAGCTGGGCATTTCTCTGTATACCAATTCTGCGGCGGAGGAGAGTGGTCTGCGTTGGGCGCAGCACTATCAATTCCTCAGCCAGCAGATGGCGCAACAGCTGGGTGGCCCAACCGATGTTCGCGTTGAAATAAGTAAGAACACACCGGTGGTGTGGCTCAAAACATGGTTATCACCTGATATTTGGGTACGCGTTCCGCTGACGGAGATCCATCAGGGGGACTTCTCCCCGCTGTTCAGATATACCTTGGCGATTATGCTGCTGGCGATTGGTGGCGCATGGCTATTCATTCGTATTCAGAACCGACCCTTGGTGGAACTTGAACATGCTGCCATACAGGTGGGGAAAGGACATATACCGCCACCGCTGCGTGAATATGGCGCGTCTGAAGTTCGTTCCGTGACGCGGGCATTTAACCAAATGGCGGCAGGGGTTAAGCAACTTGCCGACGATCGCACTCTGCTGATGGCGGGCGTGAGCCACGACTTACGCACGCCGCTGACGCGTATTCGTTTAGCGACGGAGATGATGAGCAGCGAAGATGGCTATCTGGCGGAATCGATAAATAAAGATACCGAAGAGTGTAATGCCATCATTGAGCAGTTCATTGATTATCTGCGTACTGGGCAGGAAATGCAGACCGAGGTTTGCGATCTGAACGGTATTTTGGCCGAAGTCGTGGCTGCGGAAAGTGGTTATGAACGGGTGATCGACACCGATCTTGCCGAAGGCGAACTACTGGTTGATGTGCATCCGCTGTCGATTAAGCGTGCCGCGGTCAATATGGTGGTTAACGCTACCCGCTACGGTAACGGCTGGATTAAAGTGAGCAGCGGCACCGAAGGCAAAAGAGCATGGTTCCAAGTGGAAGATGACGGCCCTGGTATCGCGCCAGAGCAGTTAGCGCATCTCTTCCAACCTTTTGTGCGGGGCGAAAGCGCCCGAACAACCAGCGGAACAGGGCTGGGGCTGGCGATCCTGCAACGTATTATCGACGGGCACTCTGGCAGCTTGGATATCGGCACCAGCGAACGCGGTGGGCTGCGTATCCGCGCATTGCTATTAATGCCTGAGTCAGATCCTCTTACAGCGCATGACTCAAAATCAAGTCATAAGAAGAAAGACAAAGAGTCTCATCACTGATGATTCGCCGTCTTTGCCGATGTGAATAAGTTGAGTTAAACAAGCTAGAAAAATAAAAGGAGCCAAATGGCTCCTTTTGTATTTTTACCGCTAAATCAAACTTTAGGGCCGACTTTTACCAGTGCAGCACCTGCTGGCGTGTCGGTGTATTTATCAAAGTTAGTGACAAAACGCTGCGCCAGATCTTGCGCTTTTTCTTGCCACTGTTCTTTGCTAGCGTAGGTATCGCGTGGATCCAGAATGTCAGGATTCACACCCGGCAGCGCCGTTGGTACTGCCAGATCGAAAATTGGTAGCGTGAAGGTTTCAGCGTTATCAATCTCACCGCTCAGGATGGCATCGATAATGGCGCGCGTATCTTTGATGGAAATACGTTTGCCCGTTCCATTCCACCCGGTATTCACCAGATAGGCCTGAGCGCCCGCGGCCTGCATGCGTTTAACCAGCACTTCTGCATATTTGGTTGGATGCAGAGACAGGAACGCCGCACCGAAACAGGCAGAGAAGGTTGGCGTTGGTTCTGTTACGCCGCGTTCGGTACCTGCCAGTTTAGCGGTAAACCCAGACAAGAAGTGATATTGAGTTTGGTCTGCGGTTAAGCGAGATACCGGTGGCAGCACGCCAAATGCGTCGGCGGTTAAGAAAATAACCTTCTTCGCGTGACCGGCTTTTGAAACCGGCTTAACAATGTTCTGAATATGATAAATCGGGTAAGAAACGCGGGTGTTTTCAGTTTTTGAACCGTCGTTAAAATCGACCGTACCATCTTCCAGAACAACCACGTTCTCCAGCAGTGCATCGCGGGTAATCGCGTGGTAGATGTCTGGTTCTGCTTCTTCAGACAGTTTGATGGTTTTCGCGTAGCAACCGCCTTCGAAGTTAAATACGCCATCGTCGTCCCAGCCGTGCTCGTCATCGCCTATGAGCTGGCGCTTTGGATCGGTGGAGAGCGTTGTTTTCCCGGTGCCAGATAGGCCGAAGAAAATCGCCACATCGCCTTTTTCGCCCACGTTGGCAGAACAGTGCATAGACGCGATATTTTTCAGCGGCAGTAGGTAGTTCATGATGGAGAACATCCCTTTCTTCATCTCGCCGCCGTACCACGTACCGCCGATCAACTGGATGCGTTCAGTAAGGTTAAACGCCACAAAGTTCTCAGAGTTTAATCCCTGCTCTTTCCACTGTGGGTTGGTGCATTTGGCGCCGTTCATAACGATGAAATCGGGCTTGAAGCTTGCCAGTTCTTCGTCAGTTGGGCGGATAAACATGTTTTTAACGAAATGAGCCTGCCATGCCACTTCGGTAATGAAACGAACGCTTAGGCGGGTGTCGCTGTTTGCTCCGCAGAATGCATCGACAATGAATAAACGCTTGCCTGAAAGCTCTTTGGTGACGAGCGATTTCAGATGCTGCCAAGTTTCAACGGAAAGAGGGTGGTTATCGTTTTTGCCTTTCCCTTGATCTGACCACCAAACGGTATCGCGAGTCACATCGTCGCGCACAATGTACTTATCTTTCGGTGAACGACCGGTAAAAATCCCAGTATCAACGGCAACTGCGCCAAGCGTTGTCACTGTTCCGCGTTCATATCCCTCTAGATTAGGAGCGGTTTCTTCTTGGAAGAGCAGGTCATAGCTAGGGTTGTAGATGATCTCAGCTGCGTCAGTAATTCCATATTCTGCTAAATCCTGTGGGGTTAAGCCTTTCGTATGCATGACACTACTCCTTTCCTTGTAAGATTAGATTTTTTACTAGGTCTAGTGTCAAAGATTGGAGCGTGTTTAACCGAGAGAACCATCAAAAAAAACAATTTTCATCCGGCTTTCATTCAGTTATGAGATGGATGCCACGGAATTTGCGCGTAGATAATCTATATATGCTGAGCAGGATCAATGAAAAAGCCCGCACAATGGCGGGCTTCGTGTTCGGCATGACGACATTTATGCTTAGTGAACGCACTCGTCGTTGTGGTTTTGTCCACCTGCCAGTAATGATTCGATATCAATTTTATCAAATACATAGTGGTTACCGCAGTAATCACAGTGCATATCGATGTTGCCATCTTCTTCTAACATGTGGTTCAGCTCTTCCACTGGAACGGTCAGCAGTGCACTGGCGCTGCGCTCGCGTGAACAGGTGCAGCGGAAAGTGACGTCTTGTGGCTCGTACAGGGTGACTTCTTCCTGATGATAAAGACGATAAAGCACTTCGTTCGCCGGAAGACTAAACAGCTCTTCGGATTTTACCGTCGCGGTCAGCTGAGCCAGATGCGATAAATCTTCCACGTTATTCGGCTGTGCAGGCATGATTTGCAGCAGCATACCGGCTGCACATGCATTGCCATCGTGCTCACCGGTACGGATGAACAAACGGGTTGGCAACTGTTCGGACTGCATGAAATAGGCTTCTAAACATTCAGCCAGCGTTTCACCTTCCAGACCTACGACGCCTTGATAACGTTCGCCTTCGCTTGGTGTGATGGTGATAACCATCACCGCATTACCTAACATTTCACGCATGCTACTGCCTTCGGCAATATCGCCCTGCAAACGTGCAACGCCGCGCATTTCCTGCTGGTTGTTACCGTTGATGACGGCCATTTTCAATGGACCATCGCCCTGAAGCTGAACGGTGATGTCACCGTCAAATTTCAGCGTAGCGGTTAGAAGGCTAGTGGCAACCAACAGTTCGCCCAGCAGCGTTTGTACCGGTGCCGGATAGCTGTGGTTTTCGAGCATCTGCTGGAAAGTGTGGCTGGCGGTGACCAGCTCGCCGCGAACGGCCATATTTTCAAACAGATAGCGATGTAATTGGTCGTGATTAGACATGGTTTTCTCTCTTAGGACTGCCGGTTTATCCAGCTAGCCGTTTTTAAATTTATTCGTTTGAAGCTTGTTCGCTTTTAAATTTCAGCAACGTGCGACGCTCTTTTTTGTCAGGACGTCGATCGGGATGCGGCATGGTTAGCGCATTCATCTTGCGTGCGAGTGCCACCTTTTCGCGGTTTTCAATGCTGGCCGCCGTTTCTTCATAAAGCTGCTGAGCATCTACGGCGCCGCGTCGCTGTGCCGTGAGCGCGGTGACGATAACGGTTCGGTCGTCATTGCCTTGGCGTAGCTTGATTTCAGCGCCAATCTCCACGGCCTTACTCGGTTTGCCGCGCTGTCCGTTGTAATGGACTTTACCGCCGTCGACCATGTTGCGGGCAATGGCGCGGGTTTTATAGAATCGTGCGGCCCAGAGCCATTTATCCAAACGAATGGCGCTGTCTTCCTGTTCGTTCTTACCTTTCATGTCGGCTCCTACCTGTATGAGTTCGCCCAAGGTACCGAGCTTTTACTGCCGCAGCGAACTACTGTGGCTAAAAGGCTGGTAATAATGTGCGGTAATCATTCATGGACGGATGGCGTGAGAATTGTTTCTCGGCCATGCTTGAGTCCGGGTTGCGAACGCCAAGGCAGTAGCGAATACCATAGCTTTGGGCTGCATCCAGAATGGGTTCGGCATCATCGACAAACAGCGTTGTTGCAGGATTAAAACCAGTACGTTTTTGTACCGCCTGCCACAGTCGCTGATCTTCCTTCGGATAACCAAATGTGTGGGTGGAAAATAATAAATCAAGATGCTGATCGAGTCCGGTGTGCTGCAACTTCACCGCAAGCCCGTGTGGATGGGCGTTAGTCAGCAAAATAGTTTTTCTGCCGCTGGTACGAAGCGCCTCTAAAAACGGTTGGGTATCTTGGCGTAAACGCGCACGAGCGCCGACGTCGGAGGTCATTTGATAGATGTCTAAGTCTAGACGATCGCTCCAATAGTCAAAACAGTACCAATTCAGCGTATGTTGCACCGCGTTATATTCATGGCGGATGAGTTTTTTGGCTTCATCGAGCGTAATGCCGCGGCGCTCGCTCAGGGTCTGCGGCACCAGATTAAGCCAAAAATAGCTGTCAAACTCCAGATCGAGCAGTGTTCCATCCATATCTAGCAATACGGTTTCGATTTCTTGCCAATTAAAATTAGGCTGATGGTTCAGGGTAGGGGACATACAGGCTCCTGCTAGATAGGCGAAAAGGCCAGCGGATGCTGGCCTTAAGGAATTATATTTTTACTCTATTGGCTTGTCATGCCAACCGATGAAATTAACGTCGCGGGGCGGTATCAAAAGGCATGATGCTGTGGTTAATGCACTGGTCGTAGTAGCGTTGTATCTCAGGAATACGATTCATAGATTTCTGTATTCTGAACATAAACATCAGTGCGTTAACGATAATAATCAGTGTGACGGCGAGCAATAGTGCGCAGGTTAAAATGTATCGCCACAGCGTTAGACCATCGGGTTCGCTGTGCAACATAATATGCCGAGTACCGTTGGCATCGGTGCTGAGTTCGGTGATCACGCCGCTGGCTTTAAATGGCGTCATCAGAAGTTGCTGTGAGAGTGACTCCAGCTCACGCCACTGATCGATAGCCGTGTAATCGTAGAGTGAAATGGCAGGCTGTGGATGATTAACCAACTGCTTACCTTCATCGCTGATAATCAAAAATCCGCCCGGCGGCGTTGCGGTGAGAGACTGTGCGGCCTGATGCGTTTCGCGATAATAGAACGAAGAGACGGCGCTATTAACGATGTTTGATAATAGCTGGGCACTTGCCGGACGTAGCAGCACGTTCACACCGTCCAACCCCCCGTTTTGCGCTTTTTTCAGCAGGGCGCTCCATGACTTGCTGTTACCAAGATTCACCAGCGAATTTTTTAGCCTTGTGCATTCTGACTGCTGCGCACAGAGATCTTCGGTACGCAGAACAATATCGGCAAAGTCATCCAGCAAGATCATGCCGGATTTTTGAATTGCGCTAGCCAGTCCAGGGTTAACTTTCTGGTCTTCATTGTTCGCGTTCAACTGGCGGTTCACCGTCGCAAGCAACGCCGCTGCGTTATCCACGATATCAGACGCGGGTGCAGACATCGGAGTCGCATTGCTCCAGTAAATCGCCGAGCAATCGAAAGGCATAAAGGGATAACGTACGCCATCTTGATAGGACGCGGGAACACGGCACATGCCGGTACCTTGAATATTTAAAGTATCCCCAACGTGCAGCGGCAGTGCAGCCAGCGATTTCACGCTATTCACATCAACGCTGTGTGTTCCATGTAACCACGCGGAGCTAAGTTTGAACGGGATGCTGAGAGGCTGAGTCGTGAGCAGCAACGTGAGCGTAAGAAGCGCTCCGCCTAGCAGCACGATATTACGTCCCCAGCGCTGTAGGGGAAAGTTTTTAACCTCATCGTGCAGCGAGAGGAAGCGGCCTTGACGTACTACGTGGCGGCTGAGATACATTTCGATATCGGTTTTATGCCCGAGATCTTTTTGAATATAGTTCTGCCAATGTGCCGGATAGATGAGATCTAAGGTGCCTAACGAGACGTTGTTGATTTGCCCAACGTTAGACTCGCCAAATAACCCCCAGCGCTTGGGGATACCGCGAATGCAGTGGATTTCTTTCAGGTCGCGTTCAGAAGGGCGACTGTATAAGCGCCAAATGCCCCACGCAATAAGCCCAGTGGCGACGGTAAGCAGCCACGGCATTAAAGCATTAGGACTCATTAGGCTGGCATACAACATCAGTAATGCTACCACGATCACGATAGATTCGCGGATGCCGCCTTGCTGGCTGAGCTGATACTCCAACTGGGTTTCTTTGCGAACGCCTTGCAGCTCGACTTTTTCACTTTCTGTCTGACGAATTGAAGCGCTGCTGGTGCTATCGGGAGGAGGAAGTAAATCCTCTTGTGCAGCGTCAACCAACGAGTGGCCGTTGATGGAGATAACCAAAGGAATGCTATGAGTTTTGATCACCTCAAGCTGGTTATCGTCGGCGATATATTGTTCCCAAAAAACAGGCAGGTGAACCTCAATGTTATCAAGGTAATAGCGCCTTTTATTGGGATCGTCGGTAGTGAGTTCGTAACGGGTTATCGCGTGGACGAGCGGGTAAACGCGATCCCCCTGAGGCATCAGGCGATGTTGAGCTACGGGCATGGGTGCATGAGAAGAACCTGAAGGAGACTCTAGCTTATTGAGATATTGCTCAATGGCCTGAAGTTCATCTTTTTGCAGTTTGCGCAGTTTAGTTTTAAGAAATGGGAAAGATGTTGTTAATAAGGCAGATTTTTTCATCTTAGACCAATAGGCACATCCGGCAATCAGCAGGCAAAGGATCAGTAGGATTGATGCGATAACTGGTGCGCTCATGCCGACCCCGTTTGGTAATCATCACCTTTCCACCTTGTCCAAAAGGACATTATACGGATGAATTATAAAGCGAATATAAATATATGTTATGAAATGATTTTATTTATAGTTTTGCAAAGATTGTCGCATATTCAAGTAAAAAGGTTAGCAGTCGGAGTCTGCTGATTATATCGGCATTATCCGATTTTTCTCATGTGTGGCAAGTAATAGCGGCATATTGAGTGGAATTTTTTGGCTCAGGCTGGCTGGAAACAAGACTGCAAAATATACTCAACAATTGTTGCGAATCTCACACCTTCTGCGCACAATGCAGAGTAACTAAATACTGTGATCTGCATCTATAAACGAAAATATCGAATCAAAATATGTCGCCTGTCAGTCGCCATTCCCATGATTTGGATATTGCAGTATTACGATAATCGACGGGAAACCATTAATTCGGGGCCATCATGGAAAAACTCCCACAAAAGCCAAAAATTCTCAGCGTGGAAACCATTGCACGCTCACGCCTGTTTAATGTGGAGTCGGTGGACTTAGAGTTTAGCAATGGTGTGCGCCGCGTGTATGAGCGTATGCGTCCCTCAGAGCGCGAAGCAGTGATGATTGTGCCAATTCTCGGCGACGATCTGCTGCTGATCCGTGAATATGCTGTCGGAATTGAGAGCTATGAGCTTGGTTTTCCTAAAGGGCTGATTGATCCTGGAGAAGACATTTTTCAGGCGGCAAATCGAGAGTTAATGGAAGAGGCCGGTTTTGGTGCCGAGCAGTTTACTTTTTTGCATAAACTGACGATGGCGCCTTCCTATTTTTCCAGCAGGATGAATATTGTTTTAGCGGAAGACCTCTTCCCTGAGCGTTTGGAAGGGGATGAACCCGAACAGATGCCGGTTGTACGCTGGCCGATAGCGCGCATGATGGAGCTGCTTGACGATCCTGACTTCCGCGAAGCTCGCAGCGTCAGTGCATTGTTCTTAGTGCGAGAACTTTTGGCTGCACGAGCCGTTAACGTTGGCTGATTAACGCAAACGCTAGATATAAAAAAGGGGCCAATTGGCCCCTTTATCGTATCAGTGGTTCTGCACTAGAACAGTTCGTGGCTTTCACCACCGCTGTCGGTCACCGTGGTACCCGCTTCATGTACCGAGTACTCCGTTGGCTGCGTGCCATCAATGAAGTATTCAGACTTGCTGCCAGCGCCCCCGCCTGAGAGTTTGCCGGTGTATTTGTCGATAGTTACGCTAACAATACCCGGTGGTGGTGCCATTTTCTGCTCAGGAACGCCTTCTAATGCGGCTTTCATAAAGTCGTCCCACGCTGGCTGGGCGCTTTTCGCCCCGCCTTCGCCGCCGGAGATTTGATCTTTAATCGCGCCAGAAGCGGTGGTGCGGCCTAAATCGCGGCGATGATCGTCAAAACCAATCCAAACGCTGGTCACGATATCTGGACCATAGCCAGAGAACCACGCATCTTTTGAACTGTTGGTCGTACCGGTTTTACCACCGATATCATGACGCTTCAGATCACGCCCTGCACGCCAGCCGGTACCCATCCAGCCGCCACCTGGTTCACCCCAGATGTTACTGTTGAGCGCGTCATGCATCAGGAACGCCAACGGCGTGTTGATCACATGCGGTGCATATTGTTGATCTGAATCCTGATTCATCTGAGCTGGTGTAACTTGCTCAAGCTGAGGCATCGGCACCGCTGCGTTAGCGTTGCTATCCTGAGATACGGCGACGTTTTCGACGCTATCATCGGTAAGCGCAACGGATTTTGGCGTTTGCCCATAGATCACTGGCAGATTACAGCTTTCGCAAACAACCTTCGGTTTAGCTTCGAAGACCACTTTATCTTCACCGTCGATAATTTTGGTGATGAAGTAAGGGTCAACTAAGTAACCGCCGTTAGCAAATACCGCATAGCCGCGAACCAACTGCATTGGGGTAAACGACGCAGAACCCAACGCTAAGGATTCGGTATGCACGATATTTTGCGCAGGGAAGCCGAAGCGCTGCAGATATTCCGCTGCGTAATCAACTCCCATCGCACGCATCGCACGCACCATCACCACGTTCTTCGATTCACCTAAGCCCTGACGCAGGCGAATTGGGCCTGCATACGTTGGCGGCGAGTTCTTAGGACGCCAATCGGTGCCAGCACCCGCATCCCAGCGAGAAATTGGTAAGTCGTTCAGGATCGATGCCAGCGTTAAGCCTTTGTCCATCGCCGCTGTATATAAGAACGGTTTGATGTTAGAGCCTGCTTGGCGCAGAGCCTGAGTGACGCGGTTAAATTTACTTTGGTTGAAGTCAAAACCACCCACCAGTGCTTTGACAGCACCGTCTTGCGGGTTAAGGGAAACCAGCGCCGAGTTCACATCTGGAACCTGCGCTAACCACCATTTCTGATCTTCATCCTGACGAACCCAAATTTGTTGGCCCGGCTGGATAACATCGTTGACGCGACGCGGCGTAGGGCCTTGGACGCGATCGGTTTTGAACGGACGCGCCCAGCGAACTGTCGCCATTGGCAGCGTGACATTATCGCCGTTGGCTAGCATGACGGTGGCTTCATCTGCGCTGGATTCAGTGACAACCGCAGGCAGCAATGGCCCATAGGTTGGCAATGTTTTTAGCGAGTTCATGATTTGCTCACGCGACCATGTTGGCTGACCTACTTTCCACAGCACATTAGACGGCCCACGGTAGCCGTGGCGCATGTCATAGGCGATAACGTTGTTACGCAATGCGCTTTGAGCGGCTAACTGCAGGCGCTTGGTGACGGTTGTGTAAACCTTATAGCCATCGGTATAGGCATTTTCACCGTACTGTTTCAGCATCTCCTGACGCACCATTTCAGATAGGTAAGGTGCAGAGAAGTCGATTTCTGGCCCGTGGTAGCGCGCTTCTAACGGTTCGCTACGTGCTTGGTCATATTCAGCGCGGGTGATGTATTTCTCATCCAGCATACGGCTCAGCACCACGTTACGGCGGGCGAGAGCGCGATCGTGAGAATACAACGGATTAAACGTTGACGGTGCTTTTGGCAGACCGGCAATCATGGCAATTTCGCTCAGCGTCAGCTGATCGACGGTTTTGCCAAAATAGACCTGTGCAGCGGCGCCAACGCCGTAGGCACGATAACCCAGATAAATTTTATTGAGATACAGGTCGAGAATTTCATCTTTAGTCAGCAGTTGCTCAATGCGGATCGCGAGGAAAGCCTCTTTGATCTTACGCATCAGCGTACGTTCTGGACTCAGGAAGAAGTTTCTCGCCAGCTGTTGGGTGATGGTACTCGCACCTTGCGAGGCATGACCTGTGAATAACGCCACGGAAGCGGCGCGGAAAATCCCCACCGGGTCAACACCGTGATGTTCGAAGAAGCGACTGTCCTCAGTCGCGATAAAGGCATTTACCATCTGCGGCGGAACTTGTTTCAGCGGCAGAGGTACACGGCGTTTTTCACCGTATTGCGCGATGAGATACCCATCGGCGCTATAGACTTGCATCGGTGTTTGCAGACGGACGTCTTTAAGCGTCGCGACATCGGGCAGCTGTGGCTCAACGTATTTGTACAGACCAAATACTGCGGCCGCTCCCAGCAGAATGCAACAGACTGCAAGAATGATTAGATACTTTACGAACTTCACCTAGAATTTCCCATCACTTGTCAATTGGGCAGTTTATAAACAAACGCGCAGTAGTATAAAGGCAACCTAGCACGGAGGATACGTTCTTTTCTTTCATTGACGATACGGAGATCGCTGCATATGTTCGCACGGACTTGGCAGTTAGGGATAGATATTCAGCCTCGGACATTTTGTGCCGTGGCAGTAAGTTATCAGCGTAAAGGCTGGCAGCTCAGGCGTTGGTGGCAGTTTTCATCACACATAAATGTGGTCGAAAGTGGACGATTATGCCAATCGGAATGGCTGAATAATCGACTTTCTGACTTACGTCGCCAGCTTCCAGGCAAAACCTCGGTACGTATCGGCCTATCGCCGGAAATTATTATGCAGCAAAGCATTTCGACGCCAGAGATGAATTTGCCGGTTAATTTACAGCGCAACATTCTCGATTTAGCCGCAGAGCGCAGCCTTATGCTGCCTCGATCTGAGTTTGTTTGTGACTACACTCGTTTGCCTTCTCAACCGAAAGCATGGCTGATGACCGCTGTGCGCCAGCAAGATATGCGCGATTGGCAAACACCCTTGATTGCTGCTGGTCTGACGCCGAGCGTTGCGGATATCACCCCTTGTGCATTACGGCGAGCGGCAGCCCTTAGCGGGCAGTCGCCAACTGCATTATTACTGCATGTTGGAGAGCATGTGCTGACGTGGGCAGCACCTTTTTCTCAGCCGCTGGCGTTTGGGTTTATCGCGCGTCAGAACCATGAATCAATGCCTGAACTCATCGAGCGAGCCGTTTCGAACGCTGCACTCCAAGGGATCCGCGGCGCAGAGACACTAACCTGTGCCGCTGACAACGCCTCAGACTGGTCGCCATTTCGTGCTCTGACCTATCTACAACCGCCTTTACCTTCGCAGCCGGAGTTGTTTGCTTTGGCCGTCGGGCTGGCGCTGTGTGAGGAGAGAACCTCATGGAGCAGATAAACCTTTGCCCTTGGTTTTCGACTTTACGTGCTCAGCGACTACGGTTTTGTATGCTGTGTTTGGTTGCCGCGGTGGTTCTGCTGATATTGATAGCCAGTTATTCCGCTTATCAAGTGCATCGTCGAGTTCAACGTTGGGAGGCTGTAACAGCCGTGTCGCAACGCCGGAGCCAGCAGTTACTGCATCAAGAGGTGCGACTAGCCGCATGGGCGCTACAGGCCAAAAATCAATTGCGTCAGAGCCAACAAGACGAGCGCAACCGTGAAATCAACCAGCAGATCCTGACCTTTATTTTAGCGATACAACGCCATATCCCGGCACAGGTGTGGCTGACACGTCTTTCATGGCGCTCAACGCGCTTAGAAATTGAAGGGACGACGTCAACGCCAGCCGCAATTTCTGCCTTTACACAACACCTCAATCAAAGTGCCGCTTTACCCGAGTTGCAACTTATGAAAATGAGTGTGGCTGAATCAGGGCTGCAAAAATTTTTGCTTGAAGGTGGTCAGCATGAATAGCGTTGCCGATCGCGTGATTGACTGGTTATGTGAGTTAAGCCCACATCATTTTTATGCGGTTGTCTGCGCCATCTTTCTATTTTGCGGCGCGTTAGGTGGACTTGGCGTGGCCGCATTATCTCAACGGGCTGAATCATCTTCTTGGCAGCGTCAACAAGATGCACAAGCCGCGTGGGAGCGATTGAGTACTCAGGTTTTAAACCAGCAGGCTTTGCTGTTGCAGCTTTCTATTAACGCCATATCGATAAGACCGTTAGTGGCGCAGTGTGCTGATTTACCCGTTAGTGAACGTTTTGCTCAGCAGATGACGTGGCAGAAAGATCCGCGTGCTCGTGGTGAAAAAGGGGCAGGTTGGGGCGTGAAAGGCTCGCTAAGTTTTCCTCAGCTTGTGCAATTACTGAATGAACTGGTTGGCTGTGCTCGGCTAATCACACAGCTAGAACTTGAGTCGGAATCTGAAACGATCTCAGGACAGCTCGTACTCGCGGGGGATGGAATATGAAGACAGCGCTCTTTTGTCATGGCTGGCAAGTTCCTGTGCTTGTATGCCTCGGTGTGATGTCGATCAGCACCTCTCAGGCGGATAGAGATCCTTTTCATCCTTTGATACCGCCATCAATATCCGTTGAGCCAGATACGGGGCAGGTTTTGGGCGTGATTGGTGATGGCCGTTGTTGGCGAGTGTGGGTGGCGTTAACGAACGGAGACGCCATGGTTGCTGTGCCGTTGTTCTCGCTGCGTAGTGATGCGGAAGACATATCGAAAAACAATGAATTTTCGGTGTTCAAAAAGCCTGCTGTTTATCCGTTTAGTTGTCCGACGATAAGCGCTGAAAGGGAGCCCATGGAATGAAAAAGGTAAAAAAGGAATTTTGGTATGGTTGTTTGCTCTGGCTTAGCGCGTTTTCGGCATTCGCCGCGCCGTCGCGTGATAGTGCACCGATAACCCTAGCCTTCTTTGACGCGCCTTTGGTTAACGTGCTGCAGGCGCTAGCGGATAATCGTCACCTTAATTTAATCGTGAGCGAAGAGGTTAAGGGTAATACCTCAGTGAAATTGGTTGATGTGCCTTGGCAGCGGGCATTACAAGCAATAGCACGTATGAATCAGTTATCAATTGAACAAACAGGCAATATTCTCTTTGTGCAGACAGCCGAGGCCGTCGATAGACGGCAAGAGTTGGTGCATAAAAAACAGCAGCAAGAGAAAGATCAGGAGAAAACGTCCGTCTCCATTGCATTGCAGCAGGCGGATGTGGACGCCGTGGTCAAAAGCCTGACGCAGCAAAAAAGTGGGTTGTTAAGCGCGCAAGGCAGTATCAGTGCCGACCCACGCACTAATACGATTTTGGTGCGGGATTTTCCCGAAAACACCCGAGCGGCTCAGGCTTGGATTGCGGAACTCGATCAACCCGTCTCACAGGTGCAGTTAACTGCGCATATTGTGACCATCAATCGTGAAAGCCTGAATGAGCTAGGGATTCGTTGGGGGACCTCGGAGTCTGATGATAGCGCAGCGTCTGACTCAAGCGGCTTTCGGCTGAACCAATTCAACATGGGATTGCCGGTGGAAGGGCGTGCATTTAATGCAGGTTTTCAAGTTGCGCGTATCGGTGGTCGCTTATTAGAGTTGGAGCTTTCGGCTCTGGAACAAGAAGATAACGTGGAAATTATTGCCAGTCCTCATCTGATGGCGACCAATCTACAAACGGCAAGTATTAAGCAGGGAACTGAAATTCCTTATGAGGTTTCTAGCGGCGCCAGTGGATCGACCTCGATAGAGTTTAAAGAGGCGGTGTTGGGAATGGAGGTAACGCCTCGAGTGATGCGTAATGGCAAAATCACGCTGATGTTGCAGATTACGCAAAATATGCCGGGCAGGAGTATTAAGCAGGGTGACGGTGAGGCTTTGGCCATCGATAAGCAGGAGATCAAAACACAGGTCACCCTGAATGATGGCGAAACTGTTATCCTAGGCGGGATTTTTCAACGGCAAACTGTGCATGGAAAAACACAGGTGCCGAAATTGGGCGATGTTCCCTTGCTTGGCGCACTGTTTCGCGACTCAACGGAAGAGGCAAAACGGCGAGAACTGGTGATTTTTATCACGCCAAGGCTAGTAAAAACGGAAATGCCCACTGCATTACTCAGGAAATAAGCATTCAATACTTTTTTTGCTCAAAAGGTAAAAATTTTTATCACATGAATGGTTTCCGCGTTTGACGCTGCGCTTGATTTAGCTTACAAGGGTAGCGAATTAAGCACCGAGCTTTTCCGTACCCCGGCCAAAGCGTTATCGCCGTGATTTAACCTTTGGCGTGCGCTGTGATTTATTCGGTTGCCAAACTACCTAGAGTGTTGAGATAATTTTTCGTCTGATCTCACACTATCGCTCATGAGGTTTCAGTTTAGGTCCCGTCGCTAATTTGATTGGCGGGGCGGGTTATCATTAACGAATTGTCTTAGTAGTACCGAAAAACATGGCAGAGAAACGCAATATCTTTCTGGTTGGGCCTATGGGTGCCGGCAAAAGTACTATTGGTCGTCAGTTAGCTCAGCAACTGAATATGGAGTTCTTCGATTCCGATCAAGAAATTGAGCGACGCACCGGCGCTGATGTTAGCTGGGTATTCGACGTGGAAGGTGAAGAAGGATTCCGCGATCGTGAAGAAAAAGTCATCAATGAACTGACTGAAAAACAAGGCATTGTTCTGGCAACTGGTGGTGGTTCCGTGAAATCTCGCGAGACCCGTAACCGCTTGTCAGCTCGCGGCGTGGTTGTTTATCTTGAAACCACTATCGAGAAGCAATTGGCTCGTACGCAGCGTGATAAAAAACGTCCGTTGTTGCAGGTAGATACACCGCGTGAAGTGCTGGAAGACTTGGCAAAAGAACGCAATCCGCTGTACGAAGAAATTGCTGATGTGACCATCCGTACGGATGATCAAAGTGCTAAAGTTGTTGCTAACCAGATTATTCATATGCTGGAAAGCAACTAATTATACCCTTGTTACTTGGGTTGCCGCGACGTTAGCTGTGTGCGTTCGCCGGAATAACTTACTGGTGTAGGTTGGTCGGGGTTCGTTCACTTGCTGGCTGCAACTACCCAGCTAATTTGGCTATATACTGAATTCTTAATCTGAAAAAGGTTCTGAGCACACCATGGAAAGGATTACCGTCACTCTTGGGGAGCGTAGCTACCCGATAACGATAGCCTCTGGTTTGTTTGAGGAGCCTGCTTCATTTCTGCCTTTAAAGGCAGGCGATCAGGCTATGTTAGTGACCAATGAAACATTGGCACCGATATATCTTGAACGTGTCAAACATGCGCTTGAGCAGACCGGTGTTCGGGTAGATCAGGTGATCTTGCCGGACGGCGAGCAATACAAAACGTTGTCTGTGATGGAGCAAGTATTTACTGCATTGCTGCAAAAGCCCCACGGGCGTGATACCACGCTTATCGCTTTGGGCGGCGGTGTTATTGGCGATCTAACCGGTTTTGCGGCTGCGTGCTATCAGCGCGGAGTGCGTTTTATTCAGGTGCCAACAACATTGTTGTCTCAGGTTGACTCTTCCGTTGGCGGGAAAACAGCCGTTAACCATCCACTGGGTAAGAACATGATCGGGGCCTTTTACCAGCCCGCGTCTGTCGTGGTGGATATTGACTGTTTGAAAACGCTGCCAGCGCGCGAACTTGCTTCAGGCTTAGCTGAGGTTATCAAGTACGGCATCATTCTTGATGGTGAATTCTTCGTATGGTTAGAAGAGCATCTGGATGAGCTGTTGGCACTTGATAATAAAGCAATGGCGTACTGCATTCGTCGCTGCTGTGAGCTAAAAGCCGAAGTTGTTGCTGCGGATGAGAAAGAGCAGGGTGTGCGTGCATTGCTGAATCTTGGCCATACATATGGTCATGCGATTGAAGCAGAAATGGGCTACGGTAATTGGTTACACGGTGAAGCTGTTGCGGCGGGTATGATGATGGCCGCTGAAACGGCGCGTCGTCTGGGCCAATTCAGTGAAGCGGATGTCGCTCGCGTAAGAACGCTAATAGCGCGTGCGGGGCTGCCGGTTACCGGGCCAAAAAGTATGACTCCAGAATCTTATTTACCACACATGATGCGTGATAAGAAGGTGCTGGCGGGTGAACTGCGTCTGGTGCTGCCAACAGCGGTTGGTCAGTCAGAAGTACGTTCAGGCGTAGCCCATGAGATTGTCTTGGCTGCGATTGCGGATTGCCGCGGTTGATGATGTTGTTGAATCATTGAATATTGAATTGACCGGTGAGAATCAAAACGCCCCACCGGTTTTGCCTCTGACTGGAGGGTGGATATGGAAGAAGAAGAGTTCAAACCTGATGAAGATCTAAAGCCTGACGCAAGCGATCGTCGTCCGACTCGCACACGCAAGGCTCGTCCTTCAGCGCCAAAATTAGCGGTATCTCGTCAGCATATGATGATGGGGATCGGTATTTTAGTGCTGTTGGTGTTGATCATCGGCATTGGTTCAGCGTTGAAATCACCCTCGAAAGGTGAGGCAGGCCAGCAGGCTAACAACGGCGGAACCAAAGATATCAGCCTGTCGGGATCTTCTACCTTATCCAATAATACTGCGAGTAATACCACTGATGCCCACGATGGTAGCGGTGTTAACAACTCAGGTATGATTGACCATTCCGCTGACGCTGGTAACGCGCCCGCTGCGCAGCCGCAAGATGTTTCAGTTCCGCCGATTTCCAATACGCCAACTCAGGCCGCACCAGTTCAAGGTGAGCAAGGGCAACAGCGTATTGATCTGGCGGGCAATAATATGTCGGATGCACTGACTCAACAGCAAGGTCAGGTTGACTCTGCGGTACAAGGTATTGATGGTGGAGCTAATGCTTCAACATTGCCAACGGCTCCGGCTACGTTGGGCTCGGGTGCTGCTGTTTCTAAGCCTGTTACTAACGGCGGTACCGCGCAAAATATTCGCCCGATCCAGACCAAACCAGCATCTACGGCGAACAGTAATACAGCCAAGCCACATTCTGGTAAAACAACGGTTAGCAAAACGCCTGCTCATACGGCAAACGTTGCGAAACCAACGAACACCAAGACGCCAGTAACGACGGCAACTAAACCGGCGACGCACGCGGTGAGTTCTGCCGTTAGCGGTGCGAATGCGTCATTGAAAGGTGCGCCTTCTAACCACTATACGTTACAGCTGAGCAGCGCCTCGCGGTCAGACTCTCTGAACGCCTATGCGAAAAAACAGAATTTGGCTCATTATTGGGTTTATGAAACTACCCGTAACGGCAAGCCTTGGTATGTACTGGTGAGCGGAAGTTACTCAAGTTCAGCTGAAGCAAAACGGGCGGTGTCTACGCTCCCTGCTGATGTTCAGGCGAAGAACCCTTGGGTGCGTCCGATGAGTCAGGTACAAAAAGACGTTAAAAAATAAACAGTGGTATACCTCAGTTATTACAGCTGCGAGTCCATTTTGGTCTTCGCAGCTGCGAATAAGAACGGTATAAATGCGCGCTGATGTGCTGTCTAGAACAGTGTTTGATCCGCCGATTTGAATTGTAAAAGTAGCTTACTGACGGCATGAAGAAAAACCGCGCTTTTTTAAAATGGGCTGGTGGAAAGTATCCACTGGTAGACGAAATTCGTCGATATTTGCCTGCCGGAAAGCGGTTGATCGAGCCCTTTGTTGGGGCCGGTTCCGTATTTTTGAATACGGATTATGAGGAATACCTGTTAGCGGATATTAACGCTGACCTGATCAGTCTGTACAACATCGTTAAAACTCAGCCTGATAACTTCGTACGTGACGCTAAAGTGATGTTTAGCGGAGAGTTTAATCAATCTGAAATGTTTTATGCTCTGCGGTCTGAGTTTAATCAGAGCCAGGATCCATACCGTAGAGCGGTGTTGTTCCTGTACTTGAACCGCCATTGTTATAACGGATTATGCCGCTATAACTCTCGTGGTGAATTCAATGTACCGTTTGGTCGCTACAAGAAACCCTATTTCCCTGAAGCTGAATTGTATTGGTTTGCGCAGAAAGCGCAGAAAGCGACTTTTGTCTGTGAACACTACACGCAGTCGATGAGCCAAGCGGTGGATGGAACGGTGGTGTATTGTGATCCGCCTTATGCTCCACTGTCTGCAACCGCGAATTTTACGGCTTATCACACCAACAGTTTCAGCATGACAGATCAATTAAAGCTCGCTGAAGTGGCATCAAATTTATCGTTGCAGCATAAGATCCCGGTACTGATCTCCAATCATGATACCGAACTGACACGCCACTGGTATGCACAGGCCGATCTGTTTGTTGTGAGCGCACGTCGAACGATTAGCAGCAAAGTCGGTGGACGTAACAAAGTAGACGAATTGCTGGCGCTGTATTCCTGAAATTTGCACAGTGTCTGAACCGAGCACATGGAGAAACGGATGAAACAGTATTTAATTGCCCCGTCGATTTTGTCTGCAGACTTTGCCCGTTTGGGGGAAGATACTGCCAAAGTTTTGGCATCAGGCGCTGACGTTGTTCATTTTGACGTAATGGATAATCATTATGTCCCGAATTTAACCATCGGCCCGATGGTGTGTAAGGCACTGCGCGACTACGGTATTACTGCGCCTATTGATGTGCACTTGATGGTGAAGCCAGTCGATCGCATCATTCCTGACTTTGCTGAGGCAGGCGCTAGCATTATCTCTTTCCATCCTGAAGCCTCTGAGCACGTTGATCGCTCATTGCAGCTGATTAAATCCTTGGGCTGCAAAGCTGGTTTGGTGTTCAACCCTGCGACATCGCTGAGCTATCTTGAATACGTAATGGATAAAGTGGATGTGATCCTGCTGATGTCAGTAAACCCCGGCTTCGGTGGTCAGTCGTTTATCCCTGCGACGTTGGATAAACTGCGTCAGGTACGTAAGCTTATCGATGCCAGCGGCCGCGATATTCGTTTAGAAGTCGATGGCGGTGTGAAGGTCGATAATATTGGTGCCATTGCTGCCGCTGGTGCAGACATGTTTGTTGCTGGCTCCGCGATCTTTGGCCATCCAGATTACGAACAGATTATCACTCAGATGCGTGGCGAAATTGCCAAGGCGTGTAATGAGTAGCTCCGGCTCTACCCAGTTCATAACCAAACGTTTTGAAGGCATTCAGGCGATTGCTTTCGATTTGGATGGCACGCTGGTGGATAGTGCTTCGGGCCTAGCGGCTGCGATGGACAAAGCCATGAAGGAATTAGGGCTGCCTATTCCAGGATTGGAGCGTGTAAAGAACTGGATCGGAAACGGCGCAGATATGCTGGTGAATCGCGCCTTAGTTTGGGCGGATCAAGAACCAACCGATGCACTGTGTCAGCGTACCCGAGCCGCATTTGATTTTTATTATGCCAGCACGGTTGAAACCGGCAGTCAGCTTTACCCTGAAGTGGCACAAACGCTTGCTTCGTTATCTCGTCATGGCTATTTGCTAGCTCTTATTACCAATAAGCCTACGCCGTTTGTGCGACCACTGCTGATCTCCCTCGGCATCGATGGTTATTTCACTCATATCGTGGGTGGTGATGACGTGGTGAAGAAAAAACCCCATCCCGCCCCGTTATATCTGGTACTGGCTAAAACTGGCGTACTGGCGAGTGAATTGCTGTTTGTCGGTGATTCTCGTAACGACATTCAGGCCGCGCATGCTGCTGGGTGTCCATCGGTGGGGATGACCTATGGCTATAACTACGGTGAGCCCATCGAACGTAGTGAGCCAAGCTGTGTGCTAAACCAATTTTCTGACTTGTTGCCCCTGATCGGGCTGCCCCCTTTAAGCTAAGACGTATAGGAACTGTGACATGAGTAAGCCCATCGTTTTCAGTGGCGCACAGCCATCTGGTGAACTGACCATTGGTAACTACATGGGTGCTCTGCGCCAGTGGGTGCAGATGCAGGATGAATACGATTGCATTTATTGCATCGTCGATCAGCACGCGATTACCGTGCGTCAAGATGCTCAGCAACTGCGTAAAGCGACCTTGGATACGCTGGCACTGTATCTGGCCTGTGGTATCGATCCAGAGAAAAGCACCATCTTTGTTCAGTCTCATGTTCCTGAACATACTCAGCTCGGCTGGGTGCTTAACTGCTACACCTACTTTGGTGAACTGAGCCGCATGACCCAGTTCAAAGATAAATCGGCGCGCTATGCTGAGAATATCAATGCGGGATTGTTCGATTATCCTGTACTGATGGCGGCGGATATCTTGCTGTACCAAACCACTCAGGTACCGGTGGGTGAAGATCAGAAGCAGCATCTGGAACTGAGCCGTGATGTGGCAGCACGTTTCAACGCGCTGTATGGTGATATCTTTAAAGTGCCAGAGCCGTTTATTCCTAAGTCCGGTGCTCGCGTGATGTCTTTGTTAGAACCGACCAAAAAGATGTCCAAATCGGATGATAACCGCAATAACGTCATCGGTTTACTGGAAGATCCTAAGTCTGTTATTAAGAAGATCAAACGTGCGGTAACTGATTCTGATGAGCCAGCAGTAGTGCGTTATGACGTCGTGAACAAAGCCGGTGTTTCAAACCTGCTGGATATACTCGCTGGCGTCACGGGTAAAACTATCCCAGAATTGGAACAAGAGTTTGAAGGC
Organism: Hafnia sp.; assembly: GCF_036648275.1. NCBI lineage: Bacteria > Pseudomonadati > Pseudomonadota > Gammaproteobacteria > Enterobacterales > Hafniaceae > Hafnia > Hafnia sp. The sequence continues at coordinate 45,895 of NZ_JAVXIQ010000003.1, read as the reverse complement.
AAGATGTACGGCCATTTAAAAGGTGCCGTTGCCGAAGCAGTTTCTGAAATGCTGACTGAATTGCAGGAGCGTTATAACCGTTTCCGTAATGATGAGGCTTTCTTGCAGCAGGTCATGCGTGACGGGGCTCAGAAAGCGCGTGCGCGTGCACAAGAAACGGTGAAAAAAGTCTACGATGCTATTGGTTTTGTCGCTCAGCCGTAAGGTGTGACAGCTATGCCATAATGCATAAACCCGCTTATCGATAGCGGGTTTTTTATTTCCAATAATCCCATAATCTTTCTATTTATTGAAATATGAATTTATAGTATTAAGAAATTTATTCTTGTTTATTTGGATTGAAATAGGAAAGGGAATAAACAATAAAAATAGGCGGCGTAACTTCATATTATTTATGCTCATCAGTAATAAACTGACAAGCATAAATATATTAATCTCTGAACTGCTCATTCAACCAAATAATTCTATGGTTGTTTTTCCACTGGGCCACAGCCGCCGATCATTTTAGAAATAGAAAGGGCAGGGGTGAACCAGTAGTCATAGCTACAGTTTTTTTCTTTGTTATCAATGTGCCCGCTACATGCGGTTAGCGTTGAGAGAACTGCAGCAACAATAGCAATTTTAATCAGCTTGTTCATTAGATATTCCTTATCTTAAATGCGTATTTATAGTTTTTAAATATATTCCATCGGGATGAGAATAATAAATATAAACTAGGTCTTGAAATAGATCGGCTGCACTATAGGTTATAAAGAATATACTGACAAGTTAGTTAATGAATTTATCTATCACTAATTCATGAAGGCTGATTTAAGTAAGCCCAATGTGTTATAAATATGATGCTATTTATAGGCTGACATGTATTAGGTTGTTAATATACCTCCCTGAATATAGAGGAGGTATACTTTTAATTAGTCTAAAATTATTAATTTAACTTCAGCTATCAATAACGTTTAGTCATTTCTGAAGTTATAGGTAAAGGTGGCGCTAAAACGCCAATCTCGGCGATTGCTATCGCTGGGGAGGTCAGCAATCGGACGTGCACCTTCAAAGGTTAATGAGTAATGCTTGCTATCACCCAACATGACACCAACGGCATAGGAGGCAAGGTTCTGAGTGGGCAGGCCGCTTTGGTTAAACTGGGTATGTGCCGTATCCATCAACACATAAGGTTGCACGGTCTTTAGCCATTCCCCCTGTTCTCTATTATGCAGATAGCGCATTTCTATTTGTCCCCCATAGCCATAATCGCCGCTGGCTTCGCCATCTGGATAGCCTCGGCCATAGCGCTGCGCGCCAAATGAGACTCGCTCTGGTTCAGGTAGCGTATTATCTGTCCAATCACCTTCAAGCGAAGTGCTTAAGCGCCACTTTTTATCAAACAGGTAAGCCGCTTCTCCATTCCATCTATAGCTCGTAAATGATAGGTCTGCGGGGGAATTGGTATTGGTTGCGCCGAAGTCGTTAATGCCTTGTCGTATACCAAATCGTGTACTCCAATAGGACTGGGTATATTCACGATAGCCATTGAGGGAAAACTCTGCCGCTGGATAGCGTGTATGGAAATTGGCATCGGGCAAGGCAGCCTGCTGGGTCGCATTTCTGACCCGCAGTTTGTAGTCGTAGCGTTTGTCGAGATAGTCGAGTTCGCCATTCACAGTCCATTGCTGTTGACGAGTTAGCATCAATGGATAACTGAATGCGACGCCTCCGTTGTACTGGGTCTGTTTCTCTTTAGCATCAAGAGAAATACCGTTGCTTGTTGTAAGAATCGTGGTGTAGTCGTCAGGATTTTGTTGAACAAAGCTCCCTTTAATCTGCATAAGTAGCCCGCTGTCGTTGACATATTGCTGGTAGTTCAACCCTAGCAGGCTTTTGCGGGTACTTTTATCGAGTGGGACTAATGTCGAAACGGCAAGTTGTTCGCCATAGTTGCTAAATCCGCTGAACGTGGCGTTCACGAAAGCGAGGCTTTCGCCTTTACGTGAGTCGAATGTGGTATTGACATCCCAGTTGCGTGGGTGCTTCGCGTCAACCACCATTTCTGCTGCGCCAAAGATGTTATTGGGCGGCGCGGCGCTGGCGGTGACTTTGGTATCAGGGGTTCTCGACATCAAAATGCTATAGCGCTCAAAGGTTTTCTGTGTGAGCGGCTTCTCTTCCATGATGCGTTTTGACAGTTTTGTCAGCCAGCCGCCAACGGCTGCGTTATCGCTTTGGATTCTTGTATTAGCAATATAGCCTTCGACCAAACCAACCTGCACGTTACCGTTGTGAAAATTATCAGCGGGAAGATAGGCATAGGAAAGAACATAGCCGTCTTTTTGATATCTCTGGGTTATGGTGTTGGTGATGGTGATAAGGGTACTTAAGGGCACTTTCTGACCAATAACCCCTGTATAGGGCTGAATCAATTCCTGTAACGGATAGCGGGTTCCACCAATAAAAACAATATGCCTCACATCAATAAGCGTATTCGGTGTGAGCGTAGGGATATTGTTTGAAGGGGAGGATACTTTGGGAACATCGACCTTTGAAGGCTGAGGGAGCGGTTTTCCTGCCTGAGTTGCTAGTTTTGTTGGATTATTAGGATCGATAAAAGCAGGAAGTATTTCCGCAAAGCTGCTGCCAATCGTCATACCAGAGAGCACAACGGCCAGAGTTTTTAATTTCATAGCGGGTTCCTTATGAAGAAAAATCAAAGAAACTCAACGAGCAAATTGGCGATCCCGGACCGCTTGGCAATAAACCTACGGGATCGCCATAATAACTTGATATGTTATTTATTCTTAGGTGTGAGCAATCCAGAGACTCCACCCAATAATCCACTAGAGCCGTTATTGCTTGTCGCACCAGATGCTCCTGTTGTCGAAACCCCAGCCCCAGCCCCAGCCCCAGTGACGCTCGTTACTCCAGAGGTTATACCGCTTACGGTGGTGATTAATCCGCCACCTAAGCCAGCGCTGCCAGCAGGCGTTGTTGCAGAAACTCCAGCGCCTAAACCTGCCGTGATCGAACCAAGGCCACCAGCGCTACTGCCAGAAGTCGCTGGCTTCACTAACCCACCGCTATCGGTCACCGCATTGCCCACGCTTGTTACTGCTTGGCCAGCACCATTTAAGGCAGGGACACTGGTGCTCAGCTGTGAGCCAGCGCCGCTGACACCGTTTCCAACACTGGTGAGGAGTCCATTCACCGGTGTGCCAAGTCCAGTGGCTCCACCGACGGTCTGCGTTACGGTTTGAGTCTGAGAAAGAACAGGATTTACCACACTAGTTACGCCGGTAGTTGTGTCGGAAAGGGCTCCCGTTTGTACGCTGGTAGTTAACCCGTTACTGACATTGGTGACGAGGCCTCCGGTTCCGCTTACTAAGCCACCTGCGGTTTGTGTCACACCATTGAGCGGTGTGTTACCACCTAATGCACTGACATTGTTGCCAATGCCCGTAACACCTGATCCGACGTTACCGGTAGCTTTCGTGACACCTGCGACGGTTGTTCCTAATCCGTTGGCATTTGAGCTGTTACCGAGCCCGTTTTGTAAACCAGAACCTATATTGGAGACAGCGCCGCCACCGGTGCTGGTGACTATCTGTACCGTAGATGTCACTGGGTTATTGGTGGGAAGAGGAAGCTGAGTACCCAGCGAACTAATCTGGCTACCTACGCCGTTGAGAGCACCGCCAGTATCTTTGATAATATTAGCCGCTGCTGTTTGTGAGGATGAGCCCCCGCCGGTTCCGCCACCAGAGCCCCCGCCGGTTCCGCCACCAGAGCCTCCGCCGGTTCCACCACCAGAACCTCCGCCGGTTCCACCACCAGAACCTCCGCCGGTTCCACCACCAGAACCTCCGCCGGTTCCACCACCAGAACCTCCGCCGGTTCCACCACCAGAACCTCCGCTGGTTCCGCCACCAGAACCCCCGCCGGTTCCACCACCAGAACCTCCGCCGCCATCAGACCCACCGCCAACGGTGCCGGGAGAACCATTTTTTGCCGTATTGTGCGAACCACCGCCGCCGCCACTACAGGCAGCAAGCGACAGCGCTAAAATTATTGCCACCCCAATGGTACTTAGGCGGCCAAAAGTTTTCTGGCTCATAGGATGACTCCGCAGATGAAAACGCCAAAGCGGCGTAATTCAAGTGTAAGAGTTAGAATTATCCAGCGCCATGTGAAGGAATACTTTATTTTCTTCTGTGATGAATAATATGAATTTTTAGTTTTTAATTGATGTGAAGCCTTGAGCTTGCTGCTCTCAAGGCTTTATTTGGATGCGAGGTTTTGCGGAGGTATTAATCCAATTATCTGACAATAATTAAGATTTATTTATTAGTTATCCCACTAAACCAATTGAGTTTATCGCGTAGTGAAACGACGGCACCAACGATAATCAAGCTCGGGCTTTCGACCTGTTGTGCCAGTTCGCCTAAAGCAGCAAGTTCTCCGGTGACTACTTTTTGCTGCACCGACGTACCGTTTTCCACCAAGGCAATAGGCATGGACTCACTCATTCCGTGCTTGATTAACTGTGTCTGGATTTCAGCGGCTTGGTTCAATCCCATATAAAACACTAAGGTTTGTTTTTCAGCCGCTAAATTTGCCCAATCGAGCGAGGTATCTTTTTTGGCATGACCCGTGACCAAGCGTACGCTTTGAGCGTAATCGCGGTGGGTGAGTGGAATGCCGCTGTAGGCTGAGCAGCCGGACGCTGCCGTAATCCCAGGGACAACGGAGAAGGCAATGCTGTCATCTGCTAGCACTTCCAGCTCTTCGCCACCGCGACCAAAAATAAAGGGATCGCCACCTTTTAAGCGCACCACGCGTTTGCCATTGCGAGCGTTGCGCAGCAGGATTTGGTTGATTTCATCCTGAGGCACGCAATGGAAGCCTGCGCGTTTGCCAACGAAAATGCGTTCAGCGTCACGGCGGACTAAATTCATGATGTCGTCAGAGACCAGACGGTCATAAACCACCACGTCAGCTTGTTGGATCTGCTGCAAGCCTTTCAGTGTCAGTAGCCCTGCATCTCCTGGCCCTGCGCCAACCAGAACCACTTCGCCACGCTGCTCCAATGGCTGTTCAAATAGATCGGTGAGATGCTTATCAACCATCTCTGCGTCTTGGTTTGCTAAAGACTGAGCGAGACGATCGTGGGCGAACAGACGTTCCCAAAAACGCCTGCGTAGCGTAATCGTTGAGAATTTATCTTTCACCTGCTGGCGTAGGTCACCGGCTAAGCGAGCTAGCTGGCCTAAATGCTGAGGCAAAATAGCTTCAAGCTTTTCACGTAGCAGGCGAGCAAGCACCGGCGATTTACCGCCTGAAGAAACCGCGACCATCAGCGGGGAGCGGTCGATAATAGAGGGCATGATAAAACTGGCGCGTTTAGGCGCATCAACCACGTTGCAGAAGATCTGACGTTCGCTGGCTTGCTGATAAACAAGATCGTTAACGTTCTCATCATCGGTTGCAGCAATAACCAGCCAAACACCTTCGAGCAAAGCGGGAGAAAATTCGCCATGTGCCTGTTTTAGCTTGCCATCTTGTGCCCATAGATCAAATTGTGGGGTGAACTCTTTGGCGTTAACCATGATATCTGCGCCTGCATCCATCAGCAGTCGTGCTTTGCGTTCAGCGACTTCGCCACCGCCGACGAGCAGGCAGGCTTTTTGCTGCAGTTGGCAAAAAATCGGTAAATAGTCCATCCAACAATCCTCACTACGGAAATTTGCTTCGGCAAAAAATAGCGCACCGCCTGAGCGATGCGCCATAAAATCATTAAGCAGTCTGATTTTTTTGTGCTGTGGCTTCCGTTACCGGGCGCTGTGTGCGCGGCGTTGCATACCAGTAGCCAAGGCCCATAAAGACCGCACCGGATAATGTATTACCCAGAGTTACCCACAGCAGATTATGGCCGATACCGCTCAGGGTAAAGGATTCGCTGTGGTTGCCGAGCCAAGATAGGGCAAAAAGGGTCATGTTGGCAACCGAGTGCTCGTAGCCAGAGGCAATAAATGCGAGCAAGCACCACCAAATGGCCAAGAATTTGCCTGCACCTTCAGTGCGCAGCGCCATCCAAATCGCTAAACAGACCAGCCAGTTACACAGCGCCCCTTTGAAGAACAGCACGGCAGCAGGTGCCGTGGTTTTCGCTAGTGCGGCGGTGTGCACTAAGCTGCTATCTACAGGCAATAAATTTCCGCCACCGTAATAATATAAAACGGCGACGAAGATTGAACCGATCAGATTGCCCAACCATGTTTGCGGCAGAATGGCTAACCACTGGCCTCCGCTAATGGTGCCGGCTTTCACACCCAGCGTCAGGAACATGGTGTGGCCGGTAAACAGCTCAGAACCGGCAATGATCACCAGCGTTAAGGCGATACCAAACGTTGCGCCCATAAGCAGAGGACGCAGTGCCGGTTCAACCATATTGCCGAGCGTGAAGATCAGGATGATGCCGAGGCCAACATAAGCCCCCGCCATCGCAGAGCTAATCCAAAATCCAAACGGGTTATCTTTGTTCAGGCGAACAATACGTGCTGCATTGGTTGCGCATTTATTGATGGTGTCGGTAAACATACTGGCTTCCATGATTTAAGGTTTAAAAACGAATTCTTGGCTGATCCCCTTAATCTCCCCTTTGCAGGGAAAAACGCTGCGCACCGTTTACCTGTCCTCATCTGTGTCAGAGAGGGCAAGTATTTATGTTTCGGTATAGCACCGTCAGTCCCTCCCCCCGAGAGGGGGGAGGTTAGGAGGGGGATCTTGCGATAATTAATCCGCCGAACGTACCTGCACAAACCCGTCAACCAGACGGGTTGCAAAATGCGGTACGGAATGGGCTTCATCTTCGAGGCAAAGCCCATCGACCAAGCGGAAATGCTGTTTTTTCAGCGGGCTAGCAACCCACAGTTCGCCCTGATGTTCAGCAATCAGGCCGCGAGACAGCACGCTTGAACCGGCAAAGGGATCGATATTGGAGATGGCAAAAACCTGCTCATCTTGGTAAGGACGGAATACCGCCACCTGATGAGTGCCCACCAAAGCGCACACGCCGGTGCCGGGTAGAATATCGTTTAACGGGCAAACATTAATCCACTGGCTCATGCGTTAGCCTCCTCGGTTGCGATCAGGGTGACAGGAATACGCTCGTCTGGGCGTGCAGGACGATGCTGGGCGCGTTCAGACACAATCTGAACGTTAGGGTCACGTTGATCGCTGTTGATGAAGTGAGCGAAGCGTACCTGCGCCTCAGGGGTGTTCACGGTTTCAGTCCATTCGCAGATCACTTTTTCGCGCAGGCGGGCAATTTCTTGCTCCAGCAACGCATTCATCCCGAGTTTATCGTTGATGATGACAGAACGCAGGTAGTCGATACCGCCTTCCAAGCTTTCTAACCAAACAGACGTACGCTGTAATTTATCGCCGGTACGGATGTAGAACATCATGAAACGATCGAGGTATTTGATCAGCGTTTCGCGATCGAGATCGGCAGCCAATAAATCACCATGGCGCGGTTTCATCCCGCCGTTACCACATACGTAGAGGTTCCAGCCATTTTCGGTGGCGATAATACCCACGTCTTTGCCCTGTGCTTCTGAACATTCACGCGTACAGCCGGAGACACCGAATTTCATTTTGTGCGGTGTACGAATGCCTTTGTAGCGGTTTTCCAATTCCACGCCGAAGCCAACGCTGTCGCCTACGCCGTAACGGCACCATGTGCTGCCGACGCAGGTTTTTGCCATGCGCAGTGCTTTGGCATAGGCATGACCGGTTTCAAAGCCCGCTTCAATCAGTTTGCTCCAGATAGCAGGTAAATCGTCTTTCTGTGCACCAAACATACCGATACGCTGTGAACCGGTGATTTTGGTATACAGATTGTATTCGCGTGCGATCTGGCCGATGGCCAGCAGGCCTTCTGGGGTGATTTCACCACCAGCAGAACGAGGGATCACCGAGTAGGTGCCGTCTTTCTGAATGTTGGCAAGGAAGTTGTCATTGGTGTCCTGCAGCGGGGTGAGCTCCGGTTGCAGAATGTAGTCGTTCCAGCATGAAGCCAGCAGAGAACCGACCGTTGGTTTACACACTTCACAGCCGTAGCCTTTGCCGTATTTTTCCAGCAGCTCGTTGAAGGATTTAATCTCTTCTACGCGGATGAGGTGATACAGCTCTTGGCGTGAATAGGCAAAGTGTTCGCATAGGTGGTTATTGACTTCAATACCTTGCTTAGCCAATTCGGCGTTGAGCACCTGAGTCACGAGTGGAATACAACCACCGCAGCCGGTACCGGCTTTCGTTGCCGATTTAATCGCTGCAACGGTATGACAGCCTGCGTTGACCGCCTTGATAATGTCGCCTTTGCTGACGTCAAAGCAGGAGCAGATTTGCGCCGTTTCTGGCAATGATTCCACGCCGATCGCCGGTTTACCTTTGCCCGCGTGCGCAGGCAGGATCAGGCTGTCTGGGTGTTCTGGCAGTTCAATATCGTTGAGCGTGAGCTGAAGCAGATTGCCATAATCGCTGGTATCGCCCACTAACACCGCGCCGAGCAGGCGTTTGTTGTCTGCACTGACGATAATGCGTTTGTAGATTTCTTGGCTTTCATCAAGATAAACGTAGCTGCGAGCGCCTTCGGTGCGGCCGTGTGCATCACCGATGCCGCCGACGTCTACGCCCAACAGTTTCAACTTGGCGCTCATATCTGCGCCGTGGAAGCCATTTTCGTTGCCAAGTAGGTGGTCAACGGTGACCTGAGCCATTTTGTAGCCAGGAGCGACCAAGCCGAAAGTACGGTCGTTCCATGATGCGCATTCGCCGATCGCGTACACGTCAGGATCGGAGGTTTGGCACTGATCGTTAATCACGATCCCGCCGCGACGCGCGGTGGCTAATCCACATTGGTGTGCGAGTTTATCCTGCGGGCGGATACCGGTTGAGAAAACGATGAAGTCGATTTCAAGCTCGGTGCCATCGGCAAAGCGCATGGTTTTACGCGCTTCGCTGCCGGAATGGATAATTTCTTGGGTATTTTTGCTGGTATGAACGCGCACGCCCATACGCTCGATTTTTTCACGCAGTTGCTGGCCGCCCATCGGGTCGAGCTGCTCAGCCATTAATACAGGCGCAAATTCGATAACGTGAGTTTCCACGCCCAGATTTTTCAGCGCACCAGCGGCTTCTAAGCCGAGGAGACCGCCGCCGACCACGGCGCCGCGTTTGCTACGGCGTGCACAGGCTTCAATGGCGTTAAGATCTTCGATGGTACGATAAACAAAGCAATCCTGGCCTTCGCTGCCTTTAATTGGCGGGATCCACGGGTATGATCCGGTTGCCATAATCAGCTTGTCGTACTGAATAGTACGGCCAGAGTTGGAATAGATAATTTTCTCACTGCGATTGATCGTAATCGCACGTTCACCGACCAGCACGGTGACGTTGTGCTTTTGGTAGAAGCCTTCTCGAACGAGCGACAGCTCTTCGGCGGTGTGATGTGAGAAGTAGGAAGAAAGATGAACTCGGTCGTAGGCGACACGAGGCTCTTCACAGAAAACGGTAATCTCAAATTGATTCGGTTCAGCCTTTTCTAATAGTTCTTCGATGAAGCGGTGGCCGACCATCCCGTTACCGATAATGGCGAGTCTAATTTTGCTCATTTTTGCCTCAAATTTTAAAATCCTACGCCTACCATAATCCTCCGTAGTTTGTATTTATTGATGTAAATCAATTTGACCCTCATATACCTCTAAGGTGGTAGTTGACTGATTTCATTGATATTTTGTTAAGTTGTGGATTTTTCGCAACTTTAGCTGAAACGTGTCAGTTTGATAATAAATGAGCCATGAAAAGTGAAATGCTATTTTGTTTTATTTTTAAGCAATCTTGTAACCGGAGCGGCTCAATCATAGGAAACCTATAAAATTCTTATTGCCCATACGAAAACGATTGCTTTTTGTCGGCAGAGGAATAGAATGCGGCGGATTTTTTGGCCTGAAAACAGCGAAAGGAGGAATGTCGTGTCGCAAGATAACAACTATAGTCAGGGGCCTGTACCGCAGTCGGCGCGGAAAGGGGTATTAGCATTGACGTTCGTCATGCTGGGATTAACCTTCTTTTCCGCCAGTATGTGGACCGGAGGCGCTCTCGGAACCGGTCTTAGTTATCATGATTTCTTCCTCGCAGTACTCCTCGGTAATCTTCTCCTCGGTATTTATACTTCTATTCTCGGTTACATCGGCGCTAAAACGGGCCTCACCACACATCTTCTTGCGCGATTCTCTTTTGGTGTTAAAGGTTCTTGGCTGCCATCACTGCTGCTGGGCGGAACGCAGGTAGGGTGGTTTGGCGTCGGCGTGGCGATGTTTGCCATTCCAGTAGGAAAAGCCACCGGGCTGGATATTAATTGGTTGATCGCAATCTCTGGATTGCTGATGACGGTGACGGTGTTCTTTGGCATTTCAGCGTTGACGGTGCTTTCGGTGATTGCGGTTCCTGCTATTGCTTGCTTAGGAGGCTACTCAGTCTGGCTCGCGGTGCATGGCATGGGCGGATTAGACGCGCTGAAATCTGTGGTTCCGGCTGAGCCTTTAGATTTTAACGTGGCTTTGGCGCTGGTGGTGGGCTCTTTTGTCAGCGCGGGAACGCTAACCGCCGACTTTGTGCGCTTCGGGCGTAATGCCAAAATGGCGGTGCTGGTTTCGATGGTGGCGTTTTTCCTCGGCAACTCTTTGATGTTTATTTTCGGTGCGGCCGGTGCGGCGGCATTGGGCATGGCGGATATCTCTGATGTCATGATTGCTCAAGGTCTGTTGCTGCCCGCCATTGTGGTGCTAGGGCTGAATATCTGGACCACCAATGACAATGCGCTTTACGCCTCGGGATTGGGTTTTGCCAACATTACTGGTATGTCGAGTAAAACGCTGTCGATCATTAACGGCATCATCGGCACTATTTGCGCGCTTTGGCTGTATAACAATTTTGTTGGCTGGCTGACGTTTTTGTCTGCGGCTATCCCTCCGGTGGGCGGCGTTATCATCGCTGACTACCTGATGAACCGTCGCCGCTATGAGCACTTTGCTACCGCGCGTATGATGAACGTAAACTGGGTCGCTATTCTGGCCGTCGCGCTGGGGATTGCCGCTGGCCATTGGCTGCCGGGTGTGGTTCCGGTGAATGCGGTGCTGGGCGGGGCGTTGAGCTATCTAGTGCTTAATCCAATTCTAAATCGTAAAACTGCAATGACAGCAGGATCAACAATAACAAATGCGGAGGCAAACGGTGCCGAATAACACATTACAGGCGGTGATTAACGCTCGCTTAGCGGGGAAGGAAGGGCTCTGGCAGATCCATCTTCAAGACGGCAAAATAACCTCAATTGAAGCGCAATCTGGCGTGATGCCTGCTTCAACGAAATGTTTGGACGCTGAACAGGGCTTAGTGTTACCGCCTTTTGTTGAGCCACATATTCATCTGGACACCACCCAAACGGCGGGGCAGCCAAGCTGGAATCAGTCTGGAACCCTGTTTGAAGGTATTGAGCGCTGGGCCGAGCGCAAAGCGTTATTGACCCATGAAGATGTGAAACAGCGCGCATGGCAAACCCTGAAATGGCAAATCGCCAACGGTATTCAGCATGTGCGTACTCACGTGGATGTTTCTGATGCCACGCTAACGGCGCTAAAAGCGATGTTAGAAGTGAAGCAGGAAGTGGCTCCGTGGGTTGATCTGCAAATCGTTGCTTTCCCACAGGAAGGAATTATGTCGTATCCCAACGGTGAAGCGCTGTTGGAAGAGGCGATGCGTTTGGGCGCAGACGTGGTTGGCGCTATCCCACACTTTGAATTTACCCGCGAATACGGCGTGGAGTCTTTGCATAAGACGTTTGCGTTGGCGCAAAAATATGGCCGTCTGATCGACGTTCACTGCGATGAGATTGATGACGAACAATCGCGCTTTGTTGAAACGGTTGCCGCGTTGGCACATCGAGAAGGCATGGGCGCACGCGTAACCGCGAGCCATACAACGGCGATGCACTCCTATAATGGCGCCTACACTTCGCGTTTATTCCGCTTGCTGATGATGTCTGGGATTAACTTTGTGGCGAACCCACTGGTTAATATCCATCTGCAAGGGCGCTTCGATACCTATCCAAAGCGCCGTGGTATTACCCGCGTGAAAGAGATGCTGGAATCTGGCATTAACGTTTGCTTCGGTCATGATGACGTGTTTGACCCATGGTATCCGCTGGGTACGGCAAATATGCTGCAGGTATTGCATATGGGGCTGCATGTCTGCCAACTGATGGGCTATGGTCAAATTGACGATGGTGTGAATTTGATTACCCACCACAGTGCGAAAACGTTGAATCTAACGGATTATGGTATTGCAGCGGGGAACAGTGCGAATCTGATCGTATTACCGGCAGACAGTGGTTTTGATGCAGTGCGCCGTCAGGTTCCTGTTCGTTATTCCGTTCGTCACGGCGCAGTGATTGCCTGCACTCAGCCAGCGAAAACCACGCTGCATTTAGGGCAGCCTGAAACCGTCGACTTTAAACGTTAATCGCGTTATTGCGGCAATAAAAAACCGGCCCTGTTATAGGCCGGTTTTTTTTATCAGGAAGAACCCGAATTATTTAGTGCTGTGGCCGTGCAGGCGGTGACGCGTCACGAAGCCCAACAGTAAACACATCACGAAGACCACAAGGTACAAGCCATTGGCTGTTGCCAGCGCTGCGTGAGCACCGCTTTTCGCCACGATAGGGCCAGTCACAATGAAGGTCAACATGGTACCGATGGTGCCGCAGGTCAGAATGAAATTCACCAGTTTTGGTGAAGACACTTTGGTTTGCAGCGAGCCTAGCGTAATCAGCGTGGTGTAAATTGCGCTGCTGACAAAGCCCAGACCCAGAATGTACAGGCTCAGCATGCCAACCTGCTCGGTGGTGACGAACAGGTACATCATCACGGTAGAGAGCGCAGCCAGAACGGTCACGATGCGTTGCAGGTCGAAGAAGCGCAGAATGAAGCTGAAGATCCACATCCCAACCATATAAGCAGTCCAGAAGTTACTGACTAATGCGCCAGCTTCTTCGATGCTCATGTTGAAATGTTTGCTGGCGTATTCTGGAACCCACTGGATAAAGCCCAACTGGCCGAGGATGTAGCACAGTGCGGCAATCGACAGGAAGAGAACGCCGATACCCCATTTCTCTTTTACCACAGGCTCGCTCTGATCGTCTTTTTTCTGACCCAAAATAGGGAAGTCAGACATTAGCGTCAGGACGAAAATGGCCAGATACAGCACACCGATGCAGGCGTAAACCCAGTACCACGTAACATGATTCGCCAGCAGCGTAGCGGCAACGATGGGGAACACCATCCCTGCCATACTGAAGAAGGAGTCGGTGAACAGCAGGCGTGAACCGCGCTGGCGACCTTCATAGATATGGGTGATGAGGAAGGTACCGATAGACATGGTAATCCCGCTCACCACGCCCAGTACAAACATGCACAGAGAGAACATCACCAGACTGTGGCCGACCATCAGGCCTGCAACGGCTAAGATCATCAGCACGAAGCCGAATATCAGCTGGCGTTTAAGAGGGATAATTTCCATTAACCATGCGTTAAGGAAAATTGAGACCAAAATACCGGCATTAAGAAACGTAAAAGTGTTACTCATGCTGGAAATCGGCAGATTAAAGTATTCTGCGATATTGCCCATCACCATCCCGGTGACGATCACCAATGCACCGGTAAGCGCATAGGAGAAGAAACTGATCCATGTTAGGCGAATGCGGTTGCTGTTGGTCATAGCAAGGCCCGTGTCAGTAGTATTGAGAAATAGGAAAGTATTTACGAAGGATCAAACTAAGAATAATCGATCCCACAAGGCGGCGAATCCTAGCATAGTTGTAGGCGATTTTTGTGATATATGTCGATTTTTTGCTGTAACGATATGAATGAGTTTCTTACAAAAGCGATCTGAGTAGAAATTATTGAACTCAGATCGTCACAAATTACCTTTTGGCGGCAATGACCGAACCACGATCGATGATGGTCGGCATAAAAACTTCCGGTATGCATTCGGGATCGATAAGGCGCTCGGTGGCATGGCGAGCCATATCGGTGATAGGGAAATGAATACTGGTTAATGCAGGACGCACAAAGGCCGCCCGTTCGCCGCTGTCATAGCAAATCAGTGAGATATCGTTTGGGATCGTTAAGCGATGCTCGGTGATCGCCAGCAGTGCGCCAATCGCCATCTCTTCATTGCAGCAATAGATCGCGGTCGGTCGTCGGCTTTGCAAAAGTTTGTCCGCCATCTGATAACCGCTTTGCATATCATAATCACCTTCTAAACAGGCCACGGGCAGCAGCCCGGCGGCGTTCATCGTATCGAGAAAACCTTGGCGGCGTAGCTGGCTGGAATGACGAGAGGAAGGGCCGCTGATACAGGCAATTTTTGTATGGCCTAAATCAATCAGCTGTTTGGTGGCCATTTGGCTGGCGCGGTGATGATCGAAGGCGACGCAGCGATCTTCAAGGCCCGGCACCAAACGATCCAAAATCATAAAGGCTTTGCCTTCTTGCGCTAGCGTACAGAGTTGCTCATCGCTCAGCGCTCTCACGTGCAGGATCAGCCCATCACAGCGTAGGTTGTATAAACGCTGAATGGCCTGCCATTCATTGTCAGCGCTATTTTTTCCCTGAGTCACTAGAAGCTGTTTACGGCGGCTTTCGGCTTCACTTTGCACGTTATCCATTAGCGCGCCAAAAAAACCACCGCGGTAAGAGGTTGTGACTAAGCCGATCGTTTGGCTTTGGTTAGACGCCAGTGCCCGTGCGGCTGGGTGTGGGCTATAACCTAACTCGGTGATGGCGGCTTCAACCATGAGACGCGTTTTTTCTTTGACGTTGCTATCGCCATTCACCACGCGTGAAACGGTGGCGCGAGATACGCCGGCAAATGCTGCAACGTCTTCAAGCGTCGTCATGGTCAAATTCCTTATGATGATTGAATCCAAGTTCCTTCTTGCGGCGAAGCAACGAAGGTATTGAGGTTAATTAAATTGTGGCAGATACGCTTTGTTTACGGCCAGTACTTCATCCAATAAAGGTGAAGCCAGTCCCGCATCGCCGATTAACGGGTTAGTGACTAGCGCTAGCAGCGCAGATTTTCTGTCACCGTGTACGGCGGCTTCGATCGTCAGACGCTCGAACGATTTTACCTGTTGCGTGAGGCCCACCATGGAAACGGGGAGTGAACCGAATGCGAGAGGGTGCGCGCCTTGGGCATCCACAATGCAGTCAGTTTCAATAACGGCATCAGCAGGCAGATCGTGAATAGCCCCACGGTTTGGCGTGTTGACCACTAAACGGGTGCCAAGATTATTGTGGATCGCACACATGAGCTCCAGCGCAACCTCTGAATAAAATGAGCCACCGCGGAAACTTAACTGTTCTGGTTTGTGGTCTAAATTCGGGTCGGCATACAGCGCAAAGAGCGCTTTCTCGACTTCCATCACTTGTTCAGCGCGGGTGCCTTCGGCGCTTGCCTCGGTGATTTCATCCTTCAACATCGTGCGGGTTCGATAGAAATAGCGGTGATAGGGGCAGGGTATGGCACCTAGCGCGCGCAGAAACTCCGGCGGCCACGGCTCTTCTTTGATGTTATTCATGGTGAGTGCTGCGCCGTCGCAGAGCATGTCGATCACCCGTTGCGTCTGGTCTTGCCCATCAGCGGTGACCTGATGCACCCAAACCATATGGTTGAGGCCAGCGAAACGTAGCTGGACGTCTCGATATGGTCGTTGCAGCATTTTGGCAATCATGTGGTGCATGGTGACGGGGACGTTGCACAGGCCAATGATTTTGGCCTTGGTATAGCGAGAAACCGCTTCGGTAACGATACCTGCTGGATTGGTGAAATTAATGATCCAGGCATCGGGTGCCAGCTGTTCAACTTTACGGGCGATGTTTAGCATCACGGGGATCGTGCGCAGCGCTTTGGCAAAACCGCCGACGCCGGTGGTTTCTTGCCCAATTAATCCAAACTTTAAGCCGAGGCGTTCATCCGCCGCACGCGCCGGTAACTGGCCTACGCGCAGCTGGGTTAATACAAAACTGGCTCCACGAATAGCATCGTCGGGGGTGAAATGAACGCTGACTTTCACCTGCTCAAAGCCATTGCGTGCCAGCATTCGGCGTGTGAGGTCGGCAATGATCTCAACCTTGTGGCGGCCTGCTTCAACGTCAACCAACGCCAGCTCAGACAGCGGAATTTGCTTAGCCCGCTGGATAATGCCTTCAACCAACTCCGGTGTATAACTACTGCCTCCGCCGATGATGGCAACTTTTATCGGGATCATGCGAGTGTCTCCGTTTTATCTGGCAATGAGGATTTCGATGATCATCAGGACAACACGAGGAGCAGCGAGATAAATAGCGTTGGGTTTATCACCCGCCTCATAAACCTGATAAATCAGATAGCGTATTTTGCGTTGATCATAAAATGAGAGCGCTCTCATTTGAGTTTAAGACTAGCAACTTCCATTAATCGGTTTGCGAGTCAGTTCGCAAAAATTCATTTTTGAATAATTAGGTAGAGGATGAAGTGTGATCTTGATTGCAAAATTAGGTGTTTTTCGTCGCTAAGAGGCGGCATTTTTTCAGACTTATCCCATCGTTAAGTAAATGTGAGTAAATGTGAGTAAATGGGTAGCTAATAGGCTAGCGCCTAATTAGAATCGATAAGTTAATTTGTTGTTCACCTGCTTTGAAAAAGCCCGCTGAGAAAGGATGTGTCATGTTCAAGAGAGTATTCGTCACCCTAACCGCGCTATTTTCGCTGACGGTATTGGCTCCGGCCGCATTGGCTGCCAACAGCCATGTTTTACTGTCGACGACCGCTGGTAATATTGAAATTGAGTTGGATAGTCAAAAAGCGCCGGTGTCGGTGAAGAACTTCCTCGACTACGTGAACAGCGGGTATTACAACAACACGATTTTTCATCGTGTGATCCCAGGTTTTATGGTGCAGGGCGGTGGGTTTACTGCCGACATGCAGCAGAAAACCACGAATGCACCAATCAAAAATGAAGCGGATAACGGTTTGCGTAACCTGCGCGGCACCATCGCTATGGCGCGTACCGCTGAAAAAGACAGTGCAACCAGCCAGTTCTTCATTAACGTTGCCGACAATGCTTTCTTAGATCACGGCCAGCGTGATTTTGGCTATGCGGTATTTGGTAAAGTGACGAAGGGGATGGATATTGTCGACAAAATTGCTCAGGTGCGTACTGAGAACGTCGGTCCATACCAGAATGTCCCTTCTAAGCCGATCGTGATTACCTCGGCAAAAGTACTGCCATAATCTCTGATATTCGGTTTGATGTTATGAGCTGAGATTCCCGCCGCTGTTGGCGGGAATTTTGTTTCTAGCGCTGCAAAAAATTCTTCAATAGCTGGTGGCCCTGCTCGCTTAAAATACTTTCTGGATGAAACTGTACGCCCTCAACGTCTAGAGTGCGATGTCGCACGCCCATAATCTCGTCAGGTTCGCCGTTGCGTTCACTCCACGCGGTAATCTCTAGGCAATCGGGCAGCGTCTCTTTTTCCAGAATCAGTGAATGGTAGCGCGTTACCGTTAACGGGTTATTTAAACCATGGAATACGCCGCTGTTGGTATGGCGAATCGCGCTGGTTTTGCCATGCATGACCTGACGGGCGCGAACCACGTTGGCGCCGAAAACCTGCCCCAATGCCTGATGACCTAAGCACACGCCTAACAACGGTATTTTCCCCGCAAAGTGTGTGATGGCTGCTAAAGAAATTCCTGCATCGTTTGGCGTGCAAGGCCCAGGTGATATCACTAAATGTGAAGGCGCCAGCGCTTCAATTTGTTCAAGAGTGAGATCGTCGTTGCGGCGGACGATAACGTCGGCGTCGAGTTCACAAAAGTATTGGTAGAGGTTGTAGGTAAAGGAGTCGTAGTTATCGATCAACAACAGCATCAGAGGTTCGCTTTGTTCGGAAATGACATCAGATGCCCCGATGATAAATCATGCGGGGCATAAGTAAGAGCATAAGAAAGCAGGGGGTTATTTACGCCCGCCCATAATCGAGCCTAAAACGCCGCGCAAAATTTGGCGGCCGAGCGAGCTTCCTACCTGACGCGCCATGCTTTTTGCGGCGGTTTGTACCACGCCATCTTTCTTACCGCCGCGAGGGCCGGTGGTGCCGAACAGAATTTCATTTAAGCTGCCCATCAATCCGCCGCCTTCTTGCGCGTTGGCCTCTGGTTTTTTCACGTCGTCAGCGCTGGCCTTCTCATCCCCGCTTTCAACCGTACTGAAGCCCTGCTGGGTGATTTTTTCATAGGCAGATTCACGATCGACGGCTTCGTCATAGCGGCCATATAACGGTGAATGATTTAGGGCGTGATTCAATTCATCGGCGGTTAACGGCCCCATACGGGATTCGGGTGCGATAACCATCGCGCGCTCAACGATGGTTGGACGGCCGCTTTCATCCAGGAATGAAACCAACGCTTCGCCTACGCCCAGCTCGGTAATGGCCTGCTCGGTGCTGAATTCGGGATTTGCGCGCAGGGTTTGCGCTGCGGCTTTCACGGCTTTTTGATCGCGTGGGGTAAACGCGCGTAGCGCATGTTGAACGCGATTGCCCAGTTGGCCGAGAACATTGTCAGGAATATCCAGTGGGTTCTGGGTGACGAAATAGATCCCGACGCCTTTAGAACGGATCAGGCGTACTACCTGCTCTATTTTATCCAGCAGGGCGCTAGGCGCGTCGTTAAACAGCAAATGGGCCT
This sequence comes from Hafnia sp., assembly GCF_036648275.1. NCBI lineage: Bacteria > Pseudomonadati > Pseudomonadota > Gammaproteobacteria > Enterobacterales > Hafniaceae > Hafnia > Hafnia sp. The sequence continues at coordinate 27,055 of NZ_JAVXIQ010000003.1, read as the reverse complement.
CATCGAAGAAGAACACCAGCTTTGGTTGCTCAACGTCACCGACCTCAGGCAGCTGTTCAAACAGCTCGGCCAGCAGCCACAGGAGAAATACCGAGTAGAGTTTCGGCTGATTGATCAGTTTGTCGGCGGCCAGCAGATTAATAATGCCTTGCCCGTTGGCGTCGCAGCGCATCAGATCTTTGATATCTAACATGGGCTCACCAAAGAAATGATCGCCACCTTGCTGATCCAGCGTTAGTAATCCGCGCTGAATAGCGCCGATAGACGCGGTAGAAATATTGCCATACTGGGTGGTGAACTGTTTGGCATTATCCCCAACGAACTGCACCACGGCGCGAAGGTCTTTCATATCGAGCAGAAGCAGGTTGCTGTCATCGGCAATTTTAAACACCAGCTGTAACACGCCGGATTGCACGTCGTTTAAGTCCAGCAGGCGAGATAGCAACAGCGGGCCTAAATCTGACACCGTGGCACGAATAGGATGACCTTTTTTGGCAAAAATATCCCACGGAATGATCGGACACGCCTGCGGCGACCAGTCGGTCACCTGCAAAGCATCTAATCTTTTTTGTAATTTATCGGAAGGCGTGCCGGCAGCGGCGATGCCGGATAAGTCGCCTTTTACGTCGGCCAAAAATACGGGAACACCAATACGAGAGAACTGCTCTGCCATTTTTTGTAGGGTCACGGTTTTCCCCGTACCCGTTGCGCCGGTAATCAATCCGTGGCGGTTGGCCAGCGCCGGAAGAAGTTGCAGCGTGACTTTTTGATTCTTAGCAATGGTAAGCGGAGCGCTCATGGTCAGTCCTTAAGTGAAGAGGCGGAACGTAACTTCCAAGTTCAAAGTATAAGCACGCTGAACCTTAGTCTCAACTTTAACCGCTGTTATTGAACGGGGAGATTTTGGCAAAACAAACGCAAATTACGGTTGCCATAAAATGATTTATTATGCATATTTTATGATTATATTTTCATTTGGTAGCCAGCAGGTCGTTGTTGGCGATGCGAATAAGGTGGAAAAGTAATGGCGAAGCAGCAGGCAGTTGCAAGAGACACATTTGAAAAGGTGATGTTGCCTATCTATGCACCGGCAGATTTCGTTCCTGTGCGCGGTAAAGGAAGCCGAGTGTGGGATCAGCAAGGGCGAGAGTATGTGGATTTTGCGGGGGGGATTGCCGTGACTGCATTAGGGCATTGCCATCCTGCGCTGGTTGCTGCGCTGCATGAGCAAGGCGAAAAGCTGTGGCATGTAAGTAATGTTTTCACCAATGAGCCTGCGCTACGTCTGGCACAAAAGCTGATTGATGCCACCTTTGCCGAGCGTGTCTTCTTTGCAAACTCCGGCGCGGAGGCAAACGAAGCGGCGTTCAAACTGGCTCGCTACTATGCCTCTAGCAAAATTAGCCCTTTTAAATCCAAAATTATTGCCTTCCACCACGCCTTTCATGGCCGCACGTTATTTACGGTTTCCGTAGGTGGTCAGCCAAAATATTCAGACGGCTTTGGTCCGAAACCTGCCGACATTGTACATGTGCCATTTAATGATTTAGACGCCGTTCGCGCCGTTATCGACGATCATACCTGTGCGGTGGTGCTTGAGCCCGTTCAGGGTGAGGGCGGCGTGATGCCTGCGACGCAAAGCTTCTTGCAAGGCGTGCGTGAACTCTGCGATCGGCATCAGGCGCTGTTGGTTTTTGATGAAGTACAAAGCGGCATGGGCCGAACCGGTAAACTATTTACTTACATGCACTACGGCGTGACGCCGGATATTCTCACCACCGCCAAAGCATTGGGCGGAGGGTTTCCTATTAGCGCCATGTTAACAACTCATGAAATTGCCAGTGCCATGCAGGTGGGCACCCACGGTACTACCTATGGCGGTAATCCACTGGCCTGTGCGGTTGCTGAGGCGGCTTTGGACGTGATTAATACATCTGAGGTGATGGCGGGAATTGAAGAGCGCCACGGCCTATTTGTGGAAGCGCTGGAGAAGATCAATGCCCAGTACAACATCTTCACTCAGGTGCGTGGCATGGGGTTGTTGCTGGGTGCTGAGCTGAGCCCTGCCTATCACGGTAAGGCGCGAGATATCTTGCATGCCGCCGCGAGTGAAGGACTTATGCTGCTGAACGCGGGGCCGGATATTTTGCGGTTTGCACCATCGTTGGTTATCGAGTTTGCCGATATCCATGAGGGCATGGCACGGCTGGAAAAAGCGATTGCCAAAGTCGTGGGTGGCAATTAATCCCTGAGTTTACGGCTCATCCAAATCCCGTGATGTGGCCGTTGCCGCCATGCTATCGACGAAATGGTATGCATGGCGCGTAAGTGCGCAATGATGCGTCGTAGATGCACTTCAATTTGCGTAACGGGCATACCGTTAGTTTCTTGATCGTCAGACTGAAATACGGCGGCGTTGTCATTGAGCGTTGGGCCATCGTGCTCTAAACGTTGCTGACAAAGCTGCAACGCAATTTCGCAACGCTGTAAATAATCCTGTGCCAGATTCTCGGTGAGCATGTAGTGATCGCGTGCGAGGATCGTCATGGCATTGAGATGCTCAACGATAAACTGACTGTGGGTGATCCACAGGCGCATATCCGTTAAATAACGTGAATCAAATCCCGGTTCCTGCATCGCCTGATTCAGCGAAGTAAAGACGGCATTGTGTGCCTGATTTACCTTCATACGTGCATAGGCTAGCGCGGACGTTTTAGGCTCAGGCGAGAGTAAAAGGCGCAGCTCGTCTTGGTAGGCTTCCAATGCCTGATGCGCATTTTTGCGTAGCAAGCCGCTTTGCCACTGTGGCCACAGCCAGATGGTGCTGGCAAACGCAAGAATACAGCCGAGAACCGTATCTATGAGGCGCGGAACCAAGAAATGAATCCCATTAAGCTGTAACAGCTGAAGCGTATACACCGCTGTGATGGTGAAACCGATCACGGCCAGCCCGTAATTTTTCCTGAGAACCAAATAAGCGGCGATGGTTATCACCAGCATGCAGCTTAGCGTGACGTTCAACGGCAGGTTGAGCTGCAGTAGCCCTGCGGCAACAATTAACCCAACAAAGGTGCCTAGCGCACGGTGCTGGATCCTAACGCGCGTCGCGTTATAGCCATTTTGGATCACCAGCATGATGGTCAGCAAAACCCAATAGGGCTTTGGCAGATGGAATAACATGCCGAGGCTACTGCCCGCCGCCAGCGTAATGCCTAATCGGGCGGCGTTGCGCAGTGCTACTGACTTCAACGAAAGATAGGCGCGCAGCGCAGGCCAGAAAGGAAGCCGTTGCTGAGTAGACATCAGATTGCGTTGATATAATGGGCGTTGGCGCTCTAGCAGACGAGCCACACGGCTAAAATGGTAATAACAGAATTTGCCAACGGGGTTGTCTGGGTGCTGATTAGACAGTTTTTCTAGCGCAGATAACTCATTATCCATCGAGAAATGTTGAGGATAACGGTGATACAAAATATCGTCGGCAACCGTTTTGAGTCGTTCTGTAATGACCTGAGCATTGCGGCGTAAAATCGCTTCGGCCTGACTTTTTTCGACCAGCTTTTGTACTTCATCCGGCTGAGACAGGCTAACGGTGATGTGTTCTTGCAAATCTAATGCGACCTGAAAATAGCGCAGCAGGCGTTTGTATTCAGGATTATGCACCAACGAAAGCATGTGCATTTGCTGATAGATCTGAGCAATAAGATCCATCACTTTTTGCTGGCGTTGCAGCAACGGGGGCAGCGCGGTTTCAGGATCGATATGCTGAGTTAGCAGGCTGTATTTGGCTTCCATGTAGTCGCCAAGCTGAACGTAGAGTTGGCTGAGGTTTTCGCGGATCGGTTGTCCTTTCCACAGCAGAAACCAAAACCATGTGAAAGCGCCATACCAAATAGTGCCGACAATATACAGCAGTGGCCCATGCCAGATCGGCACGCTTCCCGCCATACTCAGGGTAAAAATAGAGGCAACCAGCGCGGCAGGCATAAGCCGTGCGTGTAGTGGGCTAATTTCACCGTTAACGCCTAGCAACAGGGCTAAACCGAGCATGATCAGCGGTAGGGGAATTTGCCAGAGTAAGCATTGTTGTAGCAGAAAACTGCTGAAGGCAAATAGGCTGCCGCCAACGACTAATCGTTTAATAAAGCGTTTATGCGGAGTATCGAGCCCGGCGATATTGCAGCAGGCGGGAACTAAAGAGAACATCAGCCCAAGTTGTAGATTACCTATCAACAGGCCGAATAGCACAGGAAGACACAGCACCAGCGTTTGACGCAGTGCGTAGTTGACTTCCGGGTGGTAGATGAACCGCCGCCACATAGCTAAAGAAACCCGTGCAGCATGGCTACACGGGTGTCATCTATCAGCGAGTGCCGTAAACGACGATGGTTTTTCCGTGTGCGGAGATCAGATTTTGATCTTCCAGCATCTTCAGAATACGACCAACGGTTTCACGGGAGCAGCCAACGATCTGGCCAATTTCCTGACGAGTGATCTTGATCTGCATACCATCTGGATGAGTCATGGCATCTGGCTGTTTGGCCAGATTCAGCAGGGTCTGAGCGATACGACCGGTTACGTCCAAGAATGCAAGGTTGCCGACTTTTTCAGAGGTAACCTGTAAACGGCTAGCCATCTGAGCAGAAAGGCGCATCAGAATATCTGGATTGACCTGAATGAGCTGGCGGAATTTCTTGTAAGAAATTTCAGCCACTTCACAGGCGGTTTTTGCACGAACCCAGGCGCTACGTTCTTGCCCTTCCTCAAATAAGCCTAGTTCACCAATGAAATCGCCCTGATTCAGATAAGAAAGGATCATTTCTTTGCCTTCTTCATCTTTAATCAATACAGCAACGGAGCCCTTAACGATGTAGTACAGGGTTTCAGCCTTTTCACCTTGGTGGATCAGGGTACTTTTGGACGGATACTTGTGGATATGGCAATGAGACAAGAACCATTCAAGAGTCGGGTCTGTTTGCGGTTTGCCGAGAACCATTCGCTATTATCCTCTGTTGTTATCGCTGCCCTAATATCGGGATACTGATCCTGACAGTGTGCTTATCGTGGCACGGGGCTTTGCTTATTAACTTGTATAGCACTTCATAATCGAGATATAGAGTAATAGGCTAAGGTAATTATTTCCTAGAGTTATTGATCTATACCCGTTTCAATCCATAAAGATCCATTTCGGCATAGTTTGTAGCACAGCTTTGTGCAGGTGTCTTGTGTTGTCTCGCTTCAGCATCAAGAAGTGAGGCCTCGGATTGCCTGTTTTTTATAGAAAGCGTAGTCTGATGCCAAAATTTAACCAAAGGGGTGATAAACATGCAGGCACGAGTGAAATGGGTTGAAGGGATGACTTTTCTGGGTGAATCCGCTTCAGGACACCAGATTCTTATGGATGGAAACGCTGGCGATAAAGCACCAAGCCCAATGGAAATGGTGCTGATGTCTGCGGGTGGATGCAGTGCGATTGACGTGGTTTCTATTTTGCAGAAAGGGCGACTGGACGTGCGCGACTGTGAAGTGAAATTAACCTCTGAGCGCCGCGAAGAAGCCCCTCGCTTGTTTACTCATATCAATCTGCATTTCGTTGTTACTGGCAAAGGGCTGACCGATAAAGCCGTTGAACGCGCAGTCGCCTTATCGGCCGAGAAGTATTGCTCGGTAGCGTTGATGTTGGGTCAAGCGGTGAATATTACCCACAGCTTTGAAACTATCGTGGTTGAGTAACGTCTTTACTCCCAAACATAGTTCTGGCATTCCCAACGTAATAAATCCAAGAATCGCCGCGCCGTTAAGGTGAGCGGCGATTTTTGTGAATAAAACACGCAATACTGGGCGGTAGGTAAATCGTCGATAGGCAATGAACAAAGCGTATTACCTAATCCCAGCGGTGCCCGCATCGCCCGAGCCACGATGGTCAGATATTGTGCCTGTTGCACCAGGCTTAATCCGCACACCACGGAGTCCGTTCGGATGGGTGATTGGCTAAGCTGGTGGTAAAAATTCCCCATAGCTGATTCTAGCTGCTGGTAGTAACCCATATCGGTTTCAGGTATCAGCCATTTTGCGTGCTTCAGCTCTTCTAACGATTTCGCTTGAGCAAATGGGTTGTCGCGGTGAGCGATAATGCAAAAGGGCGATTCAAATAATGGCTCACGAACCAGATCTATTGGCGTAGTTTCGGCTGTTAGCGTGCCGATGGCAAAATCGAGCCTTCCTTCACGTAAGGCTGGTAGAAGCGTCGAGAGCTGAGCCTCTTTGGCATGTATATTGGCCTGCGGAAACTGAGACTTAAAGGTATCCGCAGCCTGAGGAAACACGGTTAAAGCAATCAGCGATGAAAAGCCAACAGACACCGAGCCTTGAGAATATTGGCTTATTTGTTCAATTTCATCTGCCGCACGCTGTAGTTCTTCCAAAATAAGCTGCGAGCGTGCCGCAAATGCGCTTCCTGTTTCAGTTAGCATCATTCCTTTGGCCCCGCGCACGATAAGCTGTGTATTCAGCGTATGTTCCAATTCTTTGATTGCTCTGCTTATTGCTGGCTGTGACAGGCTTAGCGCACGCGCGGCGGCGCGAATACTTCCACGGCGAATCACTTCCTGAAACGTTTTTAGCTGCTGAATTTTTGGCAGATATTTCACCGCGCTTCCCCTATCAATAAAAAGCATCACCCCAAAAAAAATGACATCTTACACGGTGTGGGTAAAGACGATATTTTCATCAATGCCATCTGGCGCGCAGTTAATAAAATGAAAACGATGCACATCACATAAGCACCCCTATGCGTTTGAGCCTCTGTCAGGGTTGACGCCGTTCAGCGAGGAGTTTGGCTATGCAATTTCAGCGCCGTTCATTGATGATTTTTTTACTGTTTATCGGTTACGCCATTGTTTATATCGACAAAACCGTGGTGGGGTTTGCTCTGCTGCCTATCGAACGTGAGTTTTCGCTCCAGCCTGAACAATTAGGCTATATCACCGGCGTTTTTTTCCTCGCCTATTCTATTTTTCAGATCCCCGCCGGTTGGCTTAACGATCGCTTTGGATTCAAAAAAGTCTTGTGTAGCTCACTGTTCCTGCTGGGCGGATTTGCTATGTGCTTTGGCTGGTTGGGGTTCACTTTTGGTTTATTGCTGACGTTTCGTTTTCTGGCGGGTATGGGACATGCGGGCTACCCGACCTCCTGTGCGAAAGCGGTGACGGCCAATTTCCCCGTTGAGCAGCGCACTTTTGCGCAGTCTATTCTGCTGTCCTCGGCGGGGTTGGCAATGACGTTAGGCCCGTTGGTGGCGGTATATTGCCTTGAACATATTGGCTGGCGCGGGTCTTTTGCGTCGTTGGGGATTTTGGCTTTTATCATCTCGGGCTGTATTTTGTGGCTGGTGCCAAATCCACAGCGGGCATTGCCAACATCTGCTATCCAGCAGAAAAGCGTGCCTTATCGCCAACTGCTGAAAAGCCCTATCGTTATTTTGCTGTTTATCGCCATTTTTTGTTTGAACATTCCTTCCTACGGGCTGATGGCATGGTTGCCTAAATTCTTGGTGCAAAATCGTGGGCTGCCGTTGGGCGTATCCAGCTTAGTGGCCGCGGCGGGCGGTCTGGGGATGTGGATTTCATCTTTGTGCACCGGTTATTTCGTTGGTAAATACATGCAGGGTAAAGAGCACAAAGTGGTTTGTTCGTGTTCATTGCTGAGCGCGGTGTGTATTGGGTTGGTTTACGCCACGTCTTCGGCTATTTCGGCCAGCCTGTTTTTATTCTTCGGCTATGTGTTCCTCATGGCGTCGTTTGTCACCGTTTTCACTTTACCGATGAAACGTTTGCCGGCTGACGTCATGGGCGCCGCGATGGGGATTATTAATACCGGCGGCACCTTGGGCGGTTTTGTTGCGCCGATTGCCATGGGGTATCTGGTGAAGATGAGCCAAGGCTATTTTTCTACTTTTGTTTTTCTGGTTGTGGTCATGATTGTCTCTGGGCTGGTGATCCTGCCCTTGGCAGGTAAAACTTATAGCCCGGTTCGTGAAGCTGCGTAACGGGGGAGATGTACGATGAAATTTGAACTTGATGCTATGTTGTTATCTGTTATGCCGGATGTTATTCGTTGGCGTCGGCACATTCATGCAAACCCTGAACTCTCCTTCCAAGAGCAGAAAACAGCCGACTATATTGCTGACGAGCTGTCTCATGTAGAGAACATTTCGATATCGCGCCCGACGAATAACAGCGTGGTGGTTGATTTAGTGGGGGCATTGAGCGGCCCTCGCTATGCGTTACGCGCTGATATTGATGCATTGCCAATTCAGGAAGAGAGCGAAGAGCCTTTTGCCTCAACGCATTCTGGTGTGATGCACGCATGCGGACATGATTCACATGCGGCCATGCTGATGGGGGCGGTCAGTGTTTTAGCACAATGTCACTGCCAATTACGTGGGCAGGTGCGCTTTATATTTCAGCACGCCGAGGAAGTTCCGCCCGGTGGCGCACAAGAGCTGATTAAGCTCGGTGTTTTAGACGGCGTGGACATGATTTTTGGTTTGCACGTCATGCCGAATTTCCCGACGGGCGTCGTGGGCTGGAAATCGGGGGTATTTTGCGCATCCAGCGACAACTTTGATATCACCATCAAAGGAAAAGGCGGTCACGGCTCCATGCCGCAGCTGTGTATCGATCCGGTGGTGATTGGTGCTGAGGTGGTCACAGCGATGCAAAATATCGTCGCGCGTAAAATCGATCCTTTGCAGACACCGGTATTAACCGTGGCGACGTTTAAATCAGAGGGCGGCTACAACGTGATCCCTCAAACGGCTTCTTTGGCTGGCACTTTGCGCACTCATGTGGCGGGCGTGCGGGAAAAGGTGCCGCAGCTTGTTGAGCAAACCGTCGCCGGAATTACGCAGGCGCACGGCGCGGATTATGATATTCGCTGGACGCAAGGCTATACCATCGGCAATAACGACGTTGAGGCGAGCCGGATTGCGCGTGAGGTTATTGAACGGCAACTCGGAAAAGAAACCGTGCTTGAAATGCCCGCGCCGATGTTTGGCGGCGAGGACTTCTCTTTTTATCTGGAGAAAGTACCGGGCTGTTTTCTGTTTATCGGCAGCGGGAATGAAAATTTGGGTGCGGTTTATGGCGTCCACAATCCAAAATTTAAATTGGATGAGGACGCTATGCGTATCGGCTTGAAGCTACATCTGGGTTTTATTCAGTATCTATTAATGGCTGAATAATCGGCGCGGTTATTCGATCTTTTTCCCTTCGATCAGGCGCTGCACCAGCGGCGTCATGATCAATTCCATCGCCAGCCCCATTTTTCCACCTGGAACCACCAACGTGTTGATGTGTGAAATAAATGACCCTTGCAACATCGCTAATAGGTAAGGGAAATCAATGTTGTCTAAGCCCTGAAAATGGATCACGACGAAACTTTCATCGGAGGAAGGGATCGCTTTGGCGGCAAAAGGGTTGGAAGTATCGACCGTAGGCACGCGCTGGAAGTTGATATGGGTGCGAGAGAACTGCGGCGTGATGTAAGTGATGTAATCTTCCATTGAACGCACCACCGAATCCATCACGGCTTCACGTGAATGGCCGCGCTCGCCGGTGTCTCGTACTAATTTTTGGATCCACTCCAGATTGACGATTGGCACCACGCCTACCAGTAAATCGACGTGCTGCGCCACGTTATGCTGCTGGGTGACAACGCCGCCGTGCAGCCCTTCGTAAAAGAGCACGTCAGTAGGTTCTGGCAGCGCTTCCCATGGGGTAAACGTACCCGGAACCTGATTGTAGGGAACGGCTTCATCGTAGGTATGCAGATATTTACGGGAACGCCCGCGACCGTGCTGGCCGTATTCAAGAAAGCTTTGTTCTAGAAAAGAGAAGTCATTGGCTTCGGGGCCGAAATAGCTGATGTGGCGGCCTTGTTCGCGAGCTTTACGAATTGCCGCGTCCATTTCTGGTCGCGTATAGCGGTGAAAACTGTCGCCTTCCAGTTCAGCAGCCTTGAGATGGAATTGCTGAAAAATTTTACGGAAGGCGACGCTGGTGGTGGTGGTACCGGCACCACTGGAGCCGGTTACTGCAATAATCGGGTGTTTGGCTGACATAGATAACACGGCTCCAGTGATTGGGGATTAACGGTTTATCTTACACCGTAATAATTCATCTCTATGGTTGTATCCTGAATCTGGATATCGCTCCACTCTTTTGGTTTTGTTTTTAATTGGCCATTCAAAATGAGACTTTTGAGCTTAGCGCTATCGTGCTTGTTTTGAGCTAAGTAGTCATCAAAGTCCATTTTGTTAATCACGGTCCATTTCCCCTCACGCTGGGCATAAACTTGACAGAATGGCGCTTGGGGATCGCTGAAACTGCATAGGATAGGTTCTTGTTTCCCATCCCCGTTCAGATCCAACGTTGTTAAAACGCAGCTATTGGCTAGCAGATAGCAATCATCCATGCGCTCTGCTCGATAGCTATTTTCTGATAGCGATGCCCACCAACTTGGGGCTGGCGGAGTGACTCCTGCGGCGAGCTGTATGTTTTTACGTGCGTTCTCCACCGTAAGTATCGCGGGTTTTTGTTGATTACCATCATTGTCATAACCCCCCCAGCGATTGGTTTGTATCAGTATTTTTTCCAGTTTTAATTTTCGACCGGGATCGCTGATAAATTTGGCATCGTGGCGTAGTGCTTGAAGGGCATCGTTGCCTCTACGGCCTGCGTCAAAACGTAGCATGCTGAGATCCAGCTTATCCGGTGATACCTTTCCTGTGGCATAACGCTGCATCTGGTTGTTTACGCTAATACGATACGGGTCGAGGATTGGCGAATTGCACAGAATGAGAATAACCCCGATCAGGCACATCATCTTTTTATTGATATTGCCCAGAGAGTGAAGCCAGATTGTGTTTTTGCGTACTACGGCGGTTGCGTATGCGATGCTCAGACAAAGCGATAAACCAACAACGACAGCAGCCCATAGCCGCTCGGGTGTCCAGCCGTATTGCACGATCCGTAGACCTAAATAATACGTGGACAATATCGCGTAGATGGGCAAAGCAAGCAGGGAGCCGTTGATGATATAGCGAATGGCTCTTGGATAGGGTTTCTGCTCAGCATTGTCGGCGCTGAGGTATACCGCATTAACCAACAGAGCCAATAGCAGAGACATGGTGGTAAGTAGCGTAGTGGCTGACGACCACTGCTTGGCTAAGGTGTTTATCCCTGTAAACGGTAAACTGAAGATAAAAATCAGCGCGAAAAACGACAGCAGCGGAAGCAAGCCTTTCACCACCAGAGAGAGTAGTTTGCGTACCGTGATGATTAACTTTTGGTTGGTCCGACAGATTAGAACGCCGATGGCGAGAACTAAGCTATTGGCAAAGTATGTGAATATTTGGTGCTTAAAGAAAAGATTGTAAAAGAAATCAATACCAATCAATTTGAAGAGGCCTGCGCCCAGCGACAAAATTCCCCACATCAAGCCCGCAATAAGCAGGGTTAATACAACGGTGATGGTATTTTTCCAAATAGAGTCGTGCAAATCAGCGTAGTTGGCTGGTGAGTTTGGGTTTTCTATTCGCACCTGCAGCCATGGCAGGGTGACAAAGATAATCGCGGCAAGAGAAAAATAAAATGTGGTCAGGATGTTGGTTCCATAATCCCTTATGCCGACGTCGTTCCAATTTACCCACGTAGTCATGGCGACAAAAACAACGGTATAGGCGAGCAGCGCTTTCCAGAGCGTTTTGTTGCGTAATGTATTAACCGACAAGACGAACAACAAAGGTAGAGATAGTGATAATACCTGCACATACAGCAGCGTGGTCTTATGGGCTAATCTCCACTCTTGAGTGCTGAAGTCGTTGCTTAGGTAGAGCAAAGCACCCTGCATGAGACACGCGATAATAATCAATATGCGAGTGTTGAACGGTAAATCCGAGGGCGATATTTTAGATTCGAAACTATGTTGGGTGACGTTTTGTGAACGTAGAGACATCCCTGCTTCTCCTGATTGTTTAAGCGCCGCTTTTTGACATCAAACCAGTCAAAATATTTGGATGCCTTTACTTAATATTGGTTTTATTAACCGGATGTTTAAAGGCTACTCATACTCTTCCGGTGCATCTCGGAACTGCCCTTTAGGCATGATATTGACCGTTTCGTGCAGCTCTGACCACACTAAAACGGCTTCACCATTTTTTAGCTGCCGACGCACGTCTTCAACCTTTTGCGTCAATGACTTTTCATGTATGCCATAGTCCGTGCCTTCGCGCAGAACAAAGGATTCGATCAAACTATCCAGCGTATCTGCGGCCAAGTTTTCCCAAGGGATAATCACTGCGTGTTCTCCAAAAATGGGGTTAACCAAGAGGGGATGCGTTGTTCTAACCACATCTGAGGTTTGTTAAAACTGCCACCGATGAAGCCAACGTGTCCACCAAATTCGGTGAGCTGATATTCAATATTAGGCGGTAAATCTTCTGGCCGTGGGATCACTTCCGGCGTCATAAACGGATCGTCTTTAGCGTGGATGATGAGCAGCGGCACGGTGATTTTTGGCAACAGCGGCAGGGCGCTACAGCGACGGTAGTAATCCGTGGCGTTATCAAATCCGTGGATACGCGAGGTAATCACATCATCAAAATCGCGAATGCGTTTTAAGCCTTTCAGCGTTTTTAAGTTCAACGGTAAGGTGTTTGGGTAGCGTTCGAGCTTACGCTGAGCGTTCTGCTTGAGCTGGCCTAAGAGATAACTTTGATAAACGCGCGAAAAGCCTTGTTCTAGCCGATATGAGCAGGGCTCCAACATCAGCGGGGCGGAAACAATAACGGCGGCATTGAGCGTGGCATTGGCGCCTTCTTGGCCTAAATAGTAAGCCAGCATATTGCCGCCGAGTGAAATACCCACGGCGGCAGTCGGCGCCTCACTGTAAGTTTCGCGTAGCCAGTTGAGGAAGAAGCGAGCATCTTCGGTTTCGCCTGAATGGTAGATGCGGTTCATTTTATTTGGCTCGCCGCTACAGCCGCGAAAATGCATGACCACGCCTAGCCATCCGGCTTCTTTCCATGCGTGCAGCAAACCATGTGCGTAGGGGCTGTAGAAACTCCCTTCCAAACCATGAAATAGCACCACTCGCGGCTTATGCTGCGCCTGTTCGGGCGGCTCGCTCCACGCTAGGTCAATAAAGTCACCGTCGGGTAAGGCTAAGCGCTGCCAGTGTGGCTGTAATAGCGGCTTGCGCCGGAATAACCTTGGCAAAATGGTTTGCAGGTGCGGATTACTTATTCCGCGCATAGGAGAGAATTGATTATTCATAAGGTGATTAATTTTCATGTCATCGTTCTTGTGCGATCAATATCACACTGATAGCTTCAAGGTCACGACAAACATAAAGGGGTGGGAGTGCCCAACAAATGGAACTTGGTCTATTTCTTTCAATGCTAGGGTTTTTGTGGGTCGCGGCGATCACGCCTGGGCCAAATAATATGCTGCTGACCTCGTCGGGGGCGAACTTTGGCTTTATGCGTTCGGTGCCGTTGATGTTGGGCATTATGCTTGGAATGCAGTCGCTGCTGCTTTTAGTGGCGTTTGGCGTTGGTAGCCTGCTGCTGGTTTACCCTACGTTGCATACCGCCCTAAAAATATTGGGCAGCTTATATCTGCTGTACATCGCTTGGAAAATAGCGACCTCCAGCTATGAAAAGCTTGACCCTACCGCGGTAAAAGTCAAAAAGCCGGTTAACTGGTACCAAGGCTGGTTGCTTCAGTTTTTAAACCCCAAAGCATGGCTGATGGGATTAGGGGCCGTCGCCAGTTTCAGCCTTGCGGGTTCTGAATATAATCATTCCATTATTGCGATCAGCGTCGCGATGGTCTTGGTCAATTTAGTCTCCGGTATTATTTGGCTAGGTTTTGGCACCGTGATTGGCCGCTTGCTGAACAGCCGCCGCGCCTGGTTTACGTTTAATATCTCCATGGGATTGCTGACCGCCGCCTGTGTCTTGCTCATTTGGCATTGATTCTTACGTCTCCGGTTCGCTGGAGACGCTCTCATTTCTTAGTGATATGCCGTCGATAACATTGACCCTAGTCGCTCAGACGCCAAACTTCAATTATCTCTATTTGGAATAAAGAATACTTTTTTATTCCTTCTTAACTAAATCGCGCTCAGCTAAAACTGTGTTCAACGCAGGGCATTGTGCTCCTGACACAGAAAAATAAGCGGAGCAGATGATGGCGAATAAACCCTTTTCTTTACGTAGCGTGGCTGCGTTTCTCACCCTCTCGTTAGCCGCAACGAGTGCCTATGCACTTGATGTGACCGTGGCGTATCAAACTTCCGCAGAACCGGCCAAAGTGGCACAGGCGGATAACGCCTTTGCCAAAGCCTCTGGCGCGAAGGTGGATTGGCGCAAGTTCGATAGCGGCTCAAGCGTGGTGAAAGCCTTAGCTTCCGGTGACGTGCAGATTGGCAATATCGGATCTAGCCCGTTGGCCGCGGCGGTGAGCCAAGGCTTGCCCATTGAAGTGTTCCTGCTGGCCTCTCAGTTGGGGAACTCAGAAGCGCTGGTGGTGAAAAGAGAGATTAAATCTCCGCAGGATCTTATCGGTAAGCGTATTGCCGTTCCTTTCGTTTCAACCACGCACTATAGCCTGCTTGCGGCGCTTAAGCATTGGGGTATCAAACCCGATCAGCTCACCATTTTAAACCTTCAGCCACCGGCGATTGCGGCGGCATGGCAGCGTGGTGATATCGATGGCGCTTATGTCTGGGCTCCAGCGGTTAACGAATTGGCGAAAACAGGTAGCGTATTAACTGACTCAGAACAGGTTGGCAAATGGGGCGCACCGACGCTGGACGTATGGGTTGTACGTAAAGACTTTGCACAGCAGCATCCCGATGTTGTAACCGCATTTGCGCGCACGACGTTAGCGGCACAGAAGGCCTATTTGGCAGCGCCTGAACAGTGGCTGAAAGACGGACAGAATGTCGACAAGCTCTCCAAACTGAGCGGTGTACCGCAAGATCAGGTTCCAGGATTGGTGAAGGGAAACCGTTATCTGCCCGTTGCCGAGCAGGTTAATGAGCTGGGCCAGCCGGTAGATAAAGCCATTCATGATACCGCCGTGTTTTTGCAGCAGCAGGGCAAAATTCCTCAGGTGGCCGCAGATTACCGTAGCTTTGTGAATAACCAGTTTGTGAAGCAAGTGCAGGCTGAGCCTCAGTCATAAGGAGTTACCCATGCTGTCAGTGAATCATCTCAGTGCTTCCTATGATGGAAAAGCTGTTCTGGAAGACGTCTCATTACAAATTGCGAGTGGACAACTGGTGGTGGTACTCGGGCCGTCTGGGTGTGGAAAAACCACATTATTGAATTTGGTGGCGGGATTTAGCCAGCCAGATTCGGGTTCGATAACGCTGTCTGGCCGTGAAGTCACTGGGCCAAGCGCTGAGCGTGGCGTGGTATTTCAAAATGAAGGCCTGCTGCCGTGGCGAAATGTTTTAGCAAACGTGGTGTTTGGTTTGCAGCTACAAGGTGTAGCACGCGATGAACGAAACGCTATTGCGCTGCGGATGCTGCGCTTGGTTGGGCTAGAAGGTTATGAACGGCACTTTATCTGGCAGCTATCGGGCGGAATGCGCCAGCGGGTGGGCATCGCCCGTGCACTGGCGGCCAATCCCCAACTGTTGTTATTGGATGAACCTTTTGGCGCGCTCGATGCGTTCACGCGTGAGCAAATGCAAGAATTGCTGCTAGGCGTTTGGCGTAAAACGGGTAAACAGATCTTACTGATTACCCATGACATTGAAGAAGCGGTGTTTTTAGCCTCTGAGCTGATCCTGTTGTCGCCGGGACCTGGGCGCATTGTTGAACGCTTGGCGCTGAGTTTTGGCCAGCGCTATGCCGATGGTGAGCCATGCCGAGCGATTAAATCCGATCCTGCGTTTATTGAACGTCGTGAATATGTGCTTAGCCGCGTCTTCGAGCAGCGGACACCGCATACGCAAGGAGTTTGGTCATGAGTCTTCATTCTACGCTGAAGGGTAATACCGCTGATAACGCGCATAAGCTGACCGTATACCAGAAGAAAAGAACTATCCCATCAAACGTAATCATCAGTGCACTCACGTTGCTGGCTATTTTATTGGTGTGGTGGGGCGTCACCGCGATGCAGTTTATCAGCCCGCTGTTTCTGCCCGCACCTCAGCAGGTGTTTAAGCAGCTGCTGAGTATCAGCACGCAAGGTTTTATGGATGCCACGCTGGGGCAGCATTTAGCCGCTAGCCTGGGGCGCATTCTGGTCGCGCTGCTTGCCGCCGTGGTTATTGGCGTTCCCGTGGGAATTGCGATGGGGCTCAACCCCACCGTGCGCGGTATTTTAGACCCCATTATTGAAATCTATCGTCCGGTACCGCCGCTGGCCTATCTTCCGTTGATGGTTATCTGGTTTGGCATTGGTGAAACATCCAAGATATTGCTGATTTATCTCGCGATTTTTGCGCCTGTCACACTGGCTGCTGCCGCAGGTGTGCGGAGCGTAGAGCAGGTTCGCGTGCGCGCGGCTCAAGCGTTAGGGGCAAATCGCTGGCAGGTGTTGTGGTATGTGGTGCTTCCCAATGCCTTGCCGGAGATTTTAACCGGCTTGCGTATCGGGCTCGGCGTGGGTTGGTCTACGCTGGTGGCCGCAGAGCTGATTGCCGCGACGCGCGGTTTAGGATTTATGATTCAGTCCGCTGGTGAGTTTTTAGCTACGGATGTTGTTATCGCTGGCATTAGCGTTATCGCGTTGATTGCTTTTGCATTGGAATTGGGCCTGAGAGCCTTGCAGCGCCGCTTAACCCCGTGGCATGGAGTGAAAAAATGAATGAACGTCTCGCTATTCAGCCTTTAAGCCCTGCCATTGGTGCAGTCGTTAGCAATATAGACCTCACCCGCCCGCTGAGTGATTCACAGTTTGAACAGCTTTATCACGCACTGCTAAAGCATCAGGTATTGTTTGCGCGTGGGCAGGCCATTACGCCGTTACAGCAGCGCGAGCTAGCATCACGTTTTGGCGATCTGCATATACATCCGGTCTATCCGCATGCGGCGGGCGTGGAGGAGATCATTGAGCTCGATACGCATAACGATAATCCTCCGGACAACGATAACTGGCACACCGATGTGACCTTTATCGAGAATCCTCCGCTGGGCGCGATTTTGGCAGCAAAACGTCTGCCAGAAGTAGGCGGCGATACGTTGTGGTCGAGCGGCATTGCCGCCTTCGAGGCGCTTTCACCTCAGCTCAAGATATTATTGAGCAGCCTGCAAGCCGAGCATGATTTTGAAAAGTCATTCCCTGAATATAAACATCTGCGTTCGGAAGAAGAACACCAGCGCTGGCAGCAGGCAAAACGTCAGCATCCGCCGCTGTTGCATCCGGTGGTGCGGACGCATCCTGTGAGTGGGCGTCAGGCGCTATTCGTTAACGAAGGATTTACCACGCGTCTGGTAGGTATTCCTCAGCAGGAAGGTGATGCGCTGTTGCAGTTCCTTTTCCGACATACGACTAAGCCTGAATTCCAAGTTCGCTGGCGTTGGCAGCAGGACGATATCGCGATTTGGGATAACCGCGTGACGCAGCATTATGCCAATGCAGACTATTTGCCTCAGCGCCGAATTATGCATCGAGCGACTATTCTGGGGGATAAGCCGTTTTATCGCAGTGAAACGAAGGGTGCTTAGAGACTGATACACAACAGAGTGCAGCCAACGAACGAGGTATTCCTTGCGGAATACCTCGACGTAAAGGTGCTTACCGTTTAGATGCGTAGGCTAAAACGGCGGCAACCTCTTTATTACCGTTTTTGATGTGTATTTCACACAGGTATCCATGTGTGATCCCAATGAACGCCAATAGAGTTATACAGACGATCAATAGACACCAAATAACAGTTTTTTGTGGCATTTTTTGGTTTTCCTTTTCCTTGTTTTGCAACGGGGAAGAGGCTAACCTCACACTGCTGAGTATGAGGGTTGGCCTCACCTTGATTAAATATCAGGTGGGGCTTTTTCCTATCTGCCATACCACTCTATGCTTAAGACAGACAGTCCTAAGCACCCAAGCGCAGAGTAAATACGCTTTCGGGTGCTTAACAGCGGGTTTGTTAGATTATGCGAAGTGGATTCCAGCGAATGTTTCATCGCTGGCAATAGATTGCAGCCTCTTTGCGAGGCTTATTCGCTTTCAGCCTCAAAGGCTTGGGTCATGACTTCTAGCGTTTCCTGCCCATCTAACCATTCCATCTCTGCCTCTTCTAGCGCGGCCTTGGTTTGATTCTGTTGCTGTAGGCATTCAGTCAGTTCCGCCTTGCGGCTGATGTCATACAGTTCGCTATCGGCCAATTTTTCTTCGAGTACGGCTAGTTGCGCGCTCAGTTTTTCCATTTGCTGTTCCATCTTCATGATGTGCTTACGGATCGGCTGAGTTTGGGTGCGGAATTCGGCTGCACGGCGCTTTTGATCTTTACGCGCTTGAGCACTATTTCCGCTAGTTTCGCCTTCGCTTTTATTGGAATCTTGCTGTGCCTGTTGACGTTGCAGGTCAATCATCCACTGTTGATAATCTTCCAGATCGCCAGCAAACGGCTCAACTTGGCCATCGTGTACCAAGTACAGATCGTCGGTCGTTGAACGTAGTAAGTGACGGTCATGGGAAACCACCACCAACGCGCCTTCGAAGTCGATCAGGGCTTCGGTCAGCGCTTGACGCATGTCTAAATCGAGGTGGTTAGTCGGTTCATCGAGCAGTAATAGATTAGGGCGCTGCCATACAACCAGTGCTAATACCAGACGCGCTTTTTCGCCGCCGGAGAAACGCGCGGTGTGCTCGGTGACTTTATCGCCGCGGAAACCAAAACCGCCCAAATAGTCACGCAGTTGCTGTTCCGTTTCGCGTGGGGCGATGCGGGTAAGATGCTGCAACGGCGATTCATCTGCGCGTAAATATTCCAACTGATGCTGAGCGAAGTAGCCCAGCTTCACGCCTTTGGCTAAACCGATTTCGCCTTTTTGCGGCGCTAACTCACCGGCCAACAGCTTGATCAGCGTGGATTTACCTGCGCCGTTGCGGCCTAGCAGACCAATGCGAGAACCGGGAACCAGATTCAGCTTGATGGAATCCAAAATCGTTTTGTCACCGTAGCCGGCACTCACTTTTTCCATCCGCAGCAATGGATTCGGTAGGCTTTCTGGTTCGCGGAAGCTGAAGTGGAATGGATTGTCGACATGGGCAGGTGCAATCAGTTCCATTCGCTCTAGCATTTTCACACGGCTTTGTGCCTGTTTAGCTTTAGAGGCCTTGGCTTTGAAGCGATCGATGTAGCTTTGCAGATGCGCGACGCGCTGCTGCTGGCTTTCATACATCGATTGCTGTTGTGAAAGCTTGGTGGCGCGCTGCTGTTCAAACGATGAATAGTTGCCGGTGTACTCGAACATCTGCTCTTGTTCGATATGCAAGATTTTGTCGACGATCGGATCGAGAAAATCACGGTCATGCGAAATAAGGATCAATGTACCGGTATAGTTTTTCAGCCAGCGTTCTAGCCAAATCACCGCATCTAAGTCGAGATGGTTGGTGGGCTCATCGAGAAGCAGTAAATCGGAGCGGCAAATCAGTGCTTGTGCAAGGTTAAGGCGCATACGCCAGCCGCCGGAGAAGGATTTTACCGGCTCTTCGAGCTGGCTTTGGCTAAAGCCTAAACCGTGTAGCAGGCTGGAAGCGCGAGAGCGGATTGTCCACGCTTGAATGGCGTCCAGCTTTCCGTGCACTAATGCGATAGCGTTGCCATCGTTACGTTCGTTTGCGTCGTTGAGTTCAGACTCTAGCTGGCGGAATTCACGGTCACCGTCGAGTACATACTCTAAAGCGGGCACGTCGAGCGCTGGGGTTTCTTGGTTGACCCACGCCAGCGCCCAGTTACCAGGAAAGTTGAAGCTGCCAGCATCGGCACTCATTTCACCTTTTAACAGCGACAGCAGCGTTGATTTCCCACAGCCATTTTTACCCACCAGACCCACTTTCTGGCCGGGGTTAACCGTTGCACTGGCATTGTCTAGCAGAACGCGGGTACCGCGTCGAATTTGTAGCGATGAGAAAACAATCATAAAGCGCCGTCTATTAGAAATGTGTTAAATTACGGTTGTTTTTGCGTGAACAATAATAAGTTTTCAGAACACGCACACTATTAATTTTAATCTTAGCGCTGCATGGTAGCTGAAATGCTCACCGATGACGACGCTTTGGGGAGGGGAATAGATGTCGCAGCCACCGAAAGTATTGCTGCTGTATGCCCATCCGGAATCACAAGACTCGGTTGCGAATCGAGTTCTACTGCAGCCGGCACAACAATTGGAACATGTCACTGTGCACGATCTCTACGCGCACTATCCTGATTTTTTTATTGATATTCACCATGAGCAGAAACTGCTGCGTGAGCATCAAGTCATTGTTTTTCAGCATCCTCTTTATACTTATAGCTGTCCTGCCTTATTGAAAGAGTGGCTGGATCGCGTGCTGTCGCGCGGTTTTGCCAGCGGCGTTGGCGGAAATGCCCTGCGCGGAAAATATTGGCGTAGCGTTGTCACAACCGGTGAGCCTGAAGGGGCTTATCAAATGGGCGGCTACAACCGTTACACCATGGATGAAGTTTTGCGTCCATTTGAGCTAACGGCAGGCATGTGCCATATGCATTGGATGACGCCGATGGTGGTTTATTGGGCTCGCCGGCTTAAGCCCGACGTTTTGCAAACGCATGCCAAAGCCTACGGGCAATGGTTGGAATCACCTTTGGCGGGAGGCGGTAGTTTATGACTGAAGAGGGCTCACTCTTACCAGCGATACTGCTGTTCCTATTTGCAGCCGTCGTGGCAGTGCCAATTGCGCGGCGGATTGGTATTGGTACCGTGCTTGGCTTTTTGATTGCGGGTATTGCGATTGGTCCGTGGGGGTTAGGGTTCATCCGCGATGTGGATGAGATCCTGCATTTTTCGGAACTGGGTGTTGTATTCCTGCTTTTTATCATTGGGCTAGAGCTTAATCCTAGCAAGCTGTGGTCGCTTCGACGCTCGATTTTTGGCGTGGGAGCTGGGCAGGTTTTGCTTACCGCAGTCATTCTAGGCGGTTTATTGCTGTTAACGGATTTTTCATGGCAGGCTGCGGTTATTGGCGGAATTGGGTTGGCGATGTCTTCCACCGCGATGGCTTTGCAGATGATGCGAGAGAAGGGGATGAACCGCAACGAAGGCGGTCAGCTCGGATTCTCGGTATTACTGTTTCAAGATATGGCCGTGATCCCTGCGCTGGCGCTAATTCCTGTTTTAGTCGGCTCCAGCAACAAAGATACGGATTGGACGTTTATTGCCATCAAAGTGGGCGCTTTACTGGGCATGCTGATTGGTGGCCGTTACTTATTGCGCCCCATTTTCCGCTACATCGCAGCGACCGGCGTGCGTGAGATTTTCACTGCCGCTGCGTTGTTAGTGGTGCTTGGCTCAGCCATGTTCATGGATGCGTTAGGCGTTTCGATGGCGATGGGGACGTTTATCGCGGGCGTGCTTCTGGCGGAGAGTGAGTTCCAGCATGAACTAGAAATTGCGATTGAACCGTTTAAGGGCCTACTGCTGGGGCTGTTTTTCATCTCCGTAGGTATGGCGCTGAATTTGGGCATTCTATACACCCATTTGCCAGAGGTATTGGCTGGCGTCGCTATTTTGGTAGCGGTAAAAGGCGGCGTGTTATATCTGCTCGCTCGCATTGCCGGTATCCGTCGTTCGGTGCGTATGCAGTTTGCCGCTGTGCTGAGCCAAGGGGGCGAATTTGCCTTCGTATTGTTCTCTGCGGCCAGCACGCAAAAATTATTGCAGGGCGATCAGATGGCGCTGTTGCTGGTGATTGTGACGCTTTCAATGGTGACTACACCGCTGTTAATGCAGTTGGTCGATCGTATTCTAGAAAAACGCTACAACCCGCAGGAAGAGGATGAGGAAGCGCCGTTTGTGGAGGATGATGATCCTCAGGTGATTATCGTCGGCTTTGGGCGTTTTGGTCAGGTTATTGGTCGCCTGCTGATGGCGAATAAAATGCGGATCACAGTTTTAGAACGTGATGTGAGCGCTGTCAGTATGATGCGTCGATATGGGTATAAAGTTTATTACGGTGATGCCACTGAGCTTGAACTGCTGCGTGCAGCTGGGGCAGAGAAAGCGGAGGCGATTGTTGTGACCTGTAATGAGCCAGAAGACACCCTCGCCGTGGTGCATTTGTGCCAGCAGCATTTCCCACATTTAAAAATTCTGGCGCGTGCACGTGGCCGCGTTGAGGCTCATGAATTGTTGATGGCTGGAGTGAATCAATTTAGCCGTGAAACGTTTTCTAGTGCGCTGGAGCTGGGCCGCAAAGCGCTGATGGAGTTGGGTATGCATCCCCATCAGGCGCATCGGGCACAGCAGCATTTTCGTCGTTTGGATATGCGCATGCTGCGTGAGCTGATGCCTCATCATCAGGGCGATGTGACGCAAATTTCACGTGTCAAAGAGGCCAGACGCGAGCTGGAGGATATTTTTCAGCGTGAGATGCAGCATGAGCGGCGGCAAATGAATGACTGGGACGAAGAAGACCTGTGAAAAAGGTCTACGAATAAGGTAACAAAATGAAAAAGAGATTTATTGCAGGAGCAACCTGCCCCGCCTGTAAGGCGCAGGATACGTTGGTGGTTTGGCGAGAGAATAATATCGAGCATGCTGAGTGTGTTAAGTGTGGGCATCAGCTAAGCCAGCCAGAGGCGGATGTCAGCGACCATGTACAGCATAACAACCAAATGATCGGTATTTTTAAGCCAGAATAAGCGGCAAGGGTGGCGTTTCAGCGAGGGATTTTTTATCCTTGTGGGTACAGTGGCGCAAAATTCCGCTACAATCTGCGCCAATTTAGTTTCCAACGCTAGGAGATATCATGAAAGTAGCAAAAGACCTGGTGGTCAGCTTGGCCTATCAGGTACGTACAGAAGACGGTGTTTTAGTTGATGAATCTCCGGTGAGTGCACCGTTGGATTATCTGCACGGACATGGCTCCCTGATTTCTGGGCTGGAAGCAGCTCTGGAAGGACACGCTGAAGGCGATAGCTTTGACGTTCACGTTGGCGCGAATGACGCTTACGGCAACTATGATGAAAATCTGGTTCAGCGTGTTCCTAAAGACGTTTTCATGGGCGTTGATGAACTGCAGGTTGGCATGCGTTTCTTGGCTGAAACCGATCAGGGTCCAGTTCCAGTTGAAATTACCGAAGTTGACGACGACCACGTTGTTGTTGATGGTAACCACATGCTGGCTGGCCAGAACCTGAACTTCCACGTTGAAGTTATCGCAATCCGTGAAGCAACAGCTGAAGAGCTGGAGCATGGTCACGTACACGGCGAGCACGATCATCACCACGAACACGGCGAAGGCTGCTGTGGTGGTCATGGCCACGAACACGGTCACGACCATGGTGAAGAAGGCGGTTGCTGTGGTGGTAATGGCAAAGGCAACGGTGGTTGCGGCTGTCATTAATTCTGTGATTGATAAGCAGAATGAAAAAAGCGGCCTTGGCCGCTTTTTTGTTGTTGAATCATCGCTCAATAGTGAGGCGGCGGTGTTTCTTCTGATGGGTGAGCCATCATCGACGGCTGAGCTGCTTTAAGCTTATCCACCAGTAAATGCATTTGTTCGCGGTATTTATTCATCTCTAGCTGAAGAGCAATAACCGTTTGGTTGAGCTCCTCAATCGTTATTTCCTGAAAAGCCAGTCGGCTTTCGAGCATTTCAAATCGGGATTCAAGCTCTTCGCGATCCCAAGCCGATGGTTGCATAATCTTTCCTCTGAAAACGGTGTAGTTTCTGTTCACAATTTCATAGGTGAAATTTCACCTCATAATCGTTATTTTACCCGTAAAGCAGGCGAATTGCGCGTTACGCTTGTTGATTGGCTAAGCGAGTGAAACTTTTTGGGCATGTTGTAGTCTGAATTTATCAGACTGGCACGCTTAGTGATTGTTTTATGCGTCAACAGACCGCTATAGTACCCAACTACATTTAGCTCATCGTTATTTAAGGTAATTTGCCTTAAAGTTTGGAGAAATGGATGAAATCTTTTTTTAAAGTTACTGTGCTGGCAACCACAATGGCTCTGGCTCTGAATGCATCAGCGTTCGCCGCTGACGCAGCTAAAGCTGCAGATGCTGCGCCGACAGCAACTAACAGCAAATTCAAGAATGACGATCAGCAGGCAGCATACGCATTAGGTGCTTCTCTGGGACGTTATATGGAAAACTCCCTGAAAGAGCAGGAAAAACTGGGTATCAAGTTGGATAAAGACCAGCTGATCGCCGGTGTTCAAGATGCTTTCGCAGGTAAAAGCAAGCTGACCGACCAAGAAATCGAAGGCACTTTGCAGGGCTTTGAAGCACGCGTAAAAGCATCTGCACAGGCTAAGATGGAACAGGATGCTAAAGCTAACGCAGATGCGGGTAAAAAATTCCGTGATGCGTTCGCTAAAGAGAAAAATGTTAAAACCACCAAAACTGGCCTGATGTATCAAGTTGATAAAGAAGGTACCGGTGCTGAACCAAAAGACAGCGATACCGTAGTGGTTAACTACAAAGGTACTCTGACCGATGGTACTGAGTTTGATAACTCATACAGCCGTGGTGAGCCATTGTCTTTCCGTCTTGATGGCGTTATCCCAGGCTGGACCGAAGGCCTGAAACACATCAAAAAAGGCGGCAAAATCAAGCTGGTCATCCCACCAGAATTGGCATATGGCAAAACTGGCGTCCCAGGCATCCCAGCAAACTCTACGCTGGTATTTGATGTAGAACTGCTGGATGTTAAAGCTGCACCTAAAGCTGATGCGAAAGCAGAAGCTCCAGCAAAAGCTGACGCAGCGAAAGCAGGCAAGTAATTAACTTGAATGTTTAAAAAAAGCCGTGGAATATTCCACGGCTTTTTTGTTTTTTATCGTTGGAAGGTAAAAAAAACTTTTACCCCGCTGGCCTCAAGGAATTTAATAGGGCAGCTTTGCTAAACTTTATTTGCTAACTAGCACGTTTTCTTGAATCTGCATCCATAGATGGATGCGTAGCTAAATCCTCCGTGGGGGTTGTCTTCAATGTCCAATACGCTTATGCCTGGTGATACCAGCGAGCTAGATTTACTGGATGAGCGTCCGTTCAGCCAGACCGATCATGAAATTCTGAAATCATACGAAGCCGTTGTTGATGGTCTTGCTATGCTCATTGGCTCTCATTGCGAAATCGTTTTGCATTCGCTTGAGGACTTGAAATGTTCAGCGGTACGTATTGCAAACGGTGAACATACGGGGCGCAAAATCGGCTCGCCTATTACCGATTTAGCCCTGCGCATGCTGCACGATATGGCCGGTGAAGATAGCAGCGTGTCAAAAGCTTACTTCACACGTGCAAAAAGCGGTGTGTTGATGAAGTCGGTTACGATTGCTATTCGTAACAAGGAGCAGCGCGTTATTGGTCTGCTATGTATCAACATGAATCTGGATGTGCCTTTCTCTCAGATCATGGAAACCTTCATTCCTAAGGCTTCGCAAGATGTTGCTTCATCCGTGAATTTTGCCTCTTCCGTAGACGACTTGGTGGCGCAGACGTTGGAGTTTACGATCGAAGAAGTGAATGCCGACCGTTCGGTATCGAACAATGCGAAGAATCGCCAAATTGTGCTGAACCTGCATGAAAAGGGCATTTTTGATATCAAAGACGCCATTAATCAGGTTGCCGACCGTCTGAATATCTCTAAGCACACGGTGTATCTGTATATTCGTCAGTTCAAAAGCGGCGACCTACAGGGTAGCGATCGCTAATGCTGAGCTACTCCTTGTTTGTGACAGGCCCTGCTTATGGCACGCAGGCGGCGAGTAGCGCCTACCAGTTTGCTCAGGCACTGGTGGCCAGCGAACATCAATTGGTCAGCGTATTCTTCTATCGAGAGGGCGTGAGCAACGCTAATCAGCTGACATCTCCGGCGAGTGATGAATTCGATCTCGTTCGTGCGTGGCAGAAATTAGCGCGGGATCATGGTGTAGTGCTCAATGTGTGTGTCGCGGCAGCGTTGCGCCGCGGCGTGGTTTCAAAAGATGAAGCGGCACAGTTGGGCCTGCCGGCTGCTAATTTGCAGGATGGCTTTGCCTTAAGTGGGTTAGGTTCACTGGCTGAAGCTGCATTGACCTGCGATCGCATCATGCAATTCTGAGAGGATGGGATGAAACGTTTAGCTTTTATTTTTACTCAGCCTCCGCATACATCAAGCGCAGGACGTGAAGGGCTGGATGCATTACTGGCTGCTTCTGCTTTCAGTGAAGATATTCAGGTGTTTTTTATTGGGGATGGCGTTTTTCAACTTTTGCCCAATCAAAAACCGACTGAAATTCTTTGTCGAGACTATGTTTCAACCTTTGGCGTGATGCCGCTTTACGATATTGAAGACGTTTATATCTGTTCTGAGTCACTGCGTGAAAGAGGTTTACAGGACAATGAGCAGTGGATTATTGATGTTCAACTGCGAACTGCGGCACAGATTCGACAAAACCTTGAACAACGCGATGTTGTGCTAACCTTTTAGTCTTTGGTGATACTTTACATGTTACATACGCTGGCAAAGTCTCCAACCTCAGCAGATCTGACAACTCTTTGCGCTATTGTGGGCAATAATGACGCTATCGTGCTTCTTCAGGATGGTGTTCTGTGCGGGCTCACAAATACCCATGCCCTTGAAAAGCTCATTTCTGCCTCCACATCCCTATATGCGCTGAATGTCGATGTTATTGCTCGAGGTTTGAGTGCTCGAATTTCATCCAATATCGTGTTGTTAGACTATAATCAGTTCGTTGAACTGAGTGCCAAACACCCTCAGCAAGTATCTTGGTGAGAATGCGATCTTGTATATTTCTTGACACCTATACTGGGCAGCCATAAAATTCTGCGTCC